>NZ_NEJR01000005.1:0-324368 GCF_002113165.1 Pseudomonas sp. B19(2017)
CATCTGGGCATGCATGCGCGGGGATGAGCCATTTGATACGGCCAAGCTTTTCAGCTCTGAACACCTCAGAAAAGCTTGACCGCCAACAGAGTATCTACAGGCTGCGGTTCTGGCCTTGTGCGGCCAGTTCGGCGAGCACCTCGACCGAGGTAGTGACCTGGCGGAAGTGATGCTTCCACAGGTCGATGCCCAGCTTGCCCGACCTGTCGAGCGAAGAACCTACCGTCATGTCGGTGACCAGGGTGGGCATCAGCCCCGCATCGAACAGGGCGAAGCCGGCGGCCAGCACACAGGTTTCGGTCTGCAGCCCACATACCAGCACGCGCTCCACACCCAATTGCCTGATGTAGTCGATGGCCTCGGCGCTCTGCCCGTAGCCATGCTTGACGAACACCTGATCGGCCTCGACCAGGCTTTCGTCCTCGGCCGCCGGGTGCCAGCCAAGCTGCCGCTCGAACGGCGTGACCTGCTCATCGTGCAACTCGACCGAGGCGATGGTGGGGATGTTCGCCGACAACCGGCGCAAGCCATCGACCAGCCACTCGGGCGGGCTGAAGGTGGACTGGACATCGACGATGAGCAAAAGCTGGCGCATGGGCGGATTCCGGGCATGGGCAAAGGCGCGGAGTATAACGCGCTCCTTTGTGGGAGCGGACAAGCCCGCGAAACAGGCGACCCCAGCCCGATCACCTGGACCTCGAGCCATGTTCAACCTGTAGGAGCGGCTTTAGCCGCGAACACCGGCGCAGCCGATGCCATCGACCACGCTACATGCTTCGCGGGCACGCCCGCTCCCACAGGGACATCACCAAGCCTGAAGGCGGTGATATCCCTGTGGGAGCGGGCGTGCCCGCGAATGGGCCGCGAAGCGGCCCTTGCAGCGTACCTCCGAGGCCCTCAACCTGCCAGGTTGAAGTCCGCTGCAGTCACTGTGGTCGCATCCGCCACCCCTACCAGGCGGATGGAGTCGGTGGCACCGATGCTGACCAGCGTATCGTCGCCAACATCGGCGATGGTGACGTTGGCAGCAAAGGTGGCTGCGGTGATGTTGAAGGCGGTGATATCCAGCCTGTCCTGGCCGCCGATTGCGTTACTGTCGAAGTTGATGATCAGGTCATTGCCGAAGCCTGCGGCGAACTGGAAGACATCATTGCCATCAGTGGCCATCATGGTGTCATCGCCCGCGCCGCCGTTGACCGTGTCATCGCCTGCTGCGCCGTTGAGGAAGTCGTTGCCGCTGCCGCCAATCAGCGTGTCGTTGCCTCCACCACCGAACAGCGTGTCACTGCCTGCACCACCGTTGAGGATGTCGTTGCCAAGACCGCCGTCCAGGCTGTCGTTGCCACTACCGCCAGTGATGACGTTGGCCTGCGTGTTACCGGTACCGCTGAAGTTACCCACCCCGGTGTAGGTCAGGTTCTCGACGTTACTGGTCATGGTGTAGCTGGCCAGCGTGGTATGCACGGTATCCGTGCCGGCCCCCGTGGCCTCGATCACCACATCCCCGGCGTTATCCACCACGTAGGTGTCGTTGCCTAGACCACCGACCAGGCTGTCGGCACCTGCACCGCCATTGAGCAAGTCGTTGCCTGCGCCGCCGGTGATGATGTTGTCCAACGCATTACCACCACCGACGAAGTTGCCCACCCCCGTATAGGTCAGGTTTTCGACGTTGTTGGCCATGCCGTAGCTGGCTAACGTGGTACGCACGGTGTCCGTACCGGCGCCCGCGGCCTCGACCACCACATCTCCGGCGTTATCCACCACGTAGATGTCGTTGCCTAGACCACCCACCAGGCGGTCGGCGCCTGCACCGCCATTGAGCAAGTCGTTGCCTGCGCCGCCGGTGATGATGTTGTCCAACGCATTACCACCACCGACGAAGTTGCCCACCCCCGTATAGGTCAGGTTTTCGACGTTGTTGGCCATGCCGTAGCTGGCTAACGTGGTACGCACGGTGTCCGTACCGGCGCCCGCGGCCTCGACCACCACATCTCCGGCGTTATCCACCACGTAGATGTCGTTGCCGAGACCACCCACCAGGCGGTCGGCGCCTGCACCGCCATTGAGCAAGTCGTTGCCTGCGCCGCCGGTGATGATGTTGTCCAGCGCATTACCACCACCGACGAAGTTGCCCACCCCGGTATAGGTCAGGTTTTCGACGTTGTTGGCCATGCCGTAGCTGGCTAGCGCGGTACGCACGGTATCCGTACCGGCCCCCGTGGCCTCGACTATCACATCCCCGGCGTTATCTACCACGTAGGTGTCATTGCCCAGACCACCCACCAGGCGGTCGGCACCCGCAGCGCCATTGAGCAAGTCATTGCCAGCGCCGCCTGTAATGACGTTATCCAGCGCATTACCACCACCGATGAAGTTACCCACCCCGGTAAAGGTCAGGTTTTCGACGTTGCTGGCCAAGCCGTAGCTGGCTAGCGTGGTACGCACAGTATCCGTACCGGCCCCCGTAGCCTCGACCACCACATCCCCGGCGTTGTCCACTACGTAAGTGTCATTGCCCAGACCACCCACCAGGCGGTCGGCACCTGCACCACCATTGAGCAAGTCATTGCCAGCGCCGCCTGTAATGACGTTATCCAGCGCATTACCGCCACCGATGAAGTTACCCACCCCGGTAAAGGTCAGGTTTTCGACATTGGCACCCAGGGTATAGCTGGCCAGGCTGGTCCGCACCAGGTCGACTCCGCCGTTAAGCGCTTCGCTTACCGTGTCGCCGATGTTGTCGACCACGAAGGTGTCGTTGCCACCACCGCCGTTCATGGCATCTGCGCCAAGCCCGCCGTCGAGGATGTCGTTGCCAAGCCCGCCGAACAGCTGGTCGGCACCGTCCAGGCCAGAGATCACGTCATTACCCGCGCTGCCGATCAGGATGTCGGCACCGTTGGTGCCAACCAGCGTCAAGCCTGGCACTGCAGCAGTTGGCGCCGAGGTGAGTGTCTCCTGCGCGCCGAAGGCGTCGGTGTAGCGCACGATCACCTGCAGTTGCTGGCCTCCCTGGGCGAGCCCCGGGGTGAAGGTGGCTGCAGTGGCGCCCACGATGTCGATGAAGATACCGCCGCTACCTTGCTGCCACTGGAAGCTGAATGTACCCAGCCCGTCCAGGTCGGCAATAGTCCCGGTAAGTGCCGTCAGCGTCTGCCCCTGAACGGGCGTGGTGTCGCTGATCAGCACGGCACCGGTAGGCGCATCGTTGACGTTGGCCACCGGGTCGAGGATGTCGGAGGCGACGCTTTCATGCACGCCGATGTCATCCACATAGCTCACCACCACCCGCATGTTCTGCCCCACCTGTTCCTGGGTCAGGACAAAGGTGCTGCTGATGGCGCCGGCAATATTGACCCAGCCGAGCCCCCGGTTGGATTGCCACTGGAAGGTGAACTGCGGGTTGCTCAGCCCGTCGGCATCGACGATGGTCGCCGTGTTGGCGGTAAGGGTCTGGTTCTGCACCAGTAGCCCGGTCACGGTCGGCCCGGCGGTCGGTGCGCTGTTCGGCGACGAATCGACGATTTCCAGCGTGCCCTTGGTATCCTGGTACACCCCACGTACGCGGATGTTCAGGCCCGCTACATCATCGGTCACCCGGTAGGTGCTGCCGATCGCCCGCGAGACCTCGCCGGCGGCGACGAAGGTGATGTCTTCGTATACCCCCGAGCCCGGCAGGCGCTCGACCTGCCAGTAGTAGGCAATCGGGCCGTTGACCGCGCCGCTCGCATTGCTGGCGCTGACGTTATCGGCATCGTGCACCGCCACGTTGCTCACCCGCAGCAGCTGGCCGCTGACCGATGTGTCGTTACGCAGCCCGGTGACCGCGTCGAGGATCGCCAGGTGGCCCGTCGGGCCGACGTTCACTGCAGTGCCCACACCGGAGGCCTGGGAGCTATCGGAGAACTGCAGGCGTTCGATGCCGGTCAGACGGTCGACACCATCACGCCCGGCCACCAGATCGGTGACGATCACCGAATTGCCGTCGACCACCACGCTGTAGTCGGTGGACACCCCCGAGAACACCGCCGTGTCGTAGCTGTCGGTGCCGTTGAGGATTTCGCGGATGATCACCAGCTGGCCCGGGTTGTAGGTGCCATTGAGCATCAGCGGCACCATCGGCGCCATGCTGTCGTAGCTGGCGATTTCCGGGCCGGTACCGTCGCTGTTGGCGCGCACGCTGATGCGCACGTTCAGCCACTTGTCACCGTCGAGGATGTCGTCGCCGCCACGGCCTTCGATCAGGTCGCTGCCGCTGCCGCCAAGGATGATGTTGCCACCATCGTAGAACGTCGCCCCGGCAGCCAGCAGGCCGGCCAGGCCGTCGATCAGGTTGATGTTGGTCAGCACACTGCCGTTTGCGCCATTGGTCGGCAAGGTGGCAGCGGTTTCGCTGTCACCGCGCAGGAAGTCTCCATGGGCAGAACCCGACAGGCCTTCCATGATGTCGAAACGCACCAGCGCGGACGCTCCCGACCCCGGTACCGGCGGCACATCGAAGAAGCGGTCGCTGTAGTCGATGGTCACGCCCTGGGCCAGGTCCTTGAAGGTTGCCCAGTCGTAGCCAGAGCCACCGATGTAGCGGTCACCGAAGCCCAGGCTGCCGACCATGATGTCGTCGCCGCCTTCACCGTTGAACTTGTCGTTCTCGTTACCACCGATGAACACGTCGTTGCCGATGATCGGGTCGTTGCCAAGCGGGTCGAAGTTGTCGCCAGGTGCACCATCCGAGGTGCCCTTCTCGATCCAGTCGTCGCCTTCGTTGCCCATGTCCTGTTCGTTGGCCTTGCTGCCCAGGATAAAGTCGTTGCCCTGGCCGCCAATGGCTTCGGAGGCGTCCTCACCGGTAACGATGAAGTCGTTGCCGAAACCGCCGATGATCAGGTTGACGCCATTACCGCCGTGCAGCACATCGTTGCCGTCGCCGCCCTGGATGTTGTCGTCACCGCCCATGTCGCTGATGATGTCGTCGCCGGCACCACCACGCAGCTGGTCGTTGCCATCGCCACCTTCGATGCGGTCGTTGCCACCATCGCCCCAGATCGTGTCGTCACCCTCGCTGGACACCAGGATGTCGTCACCGTTGGTGCCGCCGAGCACGACGTGCTCGGTACCGGCATAGCGCAAGTAATTGGTGTCCGGGCCGGCCGTCAGCGGGCTGTCGCGGAACACCACCTGCTGGCCGTTTTCGCCCAGCGGGTCGGCGTTGCCCAGGCCCTCGTTGTACTGCTTGCTCTGGTCCACTTCCAGGTAGAAGCCCGGGTCCGAGAACACCAGCGCCGGCAGGTGCGTAGCCGAGGTGTTGGCCATGATCAGCTTGGCGAACGAGTTGCTTTCCAACTCGGCGTTCATCGACAGGCCAGCGGTGCGTTCCAGGTAGTAGAAGCGGTCGCCGTCCTGCAGTTTCTCCAGTTGGTTCTCGAACACGAAGTTGAAGGTGGTGCCGAGCATGCCGCCGAACGGGGTTTTCGCTTCGGCCAGGCCGCCGATCCACAAGTCGATGGCATCGACCCCGGTCACGGTTACCGCCCTCAAGTCATCGGCGGTACCCAGCACGCCATCCTTGCCAGGCAGGGTGACGTTGGCATAGGCACCCGTGCTGTTGAGGAAGTCCAGGCGATCGGCTGGCGCACCGTCACCGCCGAACACCAGGGCCATGGCCGCCGCGCGTTTCTCCAGCAACGTGGTGGCCCCGGTGATGGTGCTGTGGGTGCCGTAGGCGGCGATGAAGTTGATCAGCGACTCCGGATGCTTCAGGTGCTGCACCAGGTCGACCCAGCTGGTGTACGGCTTGAGCTGGGTATCGCCGGTTTGCGCGTAGATGTCGCGGCGCACAGCGTTCAGCGAAGGGATGCCGACATCGCGGCCACGGGCGATGTTGATCGCCGGCAAGTCCAACGGCAGGCCGAGCAGGTTGTTGCGCAGCGCCTCGGTGACGAACTCGTCGATTTCGTTACCGGCCTGGCGGGTGACCCCGCGCACGATGGCACTGGTGGCATCCTCAGGGGTGACGCCGCTGGCGGCATATGCCAGCGGGTTGAGGAACGCCGCGATCAGGCCCAGTTGCTGGTCCGGGTTGGCGCTGGCCGGGTCCTTGATAACATTGAAATCGACATCGAAGCGGTCGACGGTCTCGGTCAGCATCGAGTGGCCGAAGCGGTACACGGTGTGGGCGAACTCGGCCACGATCGATGCATCGAGGTCAACGTCGTACACCTGGGTCGGGGCAAAGAACAGGTCGACCCGTGGTTGCACGGTACGGGCGAACTCCTCGAACACCAGGTGCTGGTACTGCATTTCGGTACCGAACTTGGCCGCCTGGAACAGCCGCTCGCCATTCCACACCAGCGCGTCGATTTCGGCCTGGTTGGCCGGCAGCGCGGTCAGCGGGTTGAGCAGCCACTCGTTGATGAAGGCCAGGTCCCCCGAGTCGAGCACGGTGTCCATGGTCTGCGCCACCAGCCGGTTGTGCTCGGAGTGGAAGATTGCATGCACGGCAGTCAGGCCGATGTTCTCGTTGACCCTGCCGTCACCGGCGATGTAGTGGGCGTCCAGCAGCTCGTTGTCGTAGGCCAGGTTGGCCCCGGTCTGCGGGTTGACGGGCACGGCATTGCCTGCGACGTCGTCGGCATCCGGCGCCAGCACCCCGGCGTTGAACACCGGCACGGCATTGTGGGCAATGTCGGCGAGGAACTGGTGCCCCGTGCGCACGGCGTTGGTCAGGTCCAGTGGTGCCAGCGGGTTGCCTTCGACCTGCTGGTCGTCGGCCGTGCCGGCAATGCCGTCGGCGCCTTTCATGATCACCATCGGGTAGCCGTTGGGCCCTTTGATGAAGTTGCCGTAGGCATCGGTTGCCAGCAGCGGCACGTTGTCGACGTCGGCATCGGTCAGGTTGATGCCGAGCACATCGCGGGCCTGCGCCTTGACCACCTTCCAGGTCGCCATGCCGCCGATCTCGGTGTCGTCCGCGGTACCGTAGCGGCCATCGGCCCCCAGATCACGGTTGGTGATCAAGCGGCCCGTGGCGATGGGCCCGTCATCGGTCAGCACGTAGGCACGCAGGAACACCTGGTGCGAAGGATGCGAGCTGTAGGTCTGGTTCTGGTCCACGAATGGCGTGGTGGTGTTGGTGTGCTCGTGAATATCGTCGGCCGTGCCAAGCACGCCGTCCGCACCGGGCAGGTTGGTGGCCCGGGTCACCACCATGAAGTTGCTGGACCCGCCCGGCACATAAAGCGGGTCATCCGGTTGCAGTGGGATGAAGATGGTACCCGAGCCACCCTTGGTGACCAGGTCCAGGCCGTGGTCGAAGAACTGCCCGAAGAAGGTCATCCAGGCGTTGAACGGCGCGGATAGCCCCGCATCGGCGGCGGTGTTCTCGAACAGGTACACGTCGTGGTCGTCAGCGGTGCCGAACTGGCCGTCCAGGCCTGGGCTGGCGACGATGCGCACGCCGTCCTTGAGCACGTCGTCGTTGCCCACAGCGCCGAAGTTGAGCACGCCGTCGGCACCCGGGTCGTACGCGGTGGCATAGGCCGCCGGGTTGTTGGAGGTCTGGTCGACGATCAGGTTGCTGATGGTGCGCGGCTGCGAGTCGAACACCGGGCCGCTGGTCTGCTGGTACGACGAGCCCGGAATGGCCGGCGAGCCTGGGCCGAAGAAGCCGGCAGGCGCACCTTCGGCCGGGTTGAACACCGGGTCGGTCAGGCGCGGGAAGACATTGTCGCCAGCACCGTACTGGGTGTTGTCGATACCGTTCAGGTTCATCAGGTTGTTGTTCGAGCCATCCACCGCCCGCAGGCCCAGCGGCGCACGGATGTTGGGCAGCAGCGAGAGGATGTCTGCGCCGTTGGCGTCGGCTTCGGCGATCTTGATCTGGGCCAGGATGAAGTTGAGGTCGGAACGCACCATGTGCAGGCCGGCACCACCTGCCGTGGCATCCACCACCGGCGTAGCAGGCGTCGGCACCACTGGCGCGCCCGGCTGCACCACGGTGGTGGGCTGGGAGAACAGCACTTCGGTGGTGCCATGGGCGTCCTGGTACATCGCCTTGACGCGCAGGGACAACCCGGCCAGGTCTGGCGACACCTTGAACGTGGTGCCGTCGGCGCTCTGGAACGCCAGGTCGCCGGCCGGCAGCAGGATGATGTCCTCGAACACTCCGCTGCCGGGCGTGGCCTCGAACTGCCAGTAGTACGACACCGAACGGTCGGCGAGCGTACCCAGCGGGTTATTGGCGCTGATGTTGTCGGCATCCAGCACACCGGCCACGTTTACGGTAAGCACATCACCCACGGTAATCGCGCCGCCGTTGCCATCGGTGATGGCCGGGCTGCCGGTGGGCTGCGCATTCAGCCCTTCCACCAGCACGCGCTGGCTATCGGCGAACTGCAGGCGTTCGATGTGCAGCAGGGTATCGACACCGTCGCGGCCAGCCACGTTGTCGGTCACGGTCCACACATCATCGGCAGTGTCGAGCGTACCTTTGGTGTTCTGCGTCACCGTGTACTCGCTCTGCACGCCCGAGAACACTGCCGTGTCGAACGCCGCGCCCCCCGTCGAGGTGCCGGGCAGGATTTCGCGCACGGCCTTCAGCTGGCCAGGGTTGTAGGTACGGTCGAGCATGAACGGAATCATGTCGACCATGCTGTCGAAGCTGGCGATTTCAGGGCCGGTATGGTTGACGTCATCGGCGGCATACACCGCGATGCGCACGTTGAGCCATTTGTCGCCGTCGATCAGGTCATCACCGCCACGGCCTTCGATCAGGTCGCTGCCATTGCCGCCGAGCATGATGTTGCCCGTGGCAAAGCCGGTGGTCGGCAACCCGGCATCGGCCAGGAACTGTTCCAGGCCGCGGATCAGCGCGACGTTGGTCAAGGCGCTGCCGGTGGCACCGCCATGGTTGAGGATGGTCACGGCATCGACGTTGTCGCCCTTGAGCACGTCGGCAAAGTTCGAACCAGACACGCCCTCGACCTCGGCAAAGCGGTCGAGGATGGAAGCCGGCGAGGCACCGACCGGGTTGAACACGCCGGCGTTCTGGTTCGGTGCGTTGCCATGCGGCTGAGCCAGGGCGGCCAGGGTCAGGTCGACGGTGACGCCAACCTGGTCATTCTTGTTGGTAATCCAGTCGAAACCGGACATGCCGTCCATCTTGTCCTGGGCGTCGCTGCCGACAAAGATGTCGTCGCCGCCCTCGCCGATCATCTCGTCGAAGCCACCGCCACCGACGAAGATGTCGTTGCCGACCACTTCATCACCCAGCAGCGGCGCAAAGTTGTCGCCGGGCGCACCGTCCTGGGTGCCCTTCTCGATCCAGTCGTCACCCTCGTTGCCGGTAGGTGGCAGGTTGGTCTTGGCGCCGAGGATGAAGTCGTCACCCCGGCCACCGAAGGTGGTGCTGATGTCTTCGGTGGTGATGATGAAGTCCTGGCCGTCGCCACCCAGGATCAGGTTGCCACCCACCAGCATGCTGCCGGCGACGATCACGTCGTTACCGGCATTGCCTTCCAGGCGGTTGTCGCCAAACGAGTCGGTGATGATGTCGTCACCGGCACCACCGAGCACGGCGTCATTGCCGGCACCACCTTCCAGGGTGTCGTTGCCGGCATCGCCGTAGACGCTATCGTCGCCCTCGCCGGAGATGATGATGTCGTTGCCGGCGGTGCCGCCCAGCACCACATGGTCTTCACCGGTGTAGTGCAGGAAGTTGCTGTCGGGGCCCACGGTATCCGGGTTGTCACGAATCACCAGCGGGACGATCTCCACCCCGTTGATCTCGATCCCCCCCGTCGGGTCGGCCCGGCCATCGGCGCCCAGCCCGGTGAACTGGTTGGCCTGGTTCACCTCGAGGGTGAACGTCGGGGTGAGGAACACGGTGTTGGACAGGTGCGTCACATCCGAGTTGGCCATGATCAGCTTGGCGAAGGAGTTGTTCTCCAGCTCGGTGCCGAAGTTCATGCCCGCGGTACGCGACAGGTAGTAGAACCGGTCGCCGTTCTGCAGGGCTTCCAGCTGGGTTTCGAAGACGAAGTTGAAGCTGGAACCGAGCATGCCGCCGAATGGCATTTTCTTCTCGGCCAGGCCACCGACCCAGAAGTCGATGTCATCGACACCCGTCACGGTCACGCCAGTGATGTCGTCGGCGGTGCCGGCGATGCCGTCGGCACCGGCCAGTGTCACGTTGGCATAGGCACCAGTGCCGTTGAGGAAGTCCAGGCGATCAGCCGGCGCACCGTCACCGCCCAGCACCAGTGCCACGGCGGCGGCACGCTTTTCGGCCTCGGTGGTTGCCCCGGTGATGGTGCTGTGGGTGCCGTAGGCAGCGATGAAGTTGATCAGCGACGCCGGGTGCTTGAGGTGGTCGGCGAAGTCGGCCCAGCTGATGTACGGCTTGAGCTGGCTGTCGCCGGTTGCAGCGTAGAACTCGCGGCGCGCCTCGTTCAGTGTGGGGATGCCGGTGTCGCGACCACGGGCGATGTTCAGCGCCGGCAGGTCGAGCGGCAGGCCAAGCAGGTTGTTGCGCAGGGCTTCGGTGACGAATTCGTCGATTTCGTTGCCCAGCTGGCGGGTGACGCCACGAATGATCGCGCCGGCCGCTTCGTCGGCAGTGGCGCCACTGCCGGCGAAGGCCAGCGGGTTGAGGAAGGCAGCAATCAGGCCAAGCTGCTGGTCGGGGTTGGCCGGGTCGCCGGAGATCGGGTTGAATGCCGGGTCGAAGCGGTCGACGGTTTCGGTCAGCATCGAGTGGCCGAAGCGGTAAACCACATGGGCGAACTCGGCGAGGATGGCCGGGTCGATCGAGGTGTCGTAGCCGTTGGGGGCCAGGAACGCATCGACCTGCGGCTGGATGGTACGGGCGAACTCTTCGAACACCAGGTGCTGGTACTGCATCTCGGTGCCGAACTTGGCAGCCTGGAACAGCCGCTCGCCGTCCCAGACCAGCGCGGCGATTTCGGCGGGCGTGGTGGGGATGGCAGCGACATCATCGATCAGCCACTGGTTGAGGAACGCCAGGTCGCCGGAGGCCAGCAGGGTGTCCTTGGTCTGCTGCACCAGGCGGTTGTGCTCGGAGTGGAACACATGGTGCACGGCAGTCAGGCCGATGTTCTCGTTCACCCGGCCGTCGCCAGCGATGTAGTGGGCGTCGAGCAGTTCGTTGTCGTAGGTCAGGTTGTTGCCACCCGGCCCCACCGGCTGTGCGTTGCCCACGGCAGTGTCGGCGTCGGCCTGCAGCACACCGTTCACGATCACCGGCGCGGCGTTGTGGGCGATGTCGTCAAGGAAGCCGTGCCCGGTGCTGACGGCATTGGCCAGGCTGATCGGCGCATCGCGGTTGCCTTCGACCAGCGTGGTGACGTCGTCGGCGGTACCGGCGATGCCGTCGGCACCATTGCTCACGCGCATCACCACCTGCGGCATGCCGTTGGGCCCGCGCACGAAGTTGCCGTAGGGGTCGGTGGCCAGCAGCGGCACGCTGTGTACGTCGGCGTCGGTCAGGTTGATACCGAGCAGGTCGCGGGCCTGGGCCTTGACCACGGCCCAGGTGGCCATGCCACCGCTTTCGCCATTGCCATCGTCGGCGGTGCCGAAGCGGCCATCGGGGCCCAGGTCGCGGTTGGTGATCAGCCGCCCGGTGGCTACCGGGTCACCCGCGGCGTTGAGCGTGTATTCGCGCAGGAACACCTGGTGCGAAGGATGCGAGCTGTAGGTCTGGCTCTGGTCGACGAACGGCGAAGTGGTGTTGCTCTGGCCATCGTCGGCGGTGCCCACCACGCCATCGGCGCCAGCGGTACGCACGGCGCGCGGCAGCACCATGAAGTTGGTCGGGCTGTTGGGGTCGAACAGCGGGTCGTCCGGCTGCAGCGGGATGAACACGATGTCGGTGCTGCTCTTGGTGACCAGGTCCAGGCCGTGGTCGAAGAACTGGCCGAAGAAAGTCATCCAGGCGTTGAAGCCGGCGGTCAGGCCGACGTCGGGCGACACGTTGGGGATGAAGAACACTTCGGTGTCGTCAGCAGTGCCGAACACCCCGTCGATACCGGGGCTGATCACCGGGGCAGCGCCGCCATTGGCCTCCACCGCAGCCGGGTTGTTCGCCGTCTGGTCGACGATCAGGTTGCTGATGGTGCGCGGTTGCGAATCGGTGACCGTGCCGGTGCCCGCATAATCGCCGCTGAAAGAGGGGCTGAGCAACCGCAGGAACGAGTTGTCGGCGGCACCGAATTCACTTTGCCCGGTCACCAGGTTGTTGTAGCTGCCATCTACGGTACGCAGGCCGAACGGTACCTGGCTGTTGGGCAGCAGGTCGATCAGGCTGGCACCATCGGCGTGCGCTTCGGCAATGAAAATCTGTTGGAGGATGAATTCAAGGTCCGACTTGCTGAAATTGGCCATTTCAAATTGCCCTCGATCTGTCGGGAGATGACACGGGGCAACAGGGTCCTTCCCGCGCCCAGTCAGTGTTGACGTGCGCAGATATGGTTCTGTGTTCCATCGCAAGCCGGCACCCACTGCCTGGGGGCCTTGTTAAGCATGCGATACAGCTGTAACGCACATGCATCGACCCCAGCTCGCACAGGGCCCGAATACTTCAGACTAAAGTCGTAGGTTAAAAGCTTGTCAATATTTCGTCGAAAAAACCGCCTCCGATGATAATGCGATGCAAATAGCTGTTTTATTGACACTTATGAAAACTTCAAAGACGCAATAGAGCGAAACGATATTACCGTCCATGTCGCTGCAACCTACGCTCCAGCATGTGGGAGCAGCGCAGCGTTTTGGACCATTCGCCACAAGAGCGATCCGCCTGCGAGCCAACCAGAAGCCACGACTACCGCTGTACGGGGCGCCGCAAGAGCTTCCCCGATTTGCGATAAAGGGAGGCCCCGATGCACAAGCCACCACGCACGCGTTCCGAGCTGGTCGATGTGTTGTTTCGCCTGCGCCGCAGCTTTTTTGCCTTGGCCGCGTTCAGCGGCGTGATAAACGTCATGATGTTGACGCCATCTATTTATATGTTGCAGGTGTACGACCGCGCCCTGGTCAGCCGCAACGTCACCACCCTGACCATGCTCACACTGTTGGTCATCGGCTTGTTCCTGTTGATGTCGGCCTTGGAAATGATCCGCACCCGCGTGCTGATCCGGGTTGGCAACTTCATCGACATGGACCTTAACCGCCGCATCTTCAGTGCCGCCTTCGAGCGCAACCTGAGCCGCGCTGGCGGCAACCCGGCCCAGGCCCTGCAGGACCTGGCGCAGGTCCGGCAGTTTCTCACCGGCAACGCCCTGTTCGCCTTCTTCGATGCGCCCTGGACGCCGATCTACCTGCTGGTTGCCTACCTGATCCACCCGTTGCTGGGGCTGGTCACGCTGATCGGTTCGCTGATCCTGGTGGCCCTGGCCTACCTCACCGAGAAAGCCACGCAGAAACCCTTGGCCGAAGCCAACCAGGCAGCCCTGTCGTCGGCGAGCTATGCCAACAACAACCTGCGCAACGCCGAAGTGATCGAGGCCATGGGCATGCTGCCGGCGATCGGCAAGCGCTGGTACCAGGGCCACCTGCGCATCCTGCAGATGCAGACCCTGGCCTCCGACCGCGCCGCGCTGATCAGCAGCACCGGGCGCTTCGTGCGTATCACCTTGCAGTCGGTGATTCTCGGCGCAGGGGCGCTGCTGGCAATCGAAGGCAAGATCACCCCCGGCATGATGATCGCCTGCTCGATCCTCACCGGCCGCGCCCTGGGCCCGGTGGAGCAGGTGATCGCTTCGTGGAAGCAACTGCTCGGCTGCAGGTCGGCCTGGGGCCGGCTCAACGATCTGCTGCACGACTACCCGCAGCGGCCACCGAGCATGTCGCTGCAACGGCCAATGGGCATGCTGGCCGTGGAAAACGTGGTCGCCGGTGCTCCCGGCACCAGCAACAGCATCGTGCGCGGGGTCAGCTTCAGCCTGGTCCCGGGTGAAAGCCTGGGCATCATCGGCCCGTCGGCTTCGGGCAAATCCACCCTCGCCCGCCTGCTGGTAGGCGTGTGGCCGACCCAGGCCGGCAAGGTGCGCCTGGACGGCGCCGACATCTTCACCTGGAACAAGGCCGAACTTGGCCCGTGGATCGGCTACCTGCCGCAGGATGTGGAGTTGTTCGAGGGCACCATCGCCGAAAACATCGCACGCTTTGCCGAAGTGGACAGCGAAGCGGTGATCCGCGCTGCCCGCAGCAGCGGCGTGCACGACATGATCCTGCGCTTCCCGCAGGGCTATGACACCCGTCTGGCAGCCGACGGCAGCCCGCTGTCCGGTGGCCAGAAGCAACGCATCGCCCTGGCCCGTGCGCTGTATGGCGAGCCGAACCTGGTGGTGCTGGACGAGCCCAACGCCAACCTCGATGACGTTGGCGAAAAGGCTCTGGTCGATGCACTGGCCGAACTCAAGGCGCGCGGGGCCACGGTAATCCTGATTTCCCACCGGCCAAATGTGCTTTGTGCGGTCGACAAGGTGCTGATGCTGCGTGACGGCGCCGTGCACATGCTCGGCAGCCGCGACGAAGTGTTCGCGGCGCTGCGCAAGGCCAGCGTGATCCCGACAGCGACCGCGGCGCCGCTGGCTTCGGTAAAAGTACGGGAGTGACCGATCATGCAGATGACCCAACACACCGAATTGATTCCCGCCGACGCCCTCGACGGCATCGACCTGGACATGCGCCGGCCGGCACGCTGGGGTGTCTGGATGGTCATCGCCGGCTTTGGCGGTTTCCTGCTGTGGTCGTGCCTGGCGCCGCTGGATGCCGGGGTAGTCGCCACCGGCACGGTCAAGGTCACCAGCAACCGCAAGGCGGTGCAGCACCTGACCGGCGGCACGGTCGAGGCGATCCTGGTGCGCGAAGGCGATGTGGTGAAAAAAGGCCAGGAGGTGGTACGCCTCGACGCCCTGCGGGCGGTAGCCGAACAGGGTGCGGTCAGTGCCCAGTACATCGTCAGCAAGACCGTGGAAAACCGCCTGGAAGCCGAACGCGATGGCCGCGACACGGTCACCTTCGACCCTGCCCTGCTTAAGCACTACGGCAACGACCCGCGCCTGCTGGCAGCCATGGACCTGCAACAGCGCCTGCTGGATACCCGCCGTGCGGGCCTTGCCGGTGAACTGAGCATTCTCGAGGAAAACCTCGCCGCCACGGCGGTGCAGCTCAAGGGCCTGCAGCAGGTGTACGGCGCCCGCGCTTCGCAGATCGGCTTCCTCAGCCAGGAACTGCAAGGCACCCGCGTGCTGGCCGCCGAAGGCTATGTGCCACGCAACCGCCTGCTGGAGCTGGAGCGCAACAATGCCGACCTGTCCGCCGGCCAGGCCGAGAACCTCAACAACATTGCCCGCACGCGCAGCCAGGCCACCGAGATCAAGCTGCGCATGCTGCAACGTCAGCACGACTACCTCAAGGAAGTGGAGTCGCAGCTGACCGATACTGCCAAGGAGAACACAACCCTGGCCGATCGCCTGCGCGCGCTGGACTACGAAGTGACCCACACGGTAATCCGCTCGCCGATCGACGGCATGGTCCAGGCCCTGAGCATCGCCACGGTCGGCGGCATCATCCAGCCCGGGGCCAGGATCATGGAGGTGGTGCCGCTGGACCAGCCGTTGCAGGTGGACGCGATGATCCCGGTACAGGCCATCGACAAGATGGTCCCCGGCCTGAACGTGGACCTCGCCTTCCCGGCCTTCAACCATGCGAAGACGCCGAATATCCCGGGGCGGGTCAAGACCATCTCCGCCGACCGCCTGATGGATGAAGAAAGCAAGCAGCCGTATTACCTGGCCCAGGTGGAAGTGACGCAGGACGGCATGGCGCTACTGGGCAGCAACCATATCCGCCCCGGCATGCCGGCCACCGTCACCATCAAGACCGGCGAGCGCAACCTGCTCAGCTACCTGCTCAAGCCGATGCTCGAACGCGTGGACGCCTCGTTCAAGGAGCAATGACATGAATCGCCCGTGCCTGATGTTGTGCCTGTTGGGGTTGTCCGCACAGGCCAGTGCCATGGACCTGAAGCAAGCCTGGGACCTGCTGCAGTACCAAGGCCCGATCTACCGCGCCGCGGTGCATGAAAAAGAAGCCGGCAGCGAGAACCGCGCCATCGGCCAGGCCGGCCTGCTGCCGCAGATCAACGCGGCGGGCTACTTCAACAAGGTCAATGGCAGCCAACGGCAGAATGGCCGCGACAGCGACCTGGATTATGATTCCAAGGGCGCCAACGTGCGTTTGCGCCAACCGCTGTTCAACAAGCAGAAGATGGCCGAATACCGCCAGGGCCAGCAACGTGCCGACTACAGCGTGGCGGTGTTCGACGCCAAGAGCCAGGATGCTGCGGTGCGCCTGGCCGACGCCTACTTCGACGTGCTGCTGGCCAGCGAAACCATCACCCTGGCCGAGGCCAAGCTGAATGCCTTCGAAGAGCAGCTGGCGTCGGCGAAACGGCGCAAGGAGCTGGGTGCCGGCACCATCACCGACGTCGACGAGTCGGTGGCCCGCCGCGACCTGGCCGAAGCCGACCTGATCGAAGCCGAGGACAACCTGGTCAACGCCCGCCGCAAGCTGGAGGAATACATCGGTGAAACCCCGCAGTCGCTGACCACCTTGCAGCCAGGCTTCAACACCCCGCCGCTGATACCGGGCAACCTGCAGGACTGGCTGGTCAAGGCCCAGGCCGACAGCCCGTTGATTCATGCGCGCCGGCACAGCTACGAGCTGGCCGAAGAAGAAGTCAACCGCGCCCGCGCCGGGCACTGGCCGACCCTGGATTTCGTGGCGGGTTATACCGCTGGCAGCAGCCAGTCGATTTCCGAACTGAACCAGCGCAACCACTACAGCTCGATCGGGCTTGAGCTGAACATTCCGCTGTACAGCGGTGGCAGCACCAGCGCCCTCACCCGCCAGGCCAGCGCCAACAGTTCCAAGGCCCTGGATGAACTGGACGCCACACGCCAGGAAGTGATTTCCGGTACCACTCGCGAGTACCGCGGCGTACAGAGTGGCGCGCTGCGCATACAGGCGCTGGAAAAGGCCGTGGCCTCCAACGAGCGCTCGCTGCTTTCGGCCCGCAAGGGCTTCAAGGAAGGCGGCACCAGCACCAACTCGGATGTGCTCAATGCCGAAGAATTGCTGTATGACGCCCGCCACGACCTGTTCGAGGCGAAGTTGAACTATCTGATGTCGCGGCTGCGCCTGGCGTCATCGGTGGGTAGCCTGGGGGATGATGATATCGAGCAGATCAACGATTACCTCGGGCCGGAACTGGTAGTAAGCAACTGACTATCGGCGGCCCTGTGGGAGCGGGCATGCCCGCTCCCACAGCGGCGCTACCGCATTTTGTTCCATTTCAGGCTATGATCGGTGACCCCGACGCGGACGCCCTGCCCCATGCCCGTAGACCTGCAAGCGTTATACCCCAGGCTGATCCACCTGATGCTGGACACGGTGTTCGTGGTCGACAGGGACAACCAGATCGTTTTCGTCAGCGATGCCTGCGAGGCGCTGCTCGGTTACCAGGCCTGCGAACTGATCGGCACCCCGATCACCGACTATATGCACCCTGACGACCTGGCGATCACCCGCGCGTCGATCGTCCGGGTGATGAGCGGCCATCCCCATTACGACTTCCGCAACCGCTATATCCGCAAGGATGGCGGTATCGTGCATATCCTGTGGGCGGCCTGCTGGTCCGACGAGGCCGATGCCCGCATCGGTGTGGCGCGGGATATCACCGCCCAACGCCAGGCCGAGGAAGAACTGCGCTTCCTGGCCCACCATGACCCCCTCACCCGCCTGGCCAACCGGGCCATGTTCAACGAGCGGCTGGATACTGCTCTCGCCGCGGCCCGCCATCACAACCACCCGCTGGCGTTGCTGTTCATCGATATCAATGACTTCAAGGATATCAACGACAACCACGGCCACAGCGTGGGTGACCGGGTGCTGTGCATCCTGGCGCGGCGCCTGGAAGGCTGCGTAGGGGCGACCGATACGGTGGCGCGGATGGGCGGTGACGAGTTCACCGTGCTGTTGACCGACTACGCCTCGCCAGAGGCCATTGCCGAGCAGGTGGCACGCATCCTGGCAGCCATGGCCGAACCACTCGGTGCCGAGTTTGCCGGTATCGGAGCGCCGTCCTGCAGCATTGGCGTGGCCCGGTTCCCCGAGGACGGCAACGATGCCGACATGCTGCTGCGCCATGCCGATGGCGATATGTACCGGATCAAGCGACAGCGCACTGCAACCGGCTGAGCGCTCTGGCGGCCGCAGGCGGAATCGAGCACAACGGAGATGACCATGCACAACCCTGAAGACGCCTTGCTCGTCAGCTGGCAGCACAACGCCCAGGCCTGGATCGATGCGGTGCGCAGCGGCAGTATCGAGAGCCGTCGCCAGGTCACCGACCAGGCCATCCTGCTGGCCATCCTGGGCCGCCAGCCCGAACGGGTGCTCGACCTGGGCTGTGGTGAAGGTTGGCTGCTGCGCGCGCTGGGCGACCGGGGTGTCGAGGCGGTAGGTGTGGACGGTGACCGGGCGCTGGTGGATGCCGCGCGCGCTGCAGGTTCCGCCGAGGTGCACCTGGCCAGCTATGCACAGCTGGCCGCGGCCCAGGCCTATGTTGGCAAGGACTATGACCTTATCTGTGCCAACTTCGCCCTGTTGCAGCAGGACATCATCCCGCTGCTGGCAGCGATGAATGCGTTGCTGGCGCCCGGCGGTGCGCTGGTGATCCAGACCCTGCACCCATGGAGCGTGGCGGATGGCGATTACCAGGATGGCTGGCGGGAAGAGTCGTTTGCCGGGTTCGCCGGGGATTGGCAGGTGATGCCGTGGTACTTCCGCACCCTGGCCAGCTGGCTGAATGCGCTGGACATGGCGGGGTTGCGGTTGGTGAGTTTGCAGGAACCACAGCACCCGCAGAGTGCGCTGCCGCAGTCGCTGCTGCTGGTGGCTGAGGGGGGCGCTGAAGTGCTGTGACTTTACCGGCCTCATCGCCGGCAAGCCAGCTCCCACAGGATCACTGCGGTTCGATAGGCCTGTGTAGTACCTGTGGGAGCCGGCTTGCCGGCGATGAGGCCGGTACAGGCAAGCGATTACAGGACCGGCTTGCGCACCGCCCCGCTGCGGGCCTTGGCCATCGCCGCCAGACGCACTGCGACGTTGGCCGCACCGTAACCGGCATACCCGCCCTTGCGCTGGATGATCTCGAAGAAGAAACGCTCTTCGAACGGCTCAGTGTACACGTGGAACAACTCGCCACCCTGGGCGTCGCGGTCGTACAGCACGTTGTAGTAAGCCAGTTCGCTGAGGAACTCGTCGTCAAAATCGAAACGCGCCGCCAGGTCGTCGTAGTAGTTCAGCGGGATCTCCAGCAGCGGTACCCCAGCCAGTTTGGCCCGTGCCACTTCGCGGAAGATGTCGTCGCAATCGAAGGCAATGTGGTGCACCCCCGACCCGCGGTAGCTGGACAATGCATGGGCGATGGCGGTGTTGCGGTTTTCCGAGATGTTCAGCGGCAGGCGCAAGGTGCCGCACTGGCTACGCAGGGCGCGGCTCTTGACCAGGCCGTAAGGATCCGGCAGCACCACCTCGTCGTCGGCAGCGAAATCGAACAGGCTCTTGTAGAACAAGACCCAGCTGTCCAGCGACTCGGCCGGCAGCGCCAGGGCCATGTGGTCGATACGGCGCAGCCCGCCAGTGGCCATGGCGCTCTTGTCCAGGCTGAAGTCTGTGTCGTACAGGGTCTGGCCAGCAGTGCCCTGCTCCACCAGGTACAGCAGGCTGCCATCCGGCGCACGTACCGCCGGCACTTCGCACTCGTTAGGCCCGACCAGGCCACGGAACGGCTGGCCACGGTAGGCGGTGGCACGCTTCAGGGCGGCTTGCTGGTCCTTGACCCGCAGCGCGGTGGCGCACAGCGACGGCCCGTGGGCCTCGAAGAAGTTGTGGCCGAAGGAATAGGGTTCGGCGTTCAGCACAATGTTGATATCGCCCTGGCGCAACAACTGCACCTCTTTGCTGCGGTGCTTGCCGGCTTCGGCAAAGCCCAGGCGCTTCAGCCAGCTGGCCAGGCGCGCGCCGACGGCTTCGTCGACCGCGAATTCAAGGAACTCCACCCCGTCATAGGCACTGGCCGCCGGTGGGGTGAACAGCACTCCGGGTTCGATCGGCGTGCCTTCCTGTTCCAGGCGCAGGTGAGTCTGCTCTTCGAGGTACAGCAGCGAACGCAGGCCGTCAGCGGCATTCTGCCGGGGCGGTGCGGCGCGGAAGCCATCGTTGAAGATTTCCAGCGACAGCGGCCCGCGGTAGCCGGTGGCGAGGATTGGCGCCAGAAAACCGGCCATGTCCATCTCGCCCTGCCCCGGGAAGCAACGGAAGTGGCGGCTCCACTCCAGCACATCCATGGCCAGGATCGGCGCATCGGCCATTTGCACGAAGAAGATCTTGTCGCCGGGGATGTCGCGGATCGCGCTCGGGTCGCCCTTGAGCGACAAGGTGTGGAAGCTGTCGAGGATCACCCCGAGGGCCGGGTGGTCGGCCTGGCGCACCAGGTTCCAGACTTGCTGGTAGGTGTTGACGTGGCGGCCCCAGGCCAGCGCTTCGTAGCCAATGCGCAGGCCGCGTTTGCCGGCGTGCTCGGCCAGCAGGCGCAGGTCGTCGACCAATAGCTGTTCTTCGCCCAGGGCATCGGCCTGGACGTTACTGCACACCAGCACCAGGTCGGTGCCCAGTTCCTGCATCAGGTCGAACTTGCGCTCGGCGCGGTCGAGGTTCTTCTGCAGGCGGTCGCGGCGGCAACCCTCGAAATCGCGGAACGGCTGGAACAGGGTTATGGCAATACCCAGGTCGGCGCACATCTGCCGCACCTGGCGAGGGCTGCCAGCGTAGTAGAGCAGGTCGTTTTCGAAGATCTCGACGCCGTCAAAACCGGCGGCGGCGATGGCTTCGAGCTTTTCCGGCAGGGTGCCGCTCAAGGACACGGTAGCGATCGAACGCTGCATGGCGGGAGTTCCTTGTTGTTGGAGGATTACAGAGGCCAGGCCTGGAAATCAGAGCCACAGTTCTTGGCACGATCGATTATTCGCAGGTAAAGTCGTGGCTTCAATCTCTTTGTACGGAATGGTTAGTTTTGCGTTCGATTATCGCACGAAACCCGTTTTAGCGAATTGCCAGCCCACTGGCCCGTGGTCAACATGAACCACAGACACAGGCATACCGACCCTCGCCTCCTGCCTTGGTGAATCTCCGGCGGAACCTGTGCAAACAACAATAACAACGGAGACAACGATGGCTCACTCCAGCTCTCAAGCCAAGAAAGCGACCGCCAGTGGATGGATAGGCTCGGCACTCGAGTACTACGACTTCTTCATCTACGCCCAGGCCGCTGCGCTGATTTTCCCGCAGATCTTCTTCCCCAACACCGACCCGAAAATGGCCATCATTGCCTCGCTGGCCACCTACGGCGTGGGTTACCTGGCGCGCCCGGTCGGCGCCTTCGTGCTGGGCCACTGGGGTGACACCCGCGGCCGCAAGAACGTACTGCTGCTGTGCATGTTCCTGATGGGCCTGTCGACCATGGCCGTTGGCCTGCTGCCTACCTACCATGACATTGGCCTGCTCGCCCCGGCCCTGCTGGTGCTGCTGCGCCTGGTCCAGGGCTTTGCCGTGGCCGGGGAAATTTCCGGTGCCAGCTCGATGATCATGGAGCACGCGCCGTTCGGCCGACGGGGCTACTACGCCAGCTTCACGCTGCAAGGCGTGCAGGCTGGCCAGGTGCTGGCGGCGGCCGTGTTCCTGCCACTGGCCTACTTCATGCCCAGCGAAGCCTTCAACGACTGGGGCTGGCGCATTCCGTTCCTGATGAGCGCCTTCGTGCTGATTGCCGGCTTCATCATCCGCAAGGAAGTGCACGAAACCCCGGCATTCGTGAAGGAAGAGAAGCAGGACAAGGTCGCCAAGTCGCCGATCAGCGAAGCCTTCCGCCACAGCTGGAAGCACATGGTGCTGGTGATGTTCATGGCCCTGATGAACGTGATCCCGGTGGTGGCCACCATCTTCGGTGCGGCCTACGCGGTACAGCCAGCCTATGGCATCGGCTTCGACAAGAGCGTGTACCTGTGGATTCCGGTAGTCGGCAACATCGTCGCGGTGCTGGTGATCCCGTTTGTCGGCAACCTGTCCGACAAGATCGGCCGTCGCCCGACCATGATCACCGGCTGCCTGGGCTCGGGCCTGCTGGCCTTCGTCTACCTGTACGCGATCAGCATCCAGAACGTACCGCTGGCGTTCGCCTCGTCGATCGTGATGTGGGGCATGGTGTACCAGGGCTACAACGCGGTGTTCCCAAGCTTCTACCCAGAGCTGTTCCACACCCGTTATCGCGTTTCCGCCATGGCCATCGCACAGAACATCGGCACCATGCTGACCGCCATGCTGCCGGCGCTGTTCGCCCTGGTTGCCCCACCCGGTTCGGACAACATTCCGCTGGTGGTCGGTGGGTTGGCGTTCTTCATTACTTGCGTGTGCGCCCTGGCGGCGTACATTGCCCCGGAAACCCATCGCCTGACGATGGAAGACCTGGGCAACCCTAATGCCAAACCGATGGACAAAACTGCGTATGACGCTAGCCGTAAAGGGAGCTTTCAGGCAGTGAGCCACTGATCGATTGCAGGGGGCTGCTCTGCAGCCCATTCGCGGGCAAGCCCGCTCCCACAGGGTCGCATCAAGCCTTAGGCCGATGCAGTCCCTGTGGGAGCGGGCTTGCCCGCGAATGGGCCGCAGCGCGGCCCCGGCAGTTTCAGCCCTTGACCACTTCCTGCAGGCGCGCCCAAAGCTGTTCGACATGCTCCCGCTCGGTCGACAACGCGCCAATCGACACCCGCACCATCCACCGCCCGTCCAGCGTAGCTGGCGTCACATAGGCATCCCCGGACGCATTCAGCCGCTCGGCCCAGCCCTTGGTATGCGCATCCAGCGCCTCCCCTTCCAGCCCCGCCGGTCGATGGCGAATGCAAAGGGTCTGCAACTGCACCGGCGCCAGCACCTCCCACCCCTCAGCGGCCGCCACCTGTCCGGCCAACCATTGGGCATTGTCCAGGTCTCGCCGCAGCCGTGCCTGCAACGCCTCCACCCCTTCGCTGCGCAGCATGAACCACAGCTTCAACGCCCGGAACCGGCGGCCCAGCGGAATCCCCCAGTCACGCAGGTTCTTCACCTCGCCATCCACCGCCGACTGCAGGTAGCTGGGGTTGGTGCTCATCACCCGGATCAGGTGCTGCGGGTCGCGCACGTAGTAGATCGAGCAATCGAAAGCCACGCCCAGCCACTTGTGCGCGTTGACCACCAGCGAATCGGCCAGTTCTATGCCGTCCCACATCCAGCGGCATTCCGGCAGGATCATCGCCGAGCCGGCCATGGCCGAGTCCACATGCAGCCACAACCCATGGGCCTGGGCGATCTCGCCGATCGGGCGCAGCGGGTCGAGCGCAGTGGTGGCGGTGGTGCCGGTGGTCGCGACCACCGCGCAAGGCTGGTTGCCAGCGGCCAGGTCCTGCTCGATCGCCGCCTGCAGTGCTTCCGGGCGCAGGGCGTAGCGTTCGTCGGTCGGGATCAGGCGGATGTTGTCGCGACCAAAACCGGCCAGCAGTGCGGCTTTGTCCACCGAGCTGTGGGCATGGGCGCTGACATAGACGATCAGCGGCCTGGCCTGGGCTTGCAGGCCGCCGCGCACCAGTGCATAGCCGCTGGCGCGTTCCCGCGCGCAAATCAGCGCTACCAACGTGCTGGTGGATGCGGTGTCCTGGATCACCCCGCTCCATTGGCCAGACAGCCCGAGCAACTGACGCAGCCAGTCAAGGGTGGTTTCCTCCAGCTCGCTCAGGGCCGGGCTGGACTGCCACGACAGGCCCAGCACGCCCAGGCCGGTGCTGAGGAAATCACCGAGGACCGACGAGAGGGTGCCGTTGGAAGGGAAGTAACCGTAGAAGTCCGGATGCTGCCAATGGGACAGGCCCGGCATGACCAACTGGTTGACGTCGTCGAGGATCGCTTCGAAAGGCTCGCCTTGCCGGGGGGCTTGAGCGGGTAAGGCGGCCTTGAGGTAGCCGGGTTCGACTTGCGCCATGACCGGGCGCTCGCCGACGGATTGGCGGTAGTCGGCGATCAGGTCGATCAGTTGGTGGCCGTACTGGCGGAATTGTTCGGGGGTCACCTGGGGTCTCCTGTGGGTTATCTTCTGCCTGTACCGGCCTCTTCGCGGGCACGCCCGCTCCCACAGGTACTGCATCATTTGTAGGAGCGGGTTTACCCGCGAAGAGGCCAGCACAGGCAACACAATGCCCCCAGTCTAGGCACCTATCCGCAGGCGAATAACCCCGCCTTGCGCATACCTGCTATGGCAGACCCGCATGCCCGCCCTGCACGCCGAACTGCGACCGGCGCCACAACTCGAACACCCGGTTGCGCAACCAGCGGTGCTCGGCCGAGGCCTGTAGGCGCTGGTGCCACACCACCCAGTAGCGCTGGCTGTGCTCGATGAAACCCAGCGGCCGCCAGGCCAGGTCATGCAGGCGGCACAGCTGCCGGGCGATATGCTCGGGGACGGTAGCCAGCGCCTGGCTGTTGGCGATCACCTGCACGGTGGCGGAGAAGAACGGCACTTCCAGGCTGACCCGCCGCTGCAGGCCCTGGGCGCGCAGGTGGCGGTCGATGAAGCTGTCCTTGTCGCCACCGCCGGAAATACGCACATGCTTGTGCGCCAGGTAGTCGGCCTGACTGAGCGTGTCGTGGGCGGCCAGCGGGTGGTCGTGGCGCATCAGGCACACCGCGCGGTCTTCGCCCAACAGGCGCCCGTGGAGGTTGGGTGGCGACTCGTCGAACAAAGTGGTGGCCAGGTCGATCTCGCCGCTGGCCAGCAAAGCATACTGGCCGGCCTGCCAGGTGCGGTATTCCAGCGATACGCCGGGTGCTTCGTGCTCCAGTGCAGCGACCAGCAGCGGCAGCATGTGCTCGGCCACATAGTCTGAGGCTGCCAGGCAGAAGCGCCGCTCACAGCGCGCCGGGTCGAACACCGCGGGCTGACGCAGGGCGTGCAATTCTTCGAGCACTTGCCTTAGCGGTTCGACCAGGGCTTCGGCGTGTTCGCTAAGTACGTAGCCACGGCCTTGGCGCACCAGCAACGGGTCGTCGAAGGCTTCGCGCAGGTGGGCCAGCTGGCGGCTGAGGGCGGACTGGCTGACGCCCAGGCGCTCGGCGGCATGGCTGAGGTTCTTCAGCTGCAGCAGGTAGTCGAGGGTGCGCAGGTGGGCGAGGCTGAGGGACGCGAAAGCGGGGTTCATACAGGCTCCCTTCCAGGGGATCGACCGGCCCAATCGCCGGCAAGCCAGCCCCCACAGGGTCACCACAACCATCGGGGCTTGTGCTGTACCTGTGGGAGCTGGCTTGCCGGCGATTGGGCCGCAAAGCGGCCCCAGAGAAGCAGATCAGTCAGTCAGACCGACATAAACGTTCTGTACATCATCGTTCTCGTCGATGGCCTCGAGGAACGCTTCAACCTCAGCCAGTGCCTCGGCACTCAGGCTGGCCGCGCTCACCGGGTTCTTCGGGGTGTAGCCGATCTTCGCCGAGGTCACGGTGAAGCCATGCTCCGGCAAGGCTTTCTGCACCGCGTCGAGGTCGGTGGTGTCGGTGATGAACAGGGTCGAACCCTCTTCGTCGCCTTCCTCGAAGTCCTGGGCACCGGCTTCGATGGCTGCCATTTCCGGATCAGCGTCACCGTTCGAGGTGGCTTCGATCAGGCCAACGTGGTTGAAGTCCCAGGCCACCGAACCGCTGGCACCCAGCTGGCCCTTGCGGAACAGCACGCGGATTTGCGCGACGGTGCGGTTGACGTTGTCGGTCAGGCACTCGACGATCAGCGGTACCTGGTGCGGGGCGAAACCTTCGTAGCTTACCGCCGAGTACTGCACGGCATCGCCGTCCAGGCCCGCGCCCTTGCGGATCGCGCGCTCCAGGGTCTCGCGGGTCATCGAGGCCTTCTTGGCCTGCTCGATGGCCAGGCGCAGGCGCGGGTTCATGTCCGGGTCGGCGCCGGACTTGGCTGCGATCTGGATCTCTTTGGACAGCTTGCCCATGATCTTGCCTTTGGCGTTGGCCGCGGCTTCTTTATGTTTGGCTTTCCACTGTGCGCCCATGTCGACTCTCTTGTTTCAGCGGCCGGTTCAGGAAGCGACCGGCCAAAAGAGGGTGCAGTTTATACGCCCAGAGGCCGCTGTTCGACAAGAAATCTCATCAGCCTTTATCCGCCTTGCCTGCCGCCGCGGCAAACCGCGCCAAGCGCACATCCAGCCGGCGCGGACGCAAACCCTGGTCCTCGGCCCGCTCCTTGCGGCGGATGGCATTGCGCACCATCAGCGAGCCCAGGTAGCGGATCGGCTCGGGTGGGAACAGCCCCAGCGGCCCCTTGACCAGCGGCGAACGGGTCCACGGGTTGTCCAGCCCCAGTGCCAGCGACGACAGGATCTGCCCGCCCATGTGGCACGGCCCCACACCGCTGCCGGAATAGCCAAAGCCGTAGAACACATTGCCCTGCCCGTCCAGCTTGCCGAAAAACGGCAAGCCGGTTACCGAGCGGTCCGACGGCCCGTTCCAGCTGGCCGCCAGCGGCACCTCGGCCAGCGCCGGGAAAAACCCGCCAAGGCTTTCACGCAACAATGGCCGGTATGGCGACGGCTGGTCGAACACCGGCAGCATGCGCCCGCCGTAAGCAAAGGTATTGCCGCCCTTGCCCAGCATCAGTCGGCCATCGGAAGTGTTGTGGTAATAGTGCACGAAGATCCGCGAGTCGAGCACACTGATGCCACTGTCCAGGCCGATCTGGCCCAGCAATTCGGGGCAAGGCTCGGTAATCACCATGTCGCTGGACACAATCGCCACGCTGCGCTCGAACTGCGCAAAGGCCCGCGCCATCCAGGCGTTGAGGCCCAGCACCACGCGGTCGGCGCGCACGGTACCGCTGGCCGTGCGCACCTGCACCGGGGCGCCATGTTCCAGGGCGGTCATGGCGGTGCCTTCGAAAATACGTACCCCGCGCTGCAAGGCCACCCGGCGCAGGCCACGCACCAGCTTGCCCGGCTGCACGGTGGCCGCGGCCGGCGAGAACCAGCCTTCCAGGTGCCGCGCCGAGCCGGCCAGGCGCTGCACCTGTTCCAGCGGCAGGCGGCTGAACGAATTGATCCCCTTGCGCTCCAGCGCGGCCACCACCGCATCGGTGGTACCGACCTGGGCGGTATTGGTGGCGGTGTACAGCGTGCCGTCCAGGCGGTAGTCGCAGTCGATGCCATTGGCCGTGCAGAACGCACCGATTTCACCGATGCTGCGCTCCGACTCGCGCACCAGGCGCACCGCCTCGGCCACCCCGAACAGCCGCTCGAGGGTGAAGTACTTGGCCGACCAGGACAACACGCAGCCACCATTGCGGCCACTGGCACCGGCACCGCAGATATCGGCCTCGATCAGCACGATATCCAGGGCCGGCACCGCTTCCTTCAGCATCAGTGCGGTCCACAGGCCGGTATAGCCGCCACCGACGATGCACACATCGCAACGGGTATCGCCTTGCAGCGGCGGGCACATTGCCTCATGCGCCGAATCCAGGGCCTGTTGCAGCCAGAAGGGTCTCATTCGCTCGCTTTCCTTTCAGGTACGCAGTGGCTTGATTGCCATGCTGGTATTCGGTGCCACGTCGCTGCTTTGCGCAGCGCTGGCCGGGCGGCTGTTCCAGTGCGGCAGCAGCACCAGCGCCGAGAACAGCGCGCAGCCGGCGAACACGATGAACACCGTGACGCCATCGAAGTACCCTGGCAGCAACCCGCCCAGCACCGCCCCCACCGAGCCGCAGCCGTTGACGAAGCCCGCTGCGGTGGCGCCGGCCTTGGCGGTGCCGAAGTCGATGGCCGCGGCGCCACTGATCATCGAGTCCGGCCCGTACAGGGTCAGGCCCATGACGAACAACAGGGCCACCACCAGGATCACGCTGCCGGTGTGCATGGCCGCCATGAATGCCGCCAAGGCCATGGTCAGCAGCACCAGGCTGATGACACAGGCCGGCATGCGCCGGGCGCCGAACAGCTTGTCGGAGGCCAGGCCGATGATGATCGGGCCGAGCAGCCCCGCCAGTTCGAAGGCTGTCGGGATGATCGCTGCACCCACCTTGCCCACCGAGGGCATCTGCTCGAAGACGATCACCGGCCCCCACAGCAGGATGGCGTAGCGCGCCGGCTTCAACAGGAAGTACGCCAGCCCCAGGGTCAGCACCGTGCGATTGCGCAAGATCTCTTTCAGCGGCGCCCACACACTGCACAGGTTGCCGGCCGGGGCCATGCTCTGTGGCTCGGGCTCCACCGCCGGCAGGCCGACATCTTCAGGCTTGTTGCGCTGCAGGAAGAAAAACAGCACGGCCACCAGCGCCACCACCGCGGCACTGGAGAAGAACGCCGCGTGCCAGGTACCGACCAGGGTATAGGCCCACCAGCCGGCAAACGGCGAGGCCACCAGGCCGCCAAAGGCATAGCAGGAACTCCACAGCCCCAGCACCCGCCCACGCTGCGACGCCGGGAAGAAGCTGCCAATGTTCTTGCACAACCCGGCCCAGCCGGTGGATTGCGCCAGGCCCTGCACCAGCATGCAGGTGGCGAAGATCGGGAAAGTGGCGTAACTGCCCATCACCACCGCAGCGGCAGCAGAAATCAGCAGGCCGCCGAGCACCACCACGCGCGGGCCGAAGCGATCGGCGAGCATGCCCCAGGTGAACTGGCCCACGGCGTACGCAGCCAGGTAGATGGCATCGAGGTTGGCCATGGCGGCCTTGTCGAGCATGAAACCTGGGTCTTCAGCGATGCCCAGTTTGGCCACCGAAAAGGCCTTGCGGGTGAAGTAGAAGGCGGCGTAGGCCAGCCAGGTAATGGCGAAAATCTGGATACGCCAGCGTTTGAACGCGGCTAGGGATTGGTTCATGTAAGTCTGACCTCTTGCTCAAGTGTGCCGGCAGAATGTGAAGAAACGCCTGTCTTGTTCTTGTGTTACGCACAGCGATGACGAGGCTGTCATCGGGTCAGATGGCGCCGTGTGGGTGCCATGGCCCTGGCGGCACTTGTGGTACCAGCGTCGGGCTGACATGCATGGAAACAGTTGCGCTAAGATAAATAAAATCGATTTATCGTATTTCACACATAAGCTCAGCTTGTTACTGAGGTGGCCATGTCGGTTTCCCACGCCCAACTCAAAGCCTTTCATGCCGTGGCGGTGCACGGCAGCTTCACCCGCGCCGCGGAAAAGCTGTTTCTGACCCAGCCTGCGGTGTCGGACCAGGTGCGCAAACTGGAGGAGCGCTTCGGCGTGTTGCTGTTCCACCGCAACAAGCGCTCGGTGCAGCTCACCGACCTCGGCGAGCGCCTGCTGGGCATCAGCCAGCGCCTGTTCGCCTGCGAAGCCGAGGCCCATGAACTGCTGCAGGATTCGCGTGCACTGCACACCGGCAGCCTGGTCCTGGCAGTGGATGCGCCGGTGCACGTGTTGCCGCAGATCGCCCGTTTCTGCCAGCGCTACCCGGGTATCCAGGTGAAGATCGAGACTGGCAACACAGACGAGTCGCTGGCCCGGCTGTTCAGCTACCAGGCCGACCTTGCGCTGCTGGGACGGGACGTCGACGATGAGCGGCTGCACTGCCTGCCGCTGCGCCGCGACCCGATGGTGGCGTTTGTTTCCCACCAGCACCCGTGGGCCAGCCGTGGCGCCATAAGCCTGGCGGACCTGGACGATACGCCGTTGGTGCTGCGCGAGCCCGGGTCGGTGACGCGGCAGACGCTGGAAGAAGAGATGCAACGGGCCGGGCTGCGGATTCGCCCGGCGATCCAGGTGGAAGGCCGGGAAGCGGCTCGGGAAGCGGTGGTGGTGGGGATTGGCGTGGGGGTGGTGTCGGCGGCTGAGTTTGGTGCGGATGCACGGGTGTGTGCCTTGCCGATCGTCGATTGCCAGCGGCACCTGACCGAGACACTGGTGTGCCTGAGCGAGCAGCGCACGCGGCGGGTGGTGGCGACCTTCCTGCAGATGGTGGAGGAAGGGTTGTAAGCCTGTTCCGGCCGCTTCGCGGGCTTGCCCGCTCCCACAGGTACTGCACAGTATTCAAAAACTGCGGTGATCCTGTGGGAGCGGGCAAGCCCGCGAAGAGGCCGGTACAGGCAACCCGGCTATGCTGGGGTGACCTCAACCCTCGGCACACACCCATGCTCTACCGCCTTGCCGCCGACAGCCTGGTCCTGTTGCACCTGCTGTTCATCCTGCTGGTGCTGTTCGGCGGCCTGCTGGTGCTGCGCTGGCGCCCTGCCCTGCTGCTGCACCTGCCTGCGCTGGCCTGGGGCCTGGCGGTGGAGTGCCTGCACCTGGGCTGCCCGCTGACCACCTGGGAAAACCGCATGCGCATCGCGGCCGGTGACGCAGGCTACCAGGGCGGCTTCGTCGAGCATTACATCTGGCCGCTGATCTACCCCGACGGGCTGACTCCGCACATCCAGCTGCTGCTGGGCACTTTCGTGCTGCTGCTCAACCTCGGCATCTACGCCTACGTGGCCTGGTGCTGGCGGCGACCTAGCGGGTAGCGATCACGAACAGCCGCGGGAACGGCAACAGCACCTTGCCATCGCTGGCCGGTGGATAGTCGCGCTGCATGGCCTGCAGGTACATCTGCAGGAAATCCGCCTGCTCCTGCCCCTCCAACCGCGCCAGGTAGGGTCGCAGGGCCGACCCTTTGAACCATTCCACTACGGCTTCAGCGCCGCCGGCCAACGGGTGGTGGTAAGTGGTGCGCCACACATCCACCCGCGTGCACAGCGGAGTGAGCAGGTCATAGTAGAACGCCGCGTTGTGCCGTGGGGGCAATTGAAAATCGGCGAATTTCGCCGCCCAAGGGCCCTGGTTGGCGATATCCCGCAGTTGCCGGTGGGCCGGTTCGTCGAGGTTGTCCGGGGTCTGCACGGCCAGGCTGGCACCTTCGCTCAGCTGGCGCACCAGGTGCGGGTACAGCGAAGCGTGGTCGGGGAGCCACTGCAGCGAGGCATTGGCCAGGATCAGGTCCTGTGGCTCTGGGGCGGACCAGCCTGCAATGTCAGCGATGGCCGTGCGTACGCGGGGGATGCACAGCCGTTTGCGCTCGCGGGCCTTGTCGATCATGTCCGGGTCACTGTCCAGGGCTGTCACCTGGGCATCCGGGTAACGTTGCAGCAGTACCTCGGTGGAATTGCCAGGGCCACAGCCCAGGTCGGTGGCGTGGCGTACAGGGCGTGGCGGCACTGCGGCGAGCAGGTCGCGCACGGCGCGGGTGCGTTCGTCTTCGAACTGGGAATACTGGGTGGCGGACCAGGCCATGTGAAGCTCCTTTGGGCGGGCAATGTGTTCAGCATATGCCATCTGTCGGCTTTGAGGGCCCTATCGCCGGCAAGCCAGCTCCCACAGGTACTGCGCATGGCTTGAGATCGGTGCGGTCCCTGTGGGAGCTGGCTTGCCGGCGATAGGGCCGGAACTGACTACCTATGCCTGCTGTCCGTCCATGTATGCGCCCCTCCATGAAAACTTTCATCGCCCTCGCCATCCTGGCCCTGATCGCCACTGCCGCCCTGCTCGGCTCGCCCTGGATGAACCAACGCTTTCACATGCCAGCGGAAAAAAACCATGCCCAACAAAGCGAAACGGCCGGGTCCCCGAGGGAGCCGGCCGTTTCGAGAAGCGAGTGACGCTTAGTGCTGCTTGCCAGAACGGATCTGGTGCACCACACCCATCGCCACCACGATTGCCGCAGCGATACCGGTGGAGATCACCAGGATCTGGTAGTCAGGCATGAAGGCCATGGTCACCAGGGCGGCCACGATGAAGGCGATCACCAGGTAGGTCAGCCATGGGAACAGCCACATCTTCAGGCGCACTTCCTTGCCTTCGGCAATCAGCTTGCGACGCATGCGCAGCTGCGAGAAGGCAATCACCAGGTACACCAGCAGGGCGATCATGCCGGTGGTGTTCATCAGGGTTTCCAGCACGTCTTTAGGGCGCAGGGTCTCGCTGAAGTTGATCAGCGCACACACCACGGCCACGGCGCACGAACCCATGATCGCGTATACCGGTACACCGGTGCCGGCGCGGGTGATCTTGAAGAACGACGGCGCGTCGCCACGCTGGGCCAGGGAGAACAGCATGCGCGAAGCGGTGTAGTGGCCGGAGATCAGGCAGCTGCTCACCGAGGTCAGCACCACGAAGTTCATCAGCAGCTCGGCATACGGCACGCCCAGCAGCTCCAGGGTGCGGCGGTAGGCGCCATAACCGGAAACGCCCAGGTGCGGATCGTTCCACGGGACCAGGCAGACGATCAGGAAGATCGAACCGACGTAGAACAGGCACACACGCCAGACCACCGAGTTGGTCGCCTTGACAATCTGCGCGGCCGGGTCCTTGGCTTCGGAAGCGGCGATGGTGACGATTTCCGCGCCGAGGAAGGCGAACATCACCCCGAGCAAGGCACCGATCACGGTGGTGATGCCGTTGGGCATGAAACCTTCGGCGGTGAGATGGCTGATGCCACGCACCTCACCGAACTGCCAGATATTCAGCACGGCAGCGGTACACACAATCAGGAAGCAGACGATCGCGATCACCTTGATCAAGGCGAACCAGAACTCGAACTCACCGTAGTGCTTGACGTTGAAGAAGTTGACGGTGATCAGCAACAGGGTCGTGGCCAGCACGAACACGTTGACGCTGACATCGGGGAAGAAACCATGCAGGATCTTGCCCGCCACATAAGCTTCCCAGGCCATGAGAATGACCCAGTACCACCAGTACAGCCAGCCGATAGTGAAACCGGCCCAACGGCCGATGGCGCGATCGGCGTAGGTGGAGAACGAACCGGTGTCTGGCGAGGAAGTCGCCATTTCACCCAGCATGCGCATGATCAGTACCACCAGGATGCCGCCTGCCAGGTAGGCCAGCACAGCGGCTGGGCCGGCGCTGTGAATCACGCTGCCGGAGCCGACGAACAAGGCGCCGCCGATAACCCCGGCGATCGACATCATCGTCAGGTGGCGAGACTTGAGCGAGGCACTGAGCTTGCTCTCGTGCCCGCTTTTCGCGGTGGTGGTTGTGGATGTTGCGTCCATCAGTTGTGTACCCCGTGCTTCTTTTTATCCAAGGAAAACTGTGAAACCCCGATGGCTGGCGGTTTCACGTACATCAGTGCTAATGCGCGCAGGATGGTGTGAGCGAACACACGCAGGCCTTCCATGGCGGCCTGCTGACGCGCCCCAGGGCGGCGCCTGGGGCGAACTGAACATGCTTTAGGTGGCGATATCTGACACCTAATGTAAAAATGTCCGACGCAGAGAGCCATGCACAGTGGCATGAAACTCGCACTGCACTGTACAGGTCGCCCTTGCAATACACCTTGCAAACGCCGGGCGATACGCACCCTGAAGGCCCCGAATGTTCGAATTACATCCAGACTCCTCGACCCCGCTGGTGAACCAGATCATCGACGGGCTGCGCGAGCTGATCGACAACCAGACCCTCAAGCCAGGCGCCAAGGTCCCCTCGATCCGCGCCTTTGCCGCGAGCTATTCGGTGAGCACCTTCACCGTGGTCGAGGCCTACGACCGCCTTGTCGCCCAGGGCCTGCTGGTAAGCCGTGGCAACGCAGGGTTCTTCGTCAACCGGGCAGCTGGCGAACTGCTGGACCAGCACAATGCCGAGGCCGACACCAGTCGACCAACGTTCAACTCCGAATGGTACTTGCAGCAGATCTTCGAAATCCGCCAGTTGCCGTTCAAGCCGGGGTGCGGCTGGCTGCCAAACGACTGGATGTACGAAGACGGCCTGCGCCGCGGCCTGCGCCAGGTGGCCGGCAGCCCGCTGGAGCTGTCGGGCTACGGCGACCCCATGGGCCTGCCGGAGCTGCGCGCGCTGACCGCGCAGAACCTGCAGCAGGAGCTGTCGATCGTCGCCAATCCGGCGCAGCTGATGCTCACTCACGGCGCCAGCCAGGCCCTGGACCTGGCCGCGCGTACGCTGGTGCGCCCGGGCGACGTGGTGCTGGTGGACGACCCCGGCTACCCGAACCTGATGAGCATCCTGCGTACCCAGGGCGCAACCCTGGTCGGCGTGCCGCGCACACCGGCCGGCTACGACCTGAACCAGCTGGAGCAGTTGCTCAGCCATCATCGCCCCACTGCGTTCTTCACCCAACCGCACCTGCACAGCCCGACCTGCTCACGTACGCCGCTACCGCAGCTGCACCGCTTGCTGCAACTGGCCAGCCAGCACGGCTTCCGCCTGGTGGAGAACAACCTGTACGCCGACATGGTCGCCGAACCACAGCCGTGCCTGGCCAGCCTCGATCACCTGCAGCAGGTGGTTTACGTGGGCAGCTACTCCAAGAGCATTTCGCCCAATGTGCGGGTCGGCTACATGCTGGCCAACCCCGAGCTGATGCAGAAGCTGCTGCACCTGAAGATGCGCTCGGGCCTGACCACCTCGCAGGTGATGGAGCGCGTGGTGTACGCCGCGATCATCGACGGGCGCTGGCGCAAGCACCTCAAGCGCCTGCGCCAGCGCTTGGCCGAGGCGCACCAGGAAGTTGGCCGACACCTGCATCGGTTGGGCTTCGAGCTGTTCATCGAGTCGGATGAAGGGATGTATATCTGGACCCGGCACCCCGCGATTCCGGACAGTGCGGCGTTGCTGGATGATGCGTTGGAGAAAGGCATCATGCTCGGGCCTGGGCAGTTGTTCATGGTCGACGCCAAGGCGACCGGGTGGATGCGGTTCAATGTGGCGTTCAGTACGGAGCCGGCGATGTGGGAGTTGCTGGAGAAGGTGTTGGTGAAGCATGTGCGGCGGGGTGGGGTGTAACGGGTGCGGGGTGTTCGCCACAACACTTTCAGCGCCTGTGAGATCGAGCGCCGCCCGCGCGGCGCTCGATCTCATAGGCGCTGAAACTGTCATGGCAAGCACCTGTCGGCCCCGACACTACTTATCGCCAATCCACCTCGTCGGCAAAGAACGCCCGCGCATTCGCCTCCAGGCTCTCCAGGTGATACCCCCCCTCCTGCACTATAAGGCACGGCAAGCGCAACGCCCGAATCCGCTCGCCCAACACGGCAAACCCTTCAGTGGTGACTGCCACCTTGCTCTGCGGGTCCAGCTCGTAGATATCGAACCCCAGCGACAACACCAGCACCTCGGCACCAAAGTCCTTCACCGCAGCCAGCGCGATCTCCAACTGGCCCATGAAGTCGGCTTCGCTAGCCCCATGCGCCATCGGCAAGTTGAGGTTGTACCCCTCCCCCGCACCGCTACCACGCTCGTCCGCAAACCCGGCCACACCGGGGTAGAAGTTGGTCGGGTCGCCATGCACCGACACGTACAGGACGTCCCGGCGATCGTAGAAGATCTCCTGAATCCCCTGCCCGTGGTGCATGTCGGTATCGAGGATGACCACGCGGCTGTAGCGGCTGCGCAAGGCCTGGGCAGCGACTGCGGCGTTGTTGAGGTAGCAGAAACCACCGGCTGCATCGAAGCGCGCATGGTGGCCTGGCGGCCGGCACAGGGCATAGGCCGCCGGCTCGCCGTCAAGAATGGCCTTGGCACCGGCCACTGCACTTTGCGCAGACCAGTAGGCCGAGCGCCAGGTGTTTTCGCCCACAGGGCAGCTGCCATCGGCCAGGTAGCGCCCGGCCTGGGCGAGGATGCCGCGCAGGGCGTTGGGCTCGCGCACGAAGATGTTGGACATGACCTCGTCACCCCAGTCCTCGGGCACTTCCTTCCAGCGCGCATGAGCCTCTTCGAGGAAGGCCAGGTAGGCCTCGCCGTGCACCGCCTTCAGCGGGGCCAGGCCGGCATCGACAGGCTGGCGGATGTCGAAGCCGAGATCCCTGGCCGCCTGCAACAGGCGCACGGCGCGCTCGGGGACTTCCTGCGGGGTGCGCATGGCGCCGCGCGAGTAGTAGCTGCGCGGGTGGTGCAGCAATTGTTCGGGGTGGAAGTAGCAACGCATCAGGCTTCTCCTTGTTCGACTTGGCCGGCGCGGGCCAGCACGGCGTTGAGCAGTACGTCGACGCCCTGGCGGGCATCCTCGGGCAGCACATCTTCGGCTTCGTTGTGGCTCAGGCCGCCGACGCAGGGGATGAACACCATCGCCGTCGGGCAGTAGCGGGCCAGCAGGATGGCGTCGTGGCCGGCACCGCTGACAATCGACTGTTGGGCATAGCCGAGGCCGTCCACCGCCTGCTGCACGGCGGCTACGCAATCGGCATCGAATGGCGTGGCCGGGCTGACCCAGTGGCGCTCGATACGCACCTGCAACCCGCGCTGACTGGCGATGGCTTGCAGCTTCAACGTCAGGTCGCGCTCCATCGCCTCGATGGCTTCATCCCGGTGATGACGCAAGTCGACGGTGAACTGCAACAGCCCCGGAATGGTGTTGCGCGAGGACTTGACGATGGACAGTTCACCCACGGTGGTCAGGCCTTCAGGGGCAAAGTCCGTTGCCAACTGCTCGACCGCCTGGACCATCCGTGCCGCACCGTACAGGGCATCCTTGCGCAGCAGCATCGGCGTGGTGCCTGCGTGTGCAGCCATGCCTTCCACAGTCACATCAAGCCACCGAATGGCCTGCCCGCCGCTGACTACGCCAATGGCCTTGGCGTTGTCTTCAAGGATGGGGCCTTGCTCGATATGCGCTTCGAAATAGGCATCCACTTGGCTGCCCAGCGGGCGTTGGCCGGCGTAACCGGTGCGTTGCAGTTCATCGGCGACGCTGATGCCATCGGTGTCGCGAATAGCCAGCGCTTCGTCCAGTGCCAGGGTACCGGTGAACACCGCCGATCCAAACATGGCCGGGGTGAAGCGCGCGCCCTCCTCGTTGGTCCATACGGCGATTTCCAGCGGTTTGCGCGTCTGGATATTCAGGTCATTGAGCCGGCGCACCACTTCAAGGCCCGCCAGCACACCATAAACACCATCGAAACGGCCGCCCTCAGGTTGGGTGTCGAGGTGGCTGCCCATCATTACCGGCGCCGCATCCGGGTCGCTGCCGGCGCGGCGGGCGAACAGGTTGCCGATCGCATCCACCGTTAGCGTCAGGCCGGCCTCGCGGCACCAGTGGCTGAACAGCTCACGGCCCGCCTTGTCCTCGTCGCTAAGCGCCAGGCGGCAGCTACCGCCGCGGGCGGTGGCGCCGATTTCGGCCATGGCCATCAGGCTCGCCCACAAGCGTTCGCCATTGCATTTCAACATGTGCGGGTACTCCAGAAAAAAAACGGTTCGATCAAGCCAGTTCCAGGCGTTGGCTGCGGGCGTACTGGCGCGCCAGTGCGAGCACGCACACCAGCGAAATGGTTGCGATCAGGGTGTAGAACACTGCCATCGGCCACCATTGGCCGGTGAAAGAGTGGGCCAGCCAGGTACCGATCAGCGGGGTCAGGCCGCCCGCGATGGCACCGCAGATCTGGTAGGCCAGGGAAATGGCGGTGTAGCGCACACGGGTGTCGAACATGCCGCTGACGTAGCCGGCGATCACCGCGTAGAAGGAAGCCATGCAGGCTGCGGCCAGTGCGATACCGAGCACGATCAGCGGGCCTTTGCCGGAGCTGACCAGCACGAACATCGGGTAGGGCGAGGCCATGGCCAGCAATGCAACCAGGGCCAGGAAGCGGGTGGCACCGAGCTTTTCCGAGAGCCAGGCGGCCAGCGGCTGCACGCAGAACTGGATGATCGCCACGAAGAACAGGCACTCCAGGATAAGCGAACGCTCCAGGTGCAGCTGCTGGGTGGTGTAGCTGATCATGAAAGTGTTGGTGAAGTAGACCCCGGCAATGCCCAGAGTATTGGCACCGATGCACAGCAACAGCGGGCGCCAGGCCGTGCGCAGCACTTCGAATACCGGAGCCTGCTCCTTGCGCCGGGCCTTTTCCGCCTGCTCGCGGCTGGCGATGAACTCGGGCGACTCATTCACCCCCAGGCGAATCGCCAGGCCCACCAGTAGCAACAGTGCACTGGCCAGGAACGGCACGCGCCAGCCCCAGCTCATCAGGTCCTCCTCGGGCAGGCGGGTGACCGCGCCGAAGGCCAGCAGCGACAGGATCAGGCCCGCCGGGCTGCCGAGTTGGGCGAACGAAGCGAAGAAGTTGCGCCGGCCCTTGGGTGCATGCTCGCCGGCCATCAGCACCGCCCCGCCCCACTCGCCGCCCACCGCAATGCCCTGGACGATGCGCAACAGGATCAGCAGTACTGGCGCGGTGGCGCCGATTTGCGCGTAGGTCGGCAGCAGGCCGATGCCCACGGTGACGATGCCCATCATCAGCAAGGTGATGACCAGCGATTTCTTGCGGCCGATACGGTCGCCCACGTGGCCAAAGACGATGCCACCCAGCGGCCGGGCAAAGAAGCCGACGGCGAAGGTGCCGAACGCTGCCATGGTGCTGAACAGGCTGCTGTCGGAGGGGAAGAACAGCGCGCCGAACACCAGGGCGGCGGCGGTGGCGTAGATGTAGAAGTCGTACCACTCGATCATTGTGCCGATGAACGCGGCGGCGGCGGCACGGCGTGGCTGGGCGGAAGCGGTGGGCTTCATGAGGGCTCCTTTGCTTGTTGTTCTGGCAGGAGTTGTCGGGGGTACGGGGCGCTCTGGTGGCGCTTGGCTTGTTGAATCGGTGTTGGCTTCTTCGCGGGCTTGCCCGCTCCCACAGGATCACCGCAAGTTTTGAATGCTGTGCAGTACCTGTGGGAGCGGGCGAGCCCGCGAAGAAGCCAACACCGACTCCGCAGGCCTCGATACCTGCGATTTATCGGCCTGGGGCTATGATTAGTCAATTTTCTATTTATTATTCGCACTATTAGCCTTGCTTATTATCGAGCCCCGCCATGCCCGACCGCCTGCTCAACGACCGCCTCGACTGGAACCTGCTGCGCACCTTCCGGGTCATCGGCCAGGAGCTGTCCATCAGCCGCGCTGCCGCCCGCCTGCACCTCACCCAGCCAGCCGTAAGCCAGGCGCTCAAGCGCCTGGAGGAACAGCTCGGTCGCCAGCTCATCGCCCGACGCGGGCCGCGCTTCGTGCTGACGGAAATGGGCGAGCAGCTGTTCCAGCTGGCCGGCGAGATCTATGGGCAGATGTCGCAGATCGGCGGCTTGCTGGAGCAGCCGGTGGACGAACTGGTGGGCAAGGTCCGCCTGCTGATGATCAGCCGCATCGTCAACGAACAGTTCGACGACTTCCTTGCCGACTTCCACCGCCAGCACCCGCGGGTGGAGTTGGAGATCGACGTGATGCGCAGCTCCGACATCGTCGCTGCCCTGCAGGAAAAAACCGCCACCGCGGGCCTCAGCCTGAACCGGCGTGCGCAGCCACGGCTGGAGCAACGGCTGTTCCTGCGCCAGCGCTATGCGTTCTTCTGTGGCAAGCACCATGCCCTTTTTGGGCAAGCCGAAGGCGACCTGCAGCGGGAAAATTTCGTCAGTTTCACCAGTGACCAGATTGGCGGCATGCTGTCTCCACTGACCATTTTTCGCGATCAGCAAGGGTTTGCCGGGCGAATCGTGGCCTCGTCACCCAGCCTTGAAGAAGTGCGCCGGCTGGTGATTGCCGGGTTTGGCATCGGTTGCCTGCCCGAGCATGTCGTGGCGCCGGATGTGGACGCCGGTTTGCTGTGGAAACTGCCACCGCAGGACGGGATTGCCGATGTGGACATCCACCTGTTGTGGAACAGGGACCAGCGTTTCAGCCGTGCCGAAGAGGTGTTCATAGAGGCGTTGCAGCAGCGCCTTGACTGAACCCGGAGGTGAATCGGGCAGGCACTGGACACAATGATGGCCAATTAGTAGCATCGAGACCAACTGAACATTACGGACAATCTCAGTCATGGATCGCACCACCGGGATCATCAAGCGCCCTATCCATCAGCCCATCCGCCCCTTTGTCACCTGGGAAGAAGCCTGGAAGGGGCCCGACGAGGGCTTGATCCGCTGCTGGGAGATTGGCCGTGAGCGGGCGTTGACCCAACCAGAACTTGCCCGCCACTGTGTCGATGGCGCACTCCCGGTGCTAGGTTGGAAAGGTGGTCATGATCGCGCATTGAAGAAACCGATGAAGTACGGTTCGTTCAAGTATCTGGCGCAATGGCAGGGCCTTCGCGGCGAAGATCTGTTCATCAATACACGTACAGAGTTGACCCTGACTTGTAATTACACCGGCATGCTGACCACCTTTACACCGGACCAGGAAAAGTACGCCAACGCGGTGATCCTGATGGAATAGCAACGAAGGGCCAGGCGGATCTGGGCGCCGCCACAGGTACAGCCTGCATGTGCCGTACCTGTGGTGAGCGCCCCGAAAACACTGCTACTTCAAATCAAACCGGTCAAGCTCCATCACTTTTTGCCAGGCCGCCACAAAGTCGCGCACGAACTTGTCACCGCCATCAGCGCTGCCATATACCTCGCTCAACGCCCGCAACTGGGCATGGGAGCCGAACACCAGGTCAACCCGGCTAGCGGCCCACTTCACCTGCCCGGTCTTGCGGTCGCGGCCTTCGAAGGTTTCGTTATCCGCCGAGGTCGGCTTCCACTCCACGCCCATGTCCAGCAGGTTGCGGAAGAAGTCGTTGCTCAGGGTACCGACCTTGTCGGTGAACACGCCCTGCTGGCTGCCGCCATGGTTGGCTCCGAGCACACGCAGGCCGCCGATCAGCACGGTCATTTCCGGCGCGGTCAGGGTCAGCAACTGGGCCTTGTCCAGTAGCAGCTTCTCGGCCTTGACGCTGTAGCGGGCCTTGGTGAAGTTGCGGAAACCATCGGCCAGCGGCTCCAGCACGGCGAACGACTCGACGTCGGTCTGCGCCTGGGAGGCATCGGTACGCCCTGGTCGGAACGCCACGCTGACGTTGTGCCCGGCGTCCTTGGCAGCCTTTTCCACTGCGGCGCTACCGGCCAGAACGATCAGGTCGGCCAGGGAGATTTTCTTGCCACCGGCATTGAACTCGGCCTGGATCTTCTCGAGTGCCGCCAGCACTTTGCCTGTGCCCTGGTTCGCCGGCCAGTCTTTCTGCGGCGCCAGGCGCAGGCGGCCGCCATTGGCGCCACCACGCTTGTCCGAACCGCGGAAGGTCGACGCCGCTGCCCAGGCAGTGGCCACCAGCTCGCCAACGCTCAGGCCCGCCGCCAGCACCTTGGCCTTGAGCGCGGCAATGTCCTGCTCGCCCACCAGCGGGTGATCGACTTTTGGCAGCGGGTCTTGCCACAGCAGCTCTTCGTTGGGCATTTCCGGGCCCAGGTAGCGCGCCAATGGGCCCATGTCACGATGAATCAGCTTGTACCAGGCGCGGGCGAAGGCGTCCGCCAACTGGTCAGGGTTGTCCTTGAAACGACGGGCGATCGGCTCGTAGATCGGGTCGAAGCGCAACGCCAGGTCGGAGGTGAGCATGGATGGCGCATGGCGCTTGGCCGGGTCATGGGCATCCGGCACGGTGCCTGCCCCCTTGCCCTCCTTCGGCCGCCACTGGTGGGCACCGGCCGGGCTCTTGGTCAGTTCCCAGTCGAAGTTGAACAGGTTGTTGAGGTACTCGTTGCTCCACCGGGTGGGGGTGGAAGTCCAGGTCACTTCCAGGCCGCTGGTGATGGTATCGCCACCCTTGCCGCTGCCGAATTTGTTGGCCCAGCCCAACCCCTGCAGCTCCAGGCCTGCAGCTTCCGGCTCCGGGCCGACGTTGTCGGCAGGGCCGGCACCGTGGGTCTTGCCAAAAGCGTGGCCACCGGCGATCAGGGCAACGGTTTCTTCATCGTTCATCGCCATGCGGCCGAAAGTGTCACGGATGTCCTTGCCCGAGGCCACCGGGTCAGGGTTACCTTCCGGGCCTTCCGGGTTCACGTAGATCAGGCCCATCTGCACGGCGGCCAAGGGGTTTTCCAGGTTGCGCTCGCCCTCCAGGGTACGGCCCTGCTCCTCGGGGTGTTTGGCCGGCTCCGCCACCAGGTCGCCCTTGCCAGGCGGCTGGGCCTTGCCGTAGCGGGTGTCACCGCCCAGCCAGACCTTTTCCGATCCCCAATACACATCCTCGTCCGGCTCCCACACATCGGCACGCCCGCCGGAGAAGCCGAAGGTCTTGAAGCCCATGGATTCGAGGGCAACGTTGCCGGTGAGCACGATCAGGTCGGCCCAGGAAATCTTGTTGCCGTACTTCTGCTTGATCGGCCACAGCAGGCGCCGAGCCTTATCCAGGCTGACGTTGTCCGGCCAGCTGTTGAGCGGGGCGAAGCGCTGCTGGCCAGAGCCTGCACCACCCCGGCCATCGCCGATACGGTAGGTCCCGGCGCTGTGCCAGGCCATGCGGATGAACAGCGGGCCGTAGTGGCCGAAGTCGGCGGGCCACCAGTCCTGGGAGTCGGTCATCAAGGCGGTCAGGTCTTTCTTCAGGGCCTGGAAGTCGAGGCTCTTGAACGCCTTGGCATAGTCGAAACCCGGGTCCATCGGGTCGGACTTGGAGGAGTGCTGGTGAAGAATTCTCAGGTTGAGCTGGTCAGGCCACCAGTCACGGTTGGTGGTGCCGCCACCTGCGGTTTGATGGAACGGGCATTTCGATTCGTTCGACATCTGCGGGTACCTTTGGGTCGGTTATCCAGATTTCCGGTCTATGCCAGGTGTTCTTTCAGCCGAGCGCGTGGGCTCGTGCTACCCCTTATCAGGTCTACACGGGGCGTGCGAAGCTGTCACGACGGGGTTGCTGCGGTCTTGCACGCAGGTGCTGACACGCCGCTCGCTCGCGGAACTCGCAGGGCCACGGGAAAGACTAGCCGAGCCTGGACAGAGTTCTAATAGAGCGGCTATTGGGGGGTGATAGGTTGGCTCTGTCAGGGTCATTCCTGTACTGGCCTCTTCGCGGGCGCGCCCGCTCCCACCGGACCTCCTCAGGTCTCGAGAGCGGTGCATTACTTGTGGGAGCGGGCATGCCCGCGAAGAGGCCGGCACATCCATACAAGGCAATCAGGCTGGCCACATGCTTCAATACGCCGCCACCCCCTCTACTCCGGAACCCGCCCCCTCATGAACCGCAACGACCTGCGCCGCGTCGACATGAACCTGCTGGTACTGTTCGAAGCCCTGATGATCGAACGCAACCTGACCCGGGTCGGCGAAAAGCTGTTCATCACCCAGCCCACCGTCAGCGCCGCCCTCGCCCGCCTGCGCGAACTGTTCGACGACCCGCTGCTGATCCGCAACGGCCGGGCCATGGAGCCTACGCCACGGGCCATGCAGATCTTCGCCGAACTGGGGCCGGCCATGGACGTGATTTCCGCCGCCATCAGTCGCGCCCGCGAGTTCGACCCGGCCAACAGCTGCAACGTGTTCCGTCTGGGCCTGTCGGACGATGCCGAGTTCGGCCTGTTCCCGGCCCTGTTACAGGCCCTGCGCGAAGAGGCCCCGGACATCAGTGTGGTGGTGCGCCGGGCCAACTTCCTGCTGATGCCGGGGCTGCTGGCCAGCGGCGAGATCTCGGTAGGCGTGAGCTACACCACAGACCTGCCGGCCACCGCCAAGCGCCGCAAGCTGCGCAACATCGGCGTGCGGGTGCTGCGCGCCGATGACCGCCCGGGCCCGTTGACCCTCGACGAATACTGCGCCCGCCCGCATGTGATGGTGTCGTTCTCCGGCGACATGAGCGGCAACATCGACCTTGACCTGGCGCGCATCGGCCGCTGCCGCAAGGTGGTGCTGGCGGTGCCGCAGTTCGGCAGCCTGCGCGCCCTGCTGCGCAACACCGAGCTGATCGCCACAGTGCCGGACTACGCTGCCTGCGCCCTGGCCGACGACGGTAGCCTGCGCGCCGACCCGGCGCCGTTCGACATTACCGAAGCCGAACTGTCGATGGTCTGGAGCGGCGCCCAGGACAACGACCCGGCCGAGCGCTGGCTGCGCGAACGCATCCTGCAGTTCATGGCTACGCAGTGATGCATCGACCTCGTCAATAGCCACCATGAATCCCATCAAGTTCCGCCAAGGCCGGCCCGGGCGGAAGATAGCGGCATTCACTGATTGATGAGGCATCCCATGAAAACCGGCATGATCGCTGCCCTGCTCGCCTTGCTGGCCGCCCTTGGCGGTTGTGCCGGCCAGGCCGCTACCGACACGCAGCCCTACGGGCACTTCTATTCGGCCACGGCCATTTCCAGTGTCGCCCTGGCCCCCGGTCAACGTGTGGCGGTACTGCTGGGGCGTGACGCCGAGGCCACCCTCGAATACCTCGACAGCCATCGCCACCAGACTGCGGCGCCGGTCCAGGGCCAGCGCGTCCCGGTGGCTACCCTGCGCAGCGAGAGCCAGGCGTATGACTGGCTGGCGCGGTCACTGGCGCAGCAGTTTGCCGACGTGACGTTCTATGACGACCTGGACACGCTGCTGGGTGACCACCCGGATGTAATCGTGCTGCTGGATACCGAAAGCCGTTTGGCCAGTGCAGGAATCGAAAGCCGGGTGGTGGCGCGGTTCTTCGACGACCAGCTGACCTATATCGGCCGGGCCGAAGGGCGAGCCAGCAAGCGCCTGGGCGATGTGGCGCGGGTGGTGGAGGATGAGCGGGCGGTACAGGCGGATGCGCTGCGGGACTTTGACCACTCGTTGCAGGCGTTGTTGAAGGGTCGGGTTTGAGGGCCCTTTCGCGGGTAAACCCGCTCCCGCAGGTACAGCGCAGTCCTCGGGCAGGGCGCTGTACCTGTGGGAGCGGGTTTACCCGCGAAGAGGCTAATACAGGTTGTCACTTACCCCGCTGCATCCACGCCGCCCCCAGCCCACTCAGGCAGATCACCGAGATGCCCACCAGGCTCAAGGTATCCGGCACCTGGCTATAGACAACCAACCCAAGCAACCCGGCAAACACGATCTGGCAATAGCTGAACGGCGCCAGCAAGGCCGGTGCCGCATGGCGGAAGGCCTGGGTCAGCAGCAGGTGCGCGGTCATGCCAAACCCACCCAGCGCCAGCATCAGCAGCGCATGGTCCCAGCGCGGCATTTCCCAGAAGAACGGCACCAGCGCGCTCATCGCCAGGGTGTTGCACAACCCCGCATAGAAGTTACTGGTAGTCGGGCTGTCATGCGCAGCCAGGATGCGCGTCAGCAACTGATAGAAGCAGAAGCCCAGCGCCGAACCGAACGGATACAGGATGGCCGGGGTGAACATCGCCCCGCCCGGGTGCACCACCACCAGCACACCGATGAAGCCCATCACCACCGCCACCCACTGCCCCACCGTCACCCGCTCCTTCAGCAACGGCGCCGACAGCGCGGTGACCAGCACCGGGGCAAGGAAGTTGACCGCCGTGGCCTCGGCCAGCGGCAGGTACTGCAAGCCAGTGGTGAACAGCAGGCTGGTACTCAGCAGGCTCAGGGCGCGTAACGTCTGCAACAACGGCCGGCGGGTACGCAGCACGTTGAGCCCGGCCTTGGGCAGGAAGATGCCGGCCATCAGCAGCGTGTGCACCACATACCGCGCCCATACCACCATGATGATCGGGTACAGGCCGCCGAGGAACTTGGACAGGGCATCGTGACTGGCGAACAGGAACGTCGCCACTACCACCAGGGCGATGCCGCGCAGGGGTTGGTTGACTCCGGACAGCGGTGTGCTGGAACTCATGGCACTCTCGATGACGGCGCGGCTGGATGCAGCGCCCAGGGAAGGCCGCACAGGCGTTGCCTGGCGGATGCAACAGCTCGGATTCTAGAAGAGATGCCCGAGGATAAGGAAGTTCAATTGCCACTCGCCAAGGCCGACAGCATTTTCTGTTCGCTGATCGACCACTTTCTACCCCGCGCGCATGGCCCGAGCCATGCTGATCGCCGACCATCGAGTGCGAACCCTTCACCCCCTGCAAGGAATTTACATGGAAGCTGGCAGGCTCTCTGCGGGAGCGCCCGTCACCAGGAAATTCAGCAAGCCCGGTTCGTCATCCAGGGCTATGGCCCGCGAAGGGCGCGGCAATGCGGCCAATACGCCATTGCAGAAGCCCACGGCAGGCGCGTCCTGTGCGTAACAGCGCAACAGCCAGTCGCCCTCGCCGCCCAGCAGCTGCAACGCCACCGCCCGGCCGATGCCCTGGCGGCGGTACTTTTTCAGGATGAACAGATCGGCCAGCTCGAAGGCGTCGATGCCCGGCAGTTCGCTGCGCTCGACCAGCACGAAACCGGCGATGAAGCCGTCTGCCAGCACCAGGTACGCCCCCCAGCCATCCGCCTGCCAGTAACGTTGCAGGTGCTGGTCATGGATATAGAAGCGGCCATCCACTTCGACGTCTTCCTGCTCCCAGTCGGAGGACTCGTAGGCGTAGAACTGGTAGAGGTTGCGAATCAGCGAGGCCTGGTCGGCAGTGGTTGCCAGCAGTTCGATGGGCAGCATGGTGCGGGGGCTCGGGTAAAAAGGCGGATTCTAGACCAATTACCCCTGGCAACAAAAAGCCCAGGCCCTCCCCGCACGGAAAGGCCCAGGCAAAAAACCGTCATCGATGGGCAAGGGACCCTGTGGGAGCGGGCATGCCCGCGAACACCGGCAAAGCCGGTGCCAGCCACCGCGGTGCCTGCTTCGCGGGCACGCCCGCTCCCACAGTGGTACCCGTCAGGGTTCAGCTGTTTTGCAACGCACGCGGGCGCTGGCTGCGCACCTCGGCGTCCGGCGCCTTGGCCGCCTGCAGGTGGAAGTCGAACGCCAGCTCGGCAAAGCGCTCGCCCTGTACGCCGCGGTCACGTGCCACCGCGGCGTCCTCGACAAATCGCAGCTCGCCGATCAACCCGTCACGGGTGGCGTAGGCAAAGTCATCCCAGAGGTACTGGTCGCCGGCAAAGTTGATCTGCGTGGTCAGGTGGCGGTGCCCCGGTGCCGAGATGAAGAAGTGCACGTGCGCCGGGCGCTGGCCGTGACGGCCAAGCAAGTCCAGGCATTCCTGGGTTGGCCCCTGCGGATCGCAGCCGTACCCCGACGGCACGATGGAACGCGCGCGGTAGCGCCCTTCGGCATCGGTGATGATGCGTCGGCGCAGGTTGTACTCGGACTGGCTGGAGTCGAAGTACGAATAAGTACCTTGGGTGTTGGCATGCCACAGGTCGACAGTGGCGCCGGCCAACGGCTTGCCGTCGGCATCGAACACCTTACCCTGGAGGAACATCACCACACCCGGGTCGCTGCCGTCGTCCATGCGCGCTTCGCCTTGCGCCAGTGGCGCCCCCGCCACATACAGCGGGCCTTCGATGGTGCGCGGGGTACCGTCGCTCAGCCCGGCCTCGGCGTCCTTGGCGTCCTGCAGCAGGTCGAGGAAGTGCTCGATGCCCAGGCCTGCTGCCAACAGGCCGGCTTCGTTACGGCCACCCAGGCGGTTGAGGTAATCGACGGCATGCCAGAACTCGTCCTCGGTGATTTCCAGGTCCTCGACCAGGCGTGCAGTGTCCTGCAGTACACGCAGGATGATTTGCTTGAAGCGTGGGTTGCCTTCGGCATGGCCCAGGCCGGCCACTTGCGTGAAGAATGCCTGAACATCGGCAGTGTGGGAAATTTTCACGGTCATCGTGCTTACCTCATCTTGTTCTTGTCAGGTAGACAGGTGCGACTCAGCGGTCGTCGCTGTGGATCGACGAGGGGTGCCGGCACAGGCCGTCGACCTCGATGTCCATGTACGGGAACAGCGGCAGCTGCATCAGGGTGTCGTGCAGCGCCTCGACGCTGGGCACATCGAACACGCTGTAGTTGGCGTAGTGCCCGGCAATGCGCCACAGGTGGCGCCAGGTGCCTTCGCGCTGCAGACGCTGGGCCAGTTCCTTTTCATCGGCCTTGAGCCGGGCGGCCTTGGCCGGGTCCATGTCGGCCGGCAGTTTCACGGTCATCTTCACGTGGAACAGCATGGGGGTCTCCTTTTTCTGATTTGGCGCGAACACTGTGGGAGCGGGCATGCCCGCGAACACGGGCGAAGCCCGTGCCCTCCACCGTGTCGCATGCTTCGCGGGCACGCCCGCTCCCACAGGGGGCGTGTGTTTTCAATGCCGGGCGAAACGCGCCAGGCGCTGCTCGTCCAGGGTCAGGCCCAGCCCTGGGGTACCTGGAATGTGCAGCTGGAAGTCGCGGTACTGCGGTGGCTCGTTGACGATTTCTTCGGTCAGCAGCAGCGGCCCGAACAGCTCGGTACCCCAGGTGAGCTGGCGCAGGGTAAGGAAGGCATGAGCCGAAGCCAGGGTGCCGATCGAGCCTTCGAGCATGGTCCCGCCATACAGGGCGATGCCGGCAGCCTCGGCAATTTGCGCGGTGCGCAGTACGGCGCGCGGGCCGCCATTCTTGGCAATTTTCAGGGCGAAGATGCTGGCCGCGCCGTCGGCAGCCAGGCTGAAGGCGTCCTCGACACTTTCGATCGACTCGTCAGCCATGATCGGCGCCGGGCTGCGCTGGTTCAGGCGCACCTGGCCGCTGCGGTTGATGCGCGAAATCGGTTGCTCGATCAGATCGATGCCGTTGTCGCCAAGCACCTGGCAGGCATGGATGGCCTGGGACTCGTCCCAGTACTGGTTGACGTCGACCCGCACGCTGGCGCTGTCGCCCAGCTCACGCTTGATCGCCACCACGTGCTTGAGGTCCTGGGTCAGCGGGTTGGCACCGATCTTCAGCTTGAATACCCGATGTCGCCGAATCTCCAGCATATGCTGGGCTTCGGCGATGTCGCGGGTGGTGTCGCCACTGGCCAGGGTCCAGGCCACTTCCAGGCTGTCGCGCACGCGGCCACCCAGCAGCTCGCTGACCGGCAGGCCCAGGCGCTTGCCCTGGGCGTCGAGCAAGGCGCTTTCGATACCGGACTTGGCAAAGGTGTTGCCCTTGGCCAGCTTGTCCAGCTTGAGCATGGCGGCGTTGATGTTGCCTGCCGGCAGGCCGATCAGCGCAGGCGCCAGGTGCGCATCGATATTGGCCTTGATGCCCTCGGGGCTTTCGTAGCCATAGGCCAGGCCGCCGATGGTGGTGGCCTCGCCGATGCCTTCCACGCCATCGCTGCAGCGAACACGCAATACCACCAGGGTCTGCTGCTGCATGGTATGCATCGCCAGCTTGTGCGGGCGAATGGTCGGCAGGTCGACGATAATTGCCTCGATACGTTCAATCAGCGCGCTTGTCATTGTTGCCAGGTCCCGTTGTTTCTGGCTGCCAGCCGCAGCCCGGAGTGATGCATTTACTTGCATGTCCAAGGATTGCGCGAGAACCTGATAGCCGTCCAATATCGAATGAATCTCCCACCATACCCTGGAGGTCTGATGGAGCTGCGCCACCTGCGTTACTTCAAGGTCCTGGCCGAAACCCTGAACTTCACCCGCGCCGCCGAGCTGTTGCACATTGCCCAGCCACCGCTGAGCCGGCAGATCAGCCAACTCGAGGACCAGCTCGGTACCTTGCTGGTGGTGCGCGAGCGCCCGCTGCGGCTGACCGAGGCGGGTCGCTTCTTCTACGAGCAGAGCTGCACCGTGCTGCAGCAACTGGAAAACATCAGCGACAACACCCGCCGCATCGGCCAGGGCCAGCGCCAGTGGCTGGGGATCGGCTTTGCTCCCTCGACCCTGTACAAGGTGCTGCCGGAGCTGATCCGCGAGCTGCGCCAGGACAGCGAGCTGGAACTGGGCCTGAACGAGATGACCACGCTGCAGCAGGTGGAAGCGCTGAAAAGCGGGCGCATCGACATCGCCTTCGGGCGCATTCGCATCGATGACCCGGCCATTCACCAGCAAGTGCTGTGCGAAGACCCGCTGGTGGCCGTGCTACCCAAGGGCCACCCGCTGGCGAGCAGCCCGCTTACCCTTGCCCAGCTGGCTGGCGAGGCGTTCATTCTTTACCCGGCCAACCCGAGGCCCAGCTATGCCGACCACGTGCTGGCGCTGTTCGCCCACCACGGCATGAGTATCCGCGTCAGCCAGTGGGCCAACGAACTGCAGACCGCCATTGGCCTGGTGGCTGTCGGCGTGGGCGTAACCTTGGTGCCGGCGTCGGTGCAACAGCAGCATCGCACCGATATCGAATATGTCGGCCTGCTCGACAGCGGCGCCGTCAGCCCGATCATCCTCAGCCGGCGCAAGGGCGATGTGAGCCCGATCGTGCAGCGCTGCCTGACATTGATTGCACAACAGGAAAAACCAGCATGATCCACGGCAAGACACTACAAGCATGGTGCAGCTCCCACCCCCTGATCGAAGACCTGGTGGCCCTGCGCGAAACCAACTGGTTCAACCCGCACATTGCTCCTGCCGCCCAGGCCCTGGCCGATGTCGGCTTGAGCGCCGCCGATGTCAGTGCCGCCAGTGCCCGCCTGGCACGCTTTGCCCCCTACCTGGCCAGCGTTTTCCCGGACACCGCCGCCACCAGCGGCATCATCGAGTCGCCACTGCGCCCGCTGCCCAACCTGCACGCCACCTTGCTGCAGGCAGCGGGCCTGCCTGCCAGCGGTTCACTTTGGCTCAAGGCGGACAGCGAGCTGCCGATCTCCGGCTCGATCAAGGCCCGCGGCGGTATTCATGAAGTGCTCAAGCACGCCGAAGACCTGGCCCTGGAGGCCGGCCTGATCCGCCTCGACAGCGATTACCGGGCACTGGCCAGCGACCAGGCCCGGCAATTCTTCAGCCAGTACAAGGTTGCGGTCGGCTCGACCGGCAACCTCGGCCTGTCGATCGGCATCATGAGCGCCCGGTTGGGCTTCCAGGCCACCGTGCACATGTCGGCCGATGCCCGCCAGTGGAAGAAGGACAAACTGCGCGCCCATGGCGTGAGCGTGGTCGAGTACGAAAGCGACTACAGCGTGGCGGTGGAGCAAGGGCGCCAGCAGGCGGCGGCGGACCCGGGCTGCTACTTCGTCGACGACGAGAACTCGCCACACCTGTTCCTCGGCTATGCCGTGGCGGCCGAGCGGCTGGCCGCCCAGTTCGAGGCTGCAGGTATCCAGGTAGATGCCGAGCACCCCTTGTTCGTCTACCTGCCCTGCGGGGTCGGCGGTGGCCCCGGTGGTGTGGCGTTCGGCCTGAAGCTGATCTGGGGCGACCATGTGCACTGCATCTTCGCCGAGCCCACCCACTCGCCCTGCATGTTCCTGGGGGTGTATAGCGGTTTGCATGACGCCACCAGCGTGCAGGATTTCGGCATCGACAACCTGACCGCCGCCGACGGCCTGGCGGTGGGCCGCCCTTCCGGCTTTGTCGGCAAGGCGATGCAGCGTTTGCTCGATGGTTATTACACGGTCAGTGACGAGACGCTGTACCGGCTGTTGGTGCTGGCCCATGACCTGGAGAACGCGCGGCTGGAGCCTTCGGCACTGGCGGGAATGCCGGGCATGGTCAGGGTGCTTGAATCACCTGAGTACCTGGCGCGCATGGGCCTGTCGGCTGAGCGCATGGGCCGGGCCACGCACCTGGTGTGGGGGACCGGCGGCAGCATGGTGCCGGAGGCGGAGTTTGCGGCCTATGTGGTTAAAGGAAGGCGCTGAGAATTATTGAGGGGCAGCGCTGTACCTGTGGGAGCGGGTTTACCCGCGAACACCGGCGAAGCCGGTGCCATGCACCGCGTCGCTTCCTTCGCGGGTGAACCCGCTCCCACAGGGATCGCGACAGCTTTCAGATATTGAGCAAGACAGTTGCTCCTTTGCTGCTAGACCGCCAGGTGATCACCGCGCAGCCAGTCGATAAACCGCGCAAACAACTCCGACTGCGAGTTTATCTCCAGCTTCAGGTACAGGTTCTTGCGGTGCATGCGCACGGTTTCCGGCGAGATGCCCAGCTCCAGCGCGGTGGACTTCACCGAATGCCCCCGCAGGATCATGTGCGCCACCTCCCGCTCACGGTCGGTCAGTACCTGGCAGCCGAAACTGTCGAACGCCGCCTGCAGGCTGCCACGCTCGGCCGCCGGGCCGGGCTGCAGATGATGCCGCGCGTAGCGCCCCAGCAGTTCACGCACCATCGGTTCCAGTGCCCGCAGCAGGTCGATCTGCCCGGCGCTCAGGCGCGTGCCGCTACAACCCTGGAACAGGCTCAACGACAACTTGCGGCCAGCGCTGAGGTCGACGATGTAGTAGCTGTCTTCACTGCAACCGGTACCCAGGTAGTAGGCCTTGTAGTAGTCGCTATCGAAGAAGTTGTCCGGGGCGATTTCCTGCAAGTGGTAGAAGCCCTCGGCCAGGCCGCTCTGCACGGCCAGGCAGAACGGGTCGAGCAGGTAGCCGGCACTGAAGTAGCGCTCCAGCACGGCGGCGCGGTGCAGCTCGGGGATGCCTTGCTGGTACAGCAGTTGCGGTGCCCGCCCCTGGCACTCGAGGCTGATCATCATCGATTCCACCTGCACCAGCTGGCCGATGGCGGCCGCCACATGCGCCAGCGCCTCGGGCGTTTCGCTGTGGGCCAATGCGCGCTGCAGCGCCGCATGCCATTGCTGCAGCGCGCCCATTGAAAGGGTAAGCGGAGTGTCGGGAGAGGCCTGGGTCATGCCCGGCAGTCTAGCCTGCCAGGCACGCCCGCGCACAGCCCTTTGCGCCAGCTTCATCGCCCCTGATACAGGCCAAGCACCGTGAGTTCGCGCGCGGTTTCGAGGATGCACTGGCGCAGGGTTTCGACGATCTCGTCCACTTGCGCATGGGTGATGATCAACGGCGGCGACATCACGTTCAGGTGCATGATCGGCCGCACCAGCAGCCCTTTGGCCTGGGCCTTGCTGTGGATGCGTTCGCCGATGTTCACCTCGTCGGCGAACAGCGCCTTGCTGGCCTTGTCGGCAACGAACTCGACACAGGCCATCAGCTTCATGCAGCGCACGTCCCCCACCAACGGCAGCTCGCGCAGGCTTTGCAGGCGCTGCTCCAGGTAGCCGCCGACGTCCTTGACATGCGCCAGCAAATGCTCGCGCTCGATGATCTCGATGTTCTTCAGCGCCGCAGTGCAGCACACCGGGTGGCCACTGTAGGTGAAGCCGTGAGTGAAACAGCGGCCCTTGCCCGGCTCGGCGATCACCTGCCAGATGCGCTCGGAGAAGATGCACGCCCCGAGCGGCAGGTAGGCCGAGGTCAGGCCCTTGGCCGTGGTGATGATGTCGGGGGTGACGCCGAACAGTTCCTCGCTGGCGAAAAAGGTGCCCAGGCGCCCGAACGAGGTCACCACTTCGTCGGCGACGAACAGAATGTCGTAGGTCTGGCACAGCTGCCACATGCGCTGGAAGTAGCCCTTGGGCGGAATGATCACCCCACCCGAACCCATGATCGGCTCGGCGAAGAACGCCGCCACGTTGTCAGCCCCCAGCGAGAGAATCTTGTCCTCGAACTCGGCCACCAGGAAGTCGAGGAACTCGGCCTCGTCCAGGTCGTGCGGCGCACGATACGGGTTGGGGTTGGAAACGTGGTGGATCAGGTCGTGGTGATAATCGAACTCCGGCACCCGATCTGCGGCCTTGTTGCCGATCGACATGGTCAGCGTGGTGGAGCCGTGGTAGGCGTTGTAGCGGGCGATGATGTGCTTCTTGTGCGGCTTGCCACGGCAGTTCTGGTAGTACTGGATCAGCCGGTAGGCGGTGTCGACCGCGGTCGAGCCACCGGTGGTGAGGAACACATGGTCGAGATCGCCCGGTGCCAGCTGCGCAAGCTTCTGGCATAGCTCGATGGCCACATCGTTGGCCATGTCGGAGAACGGGTTTGAATAGGCCAGCTGGCGTACCTGGTCGGCGATGGCCAGTGCCATTTCCTCGCGCCCCAGGCCGATGTTTGTGCACCACATGCCGCCGACGGCATCGAGGAAGCGGTTGCCGTGAGTATCACGGATGTAGGCGCCCTCGCCGGCAACGATGTTCAGCGCGCCTTGCTCGCGGTGCTCGTCGAACACATGGTAGCCATGCATGTAGTGGGCCTTGTCGGCTTCCACCAGCGGGTCGTGGGCAACGCTGGATGCTTTGCTTGGGGTGGCCATGGGGCAGCTCCTTGGCAGTGATCGTTGGGCAGTGTTCAGAAACCGGTCTTGACCGTGCTCCAGACCCGGGTGATGGCGCGCATGTCCTTCGGGCTCTGGGTTTTCTGCGCGAACAGGCGCTCGCGGGTTTGCGCGTCGGGGTAGATGGCCGGGTCCTGGCGGATCTCGTCCCGCACCAGCGCAGTGGCGGCGGCGTTACTGTTGGCGTAGTGGATGTAGTCGGTGACCTTGGCCATGGTCTGCGGCTGCAGCAGGAACTCGATGAAGCGGTGGGCGTTGGCCGCGTGCGGCGCATCCTTGGGGATGTACAGATTGTCGAACCAGATCAGCGAGCCTTCCTGGGGGATGAAGAACGACAGCTTGATGTCCTTCTTCGCTTCCACCGCGCGGGCCTGGGCGGTGGCGTAGTCACCGGACCAGGTCAGGGCCAGGCAGACATCGCCATTGGGCAGGCTGGTGAGGTAGTTGACCGAGTCGAACTTGCGAATGTACGGGCGAATGCCCAGCAGCAGTTGTTCGGCCGCCTTGAGGTCGGCCGGCGATGCGCTGCGGGGGTCCTTGCCCAGGTACTGCAAGGCCAGCGGGATGACTTCGGTCGGTGCGTCCATCAGGGTGACGCCGCAGTCGGCGAAGCGCGAGACGATCCTTGGGTCGAACAACATGGCCAGCGAGCCGATGGGGGCGTCGGGCATGCGTGCGGTGATCTTGTCGACGTTGTAGGTCACCCCCGAGCTGCCCCAGGTGTAGGGCGCCGAGTATTTCAGGCCGGGGTCGTAGCCTTGCAGGTTGTTCACCACCTGCTGGTCGAGGTTATGCCAGCTGGGCAATTGCTGCTTGTCCAGCGCCTGGAACACCCCGGCGCTGATCAGCGGGGGTACCAGGGAAGCGTTGAGCATCACCAGGTCGTAGCCGGAGCGGCCGGTGAGCAGTTTGGTCTGTACCGTTTCGTAGCCGTCGAAAGTGTCGTAGATGACCTTGATGCCGGTGGCCTTCTCGAAGTCGGCCAGGGTGGTTTCGCCGATGTAATCGGTCCAGTTGTACAACCGCAACGTGTTACCGCTGTCCACCTCTGCCGCCTGGGCCAGGCTGGCGCCAGACGCCAGCAGCAGACCGCCAATCACCTTCAGTACCTTGCGCATGGCAACTCCATCGTGTGAGTGCTCGGGATCGAGCCGATGGGGGCACTATCGAGGGATTTGCCGAAGGGGAACATACCCCGAATGTGTGGGTGGTCGTTTTTTGCCAGGTGAAATTTGTATCAAGGCCACAGGCCCAATCGCCGGCAAGCCAGCTCCCACAGGTTCTCCACAGTCCTGAAGCCCTGTGATTTTCTCTGTGGGAGCTGGCTTGCCGGCGATGAGGCCAGTACAGGCAATCACGCCAGTGGGTACAGTGCCTCGTCGAACTGCTCAAGGCGCGGGAATACCAACGGCTGATCCTCCGAAAGCTGCTCCAGGCGCTGCCGGTACTGCTGCAAAAACGCCTGCCGCGCCTCGTCGCTGATATATGGCACATGCCAGGCCACGAACGGCGGCAGCACCTCGAAGCCGACATAGGCCAGCGTGCCGCGCAAAATCGGCCGCAGCATGTCCTCCAGCGGCCCATGAATCGCCCCGTCGCCAAACATGTGCTCGCGCCCGCCCAGGGTCACGGTCACCAGCGCTTTCTTGCCCGCCAACCCGCCCTGGTCGTAGAAGCGCTTGCCGCCATAGCACACCCCCGACACCAGCACCCGGTCGATCCAGCCCTTGAGCATGGCCGGCGCCGAGAACCAGAAGATCGGGAAGTTCAGCACCAGCAAATCGGCCCACAGCAGCTTGTCCAGCTCCTGCTGGATGTCCGCGGCAATGGCCCCGCGCTTGACCCCCTGGCGCTGCTCCAGGGCATACACCAGGTATTCGGGGTTCTCGCGCTGGCTAAAATCATCGGCACTGGCTACCGGGTTCCAGCCCATGGCGTACAGGTCGCTGACCTGCACCTGGTGGCCCTGGGCGCGGAAGGTTTCCACGGCCTGGTCACGCAGGGCAGCAGTGAACGATTGCGGCTCGGGGTGAGCGTGGACGATCAGTACATTCACAAACTTTCTCCTCACACAAAACAGGTTGTCTTCCAGCTGTGGCTCAGCACTGCACCGCTTTCACCTCGACGAACTCCGCCAGCCCCTCCTCGCCCCACTCGCGCCCGTTGCCCGACTGCTTGTAGCCACCGAACGGTGCCTGGTAGTTGAACCCGCCACCGTTGATGAAGCACTGCCCGGCGCGTATCTGCCGTGCCAGGGCCAGGCCGTGCTCGCGGCTGCCGGCCCACACCGCGCTGGACAGGCCGAACGGCGAATCGTTGGCCAGGGCCAGCGCCTGGGCCTCGTCGGCATAAGGGATCAGGCACAGCACCGGGCCGAAGATTTCCTCCTGGGCGATGCGCATGCGGTTGTCGACATCGGCGAACAACGTCGGCGCCACATAGAAGCCGCGTTCGAAGCCGGCTGCATCACCGCCGCACAGCAGGCGCGCGCCCTCCTCCTGCCCCAGGCGAATGTAGTCGAGCACGGTGCGCCGCTGGCCTGCCGAACACATCGGCCCGAGGAAGCTGGCCGGGTCACGCGGGTCGCCCATGACCAGCGCGCGGGTCTCGGCCTCGGCGATCTCCAGCGCCTCGGCGTAGCGGCTGGCCGGCAGCAGCATGCGGGTCAGGGCCGTGCAGGTCTGCCCCGAATTGACCATCACATCCTGCACCCCATGGCGCACCGCCGCGTGCAGGTCGGCGTCGGCAGTGATCAGCAGGGGTGATTTGCCACCCAGCTCCAGGCACACCCGTTTCACCGTAGGCGCGGCCGCCTGGGCCACGCGCACCCCGGCACCGGTGGAGCCGGTGAACGACACCATGTCCACCTGCGGGTGCCGGGCCAGGGCCTCACCCACCTTGGCCCCCGGCCCGCTGACCAGGTTGAACACCCCGGCCGGCAAGCCGATGGCCTCGATCATCTCGGCCAGCATGAAGGCATGCAGCGGCGTTTCCTGGCTGGGCTTGACCACCACCGTGCAGCCGGCGGCCAGGGCCGGCGCCAGCTTGCCGATCATCTGGTGCAGCGGGTAGTTCCACGGGTTGATGAAGGCGCACACGCCAACGGCCTCGCGGTACACCAGCGAGTTGCCGACTTCGCGCACCTGCTCCATCAGCCCGGCCAGTTCGGCGTACTGCTCCAGCCCGGCGATCGGGCCCTCGACCTGTACCGCCTGGCACCACTGCACCGGCATGCCCAGCTCGTCGGTGATGAGCGAGGCCATTTCCGCCGCGCGGCTTTTCAGCTGTGCGGCCAGCGCCGTTATGTACCCGGCGCGTACGCTGGACGGTGTGCGGGACCAGCCATCGAAGGCCCGCCGCGCAGCCATTACCGCCCGTTCGACATCGGCCTCGGCGCCCAGCGGCACCCGGCCGATGGCCTGTTCGGTGGCCGGATCGATCACCTCGGCCATGCCCTGCCCGCTCGGCACCTGCCAGGCGCCGTCGATGTACAGCCGCGCATACTCACGCATGGCCGTAGTCCCGTTTCAGTTCGTCGGCACAGCAGGCGATGCGTCGGCAGGCATCGATCAGCGCCGCATTGCCCAGCACCAGGCCCAGGCGGATATGCCCGGCAGCGCTGGGGCCGAACGCTTCGCCGGCAAGCACCGACACGCCCTGGCTGTCCAACAGGTAGTCCGCAAAGGTCTGGGCACATACGCCGGTCTCACGGATATCGACCATCACGAACATACCGCCATCGGGCTTGAGCACCTTGATGCCCGGGCAGTCGGCCAACTGCTCGCACACCAGGTCGCGACGCTGACGATAGGCTTCGCGCATAACATCCAGTTCCGGGAGTTGCTGCTCCAGCGCCACCACGGCGGCATCCTGGATGAAGTCCGGCGAACCGTACAGCATGCACAGGGCGAGGTTTTCCAGGTGGGCGGCCAGCTCGGTCGAACCTACCACCCAGCCCACCCGCCACCCGGTCATGGCATGCGACTTCGACAGGCTGTTGAGGGTGGCGGTGCGCTCGGCCATGCCCGGCAGGCTGCCAGGGCTGACATGCTCGCCGTCGTACAACAGCTCGCTGTACACCTCGTCGGAGATCAGCCACAGATCGTGGGCGATGCACAGTTCGGCCAGCGCCTCCCAGGTAGCGCGCGGCAGGCTCGCCCCCGAGGGGTTGTGCGGGCTGTTCAGGGCCAGGGCGCGGGTACGCGGGGTGATGCACGCAGCCACGTCACGCGGGCACACCCGAAAGCCGTTCTCCGGCTTGACCGGCACTGGCACCACCTTGGCGCCACAGGCCCCGAACACCGCCTCGTAGGTCACGTACATGGGCTCGGCGACAATCACCTCGTCACCCGGGTCGAGCACGCACTGGGCCACGCAGTACAGCGCACACTGGGCCCCCGCCAGCACCGTCACCTGGTCGGCATCGACGGCCTGGCCGCTACGCTGGAAGTGGCGGTTGGCGATTGCCTGGCGCAGCGCCAGCTTGCCGCGCACATCGGCGTAATGGGTATGGCCGGCGCGCAGACTGTCGATGGCCGCCTCGACGATCGGCGCGGGGGTGTCGAAGTCCGGGTCACCCACCGACAGCAGCAGGATATCCTTGCCCTCGGCCTGCAGCGCCAGGGCGCGGTAGTGGATGTCCCAGGCGGCAGCCCCGTCGCCGGCGATGCGTTGAGTGAGCTTGGCGTAGCGCATGGCAATCTCCCTTCATGGCGGTTTCAGTCGACGAGAATCTTCGGGTTGGAACTGCCCCATACGGTGTAGAGGTCGGCGAGCAACGCGCCGTTGATTTCTTCTATCTCGGCCTGGGTGATCTCCCCCCCGGCCTGCTTGCCGAACAGCACCACTTCGTTGCCCCCCTTCACATCGGGGAAATCGGTGACATCGACCATCAAGGTGTTCATCGACACCTTGCCCACCACTGGCACTCGGTGGCCGTTGATCAGCACATGGCCCTTGTTGGTGAACACCCGGCGGTAACCATCGGAGTAACCCACGGTGATGTTGGCCAGGCGCGAATCACGCGCCAGGGTGAAGGTGCGGTCATAGCCGACGGTGTTGCCTGCCGGGTAGCTATGCACCGCAGCCACGTGCGACTTGAACTGCATGACACGTTGGTATTCGGTATGCGTCGGCACGGTGTCGCCGAACAGCGCGCCGCCGGTGCGCACCATGTCCAGGCGCGCTTCCGGCACTTCCAGCGTAGCGAAGGAGTTGGCGGCGTGCAGGGTGAGCTTGCTGCGATCAAGTTTCGCGTGCTTGATCAGCCAGTCGGTCTGCTCGTTGAACGCTACCAGGCCTTTGCGCACATCGTCCTTGTCTTCCACGGCGAAGTGGGTCATCAGCGCGACCAGCTTGAGGTGCTTCTGGTCGGTGACCTGCAGCGCCTCACCCCGGCCGGACCAGGTGGTCATTTCCACGCCGTTGCGGCTCATGCCACTGGAGTTGAGCGCCAAATGAATGCGCAGGGTCTTGCCGTGGCGTTCGGCGATGGCATCGAGCTGGCGGGCGAACTCGGCGCTGCCGACCAGCTCTTCCATGTCGTACTGCAGGGCATCTTCTACTTCGCTGACGCTGGCCAGACGTACCCGCACCAGTTGCCCGGTGAAGCCGCTCGCGCGGACCACGCGCGCCTCCTCGTTGCTGGCCACCGCCACGCAGGGCACGCCCTGGGCGATGATCGACGGCATGACCAGGCCGATACCGTGGCCATAGGCGTCGGCCTTGAGCACCGCGCACAGCTTGGACTTGCCGCCCAGCTCGGCCTGCAAGGTACGGATGTTGTGTTGCAGCGCGCCGGCGCTGATTTCGACCCAGGCGTTGCTGTTCTGCACGGTCAGGGCCGTGGTGCCGTTGTCCATCGACAGGGGCGGTGCGGCGTACAGCGGGGCCTGGCCGGTGATCAGCAGAGCGAGGGATGCAGCCAGGAGGGTACGGCGAAATGGCATGGTGGTTTCTCTTGTTGTTCGTGGTGTCTGCGGTTTAGCAGACGCAGGTGTGTTTGAGTTCGATAAAGGTGACGCCGGGGGTGGCGAAACCGCTGGCCAGATCGGCCTGCAGCGCGTCCAGGTCACGCGGCTGGCGCACCGTGCAACCGAAGGCGCGGGCCAGGCCGATGAAATCCGGGTTGCGCGGCAGTACGCCGACCGGCTCGATGTCCAGGCCGAGCATGTCGTCGCGGATCTGGCCGAGGGCGTCATTGTTCCACAACAGCACGACCAACGGTCGCTCCAGTTCCTCGACTGCCGTGGCCAGTTCCTGGGCGGTATAGAGGAAGCCGCCATCGCCTACCAGTACCAGGCCTGGGCGCTGGTCGCTGGCGAACATGCCGCCGATGCCGGCCGGCAGGCCGTAGCCGAGGGTGCCGTAGCCGGTGGGGTGCAGCCAGCTGCGCGGCGCCCGGCTGGCGAAAGCGTAGTTGCCGGTGTAGGCCAACTGGGTCATGTCGCTGCTGATGAAGGCATTGTCGGGCAGCACGGCGGCAATGCGGTCGAGGATTGCCTGATGCATGGCCTGCAGCGGCGCATGCCCGCTGCGAATGGCCTGGCGCAGGTTGGCCACTGCTTCGCTGGCCTGGGCCGGGTCGCGGTTCAGCGCTGGCAGGTGCTCGAGCAGGCCGGCCAGGGTTTGCCGGGCATCGCCATGCAGGGCAATGGCACATGGGTAGAAGTCGTTGAACTTGCGCGGGTCGATGTCCACCCGCAGGAGCTCGCCGCTGATCGGCAAGCGCTCGCGCCAGAAGTCGGTATCGGCCATTTCGGTACCCACTGCCAGCACCACATCGGCCTGGCTGATCAGTTGCCAGCCGGGTTCGACGCACAGGCTGGCGCCGGCATTCAGCGGCGCGTCCGCTGGCAGCAGGCCCTTGCCGGCCACGCTGGTGAACAGTGGGGCTGCCAGCCGGGCGCTCAGTTGCTGCAGCTGCTCGGCCGCGTGCAATGCCCCGCCACCGGCAATGATCATCGGGCGCTTGGCGGCGGCCAGCTTCACGGCGGCCTGGTCGAGGATGTCGCGGCACGGCTGGCCACGGCCGGGGCGGCGCACCACCTCATCGCTCCAGTCACGGCTGACCGGCGCGGCCAGTACGTCCAGCGGCACCGAAATGTGCACCGGGCGCGGCCGTTCGCTGTCGAACACGGCCCAGGCGCGGGCAATCAGTTCGGGCAGGTCGTCGCCGCGCAGGGCCACGGCGGAAAAGGCGGTAATCGGCGCGGTCATGGCGCGCTGGTCCTGGGTCTCGTGCAGGCAGCCCCAGCCCTTGCCCAGGCTGGCAGTATGGTTGACGCTGGAAATCACCAGCATCGGGATGGAGTCGGCATAGGCCTGACCGATGGCGGTGGCGGCATTGGTCACGCCCGGGCCGGTAATGACGAAGCACACCCCCGGTTTGCCGCTTATCCGGGCATAGCCGTCGGCCATGAAGCCGGCGCCCTGCTCGTGGCGGGTCAGCACATGGCGGATGCCGCTGCCCGGCAGGCCGCGGTACAGCTCCAGGGTGTGCACGCCGGGGATGCCGAATACCGTTTCCACGCCGTAGTTGGCCAGCAGGCGTACCAATGCCTGGCCGGCGGTCCAGGTGTGCTTATTCATGTCGTTCTCCTTGCGCCTGGCCGAGGCGGATCAGCGCGTCGACCGCGGTGGTGCCGTGGGCACCGACCATCAATGGGTTCACATCCAGCTCCAGCAGTTGCCCGGCGTTTTCGCAGGCGTAGTCGGCCACCGCGCGGATTGCCGCAACCAGTGCGTCAAGGTCGGCAGCCGGGCGGCCACGGAAGCCTTGCAGCAGGCTGGCGCTGCGCAGGCTGAGCAGTGCGGCACGGATGGCATTGTCGGTGGTCGGCAGCAACAGGCTGACGCTGTCCTTGAGCAGCTCGACCAGCACCCCACCGGCACCAATCACCAAAGCCAGAGCGAAGTCATGCTCGCGCTTGATGCCGACGATCAGTTCGGCCAGCGGCGGCTCGGCCATCGGCTCGAGCAGCACCTGATCGAACGCTACCTGCGGGGCGTAGACGGCGATGCGCTGGCGCATCTGCATCAGCGCATGCTCGAGGGCGGCTGCATCGCGCAGGTTCAGCGCTACCGCACCGGCTTCGGTCTTGTGCGGCAGTTGCGCGCTGACCGCCTTCAATACCAGCGGGTAACCAACGCGGGCGGCGTCTGCCACGGCGCGCTCGGGTGTGCTCAACACCCCGGCCGGTACCGGCAGGCCGAAGGCGCGCAGGGCTTGCTTGGACTGCCACTCGTCCAGCAGGCGGCTCTCGCCTGGGAGAGCCTGCGGGCACAGTGGCACCCGCGCAGCCTCGCCCTGTTCCAGCAGCCGTTGGCGGTTGCGCTGGTAGGCGACGATGCGGCCCCAAGCTGCCAGGCCATCCTCCACGCCCTGCAGGGCGGCGATGCCACGCGCGTGCAAGCGCGCGCGCGCGCAGGCGGGCAACAGCTCGGGGAATGCCGAGGTGACGAAACCGATCTTGCCGTGGCGTTCCAGTGCATCGCAGTACAGCGCCAGCAACAGGTCGCATTCCTTGCGTTCGCCGGTGAACGCCGCCGGGTAATCCAGTACCAGCATGGCCGCGTCGGCTGCGCCGCTCAGGGTGCTGTCGAGCATGCGTTGCAGGGCCGTTGCATCACCCCAGATGGCGGTAGTGAAATCCAGCGGGTTGACCAGGTTGGCATAGGCCGGCAACACCTCGGCCAACTGTGCCACATGCCCGTGTTCGAGCTTCGGCAGGACCAGCTGGTTGCGCTCGGCATAGTCGGCGATCAAGCCGGCATCGCCACCGGAGCAAGCCAGGGCGATCAGCTCGCCATTCACCGGCAAGCGTCCACAGGCGGCGGCCTTGAGGGTTTCAACAAAGCTCACCGGGCCACTGACGCGAATCACCCCCAGGCGCTGGAACAGGCTGTCGTACAAGGCATCGGAGCCGGACAGCGAGCTGGTATGGCTGAGCGCCAGTTCAGCGCCGATCTGCGACACGCCGGTCTTCAGCGCAATGATCGGCGTGCCCTGCTGCAATGCCTTGCAGGCGGCACGGGCGAAACCGGGCACGTTCTTCAGGCCTTCCAGGTGCAGGCCGATGGCGGTTACCCGGGGGTCGTCGAGCAGCACGTCCATCAGCTCGGCCACGCCCAGTTGCGCCTGGTTGCCGACCGAAGCCATGTAGGCCACCGGCAGCGAGCGGTCGCTCATCGACAGGTTGTAGGCGAAGTTGCCGCTCTGGGTGAGGATCGCCACGCCCTTCTCCACCTGCTGGCCACCGTGGGCCACCGGCCACAGGGCAGCGCCGTGCAGGTAGTCGAGCAGGCCGTAGCTATTGGGGCCGAGCAAGGCCATGTTGCCGGCGGCAGCGAGCAGGCGTAGCTGCAACTGACGGCCTTCCTCGCCGCTTTCGGCAAAGCCCGAGGCGTAGCAGATGGCACCACCGGCGCCGCGTGCGGCCAGCTCGGCAACGCACTGCAGGGTCAGCTCGCGGTTGGTAGCGATGAACACAGCGTCCGGGGCACAGGGCAAGTCGGCCACCCGCGCCACACAGGGGATGCCTTCGAGGCTGGCATGCTGCGGGTTGACCAGCCACAGCTCGCCGCCAAAGCCCCCTTCGGCGCAGCGCTTGAGCGCCCGCGCCATGCTGCGCCCGCCGACGAAAGCCAGGTGCCGAGGTGCCAGCAGGCGCTTGAGGTTGTCACGAATCGAATGCGACATGGGTGTTCTCCTGGCGCTCAGCGCAGCAGCGGGCGCAGCAGTTCGCGGGCGATGATGTGCCGCTGGATTTCCGAGGTGCCTTCCCAGATGCGCTCGATGCGTGCGTTGCGCCAGATGCGCTCGACCGGCCCTTCATCCATCAGGCCCATGCCGCCAAAGATCTGCACGGCTTCGTCGGCAACCTTGCCCAGCACCTCGCTGGCGAACAGCTTGGCCATGCCGGCCTCGCCGTCGGTCATGCTGCCCTGGTCCATCTTCCAGGCGGTGTGCAGGGTGAGCATTTCCGCGGCGCGAATCTGCGTGGCCATGTCGGCCAGCTTGAACGACACACCCTGATAGCTGCCGATGGCCTGGCCGAACTGCTTGCGGTCGGCGGCCCATTGCAGCGACAGGTCGAGGGCACGCTGGGCCTGGCCCACGCAGTTGGCGGCGACCATCACCCGGCCGGCGGTGAGCCAGGCGTTGGCCACCTCCCAGCCCTTGCCGACCTCGCCCAGCACCTTGCTGGCCGGTACCCGGCAGTCGTCGAAGAACAGCTCGTAGGTGTGGTAGCCACGGTTGCTCACACACTTGGGGCCGCGGCGAATGGTCATGCCCGGCGTGCCACGGTCGACCAGGAAGGCCGTTACCGCATTGCGCTTGCGCCCGTTGTGCTCGTAGGTATCGGTGACAGCGAAGACGATGGCGAAATCGGCGTGGCCGGCATGGCTGATGAAGTGCTTGCTGCCGTTGATCAAGAAGTCGTCACCCTGGCGCACAGCGCGGGTCTTGATGGCGTTGGCATCGGAGCCGGCACCCGGCTCGGTGAGGGCAAAGCAGTCGATCTTCTCGCCCTGCACACAGGGCAACAGGTAGTCGTTGACCTGCTCGTCCTTGCAGGCCATGAGGATTTTCGACGGCCGCGCAACGAACACGTGCAGGGCCCAGGACACCTTGGACAGCTCGCGCTCGATCAGCGCCTGGGACAGGTAATCCAGGCCACCGCCGCCGACCTCCTCGGGCATGTTGAAGGCATAGAACCCGGCAGCGATCGCCTTGCCGCGGATCTGCGCAGCCAGCTCGGGCGATACGGCATCGGCGCGATCCACCGCCTCCTCATGGGGCAGCAGCTCCTTGACGACAAAGCTGCGTACCGCTTCCACCAACATTTCTTGTTCTTGGGTCAGTTGGAAATTCATCTGCGAAGGTCCTGGTGAGGGTCGGTTATCGGGTTACTGGCCGGTGAAACGGGGTGCGCGGCGTTCCACCGACGCTTGCAACGCCTCGGCACCGTCCTGGCTGCGGCCACACAGCAGGCCGGCCTGGCGCTCGGCTTCCAGCTGCTCGGCCAGGGTGCGCAGCGCGCCATCGCGGATCAGCCGCTTGGTCTGCGCGTAGGCAAATGTGGGGCCGTTGGCCAGGCGCCCGGCCAGCTCGGCGGCTACGGCGGGTAGTTGCTCGTCGGCGCAGACTTCGCTGACCAGCCCGGCCGCCAAGGCACGTTCGGCACCCCACAGCTCATCGAGGAACAACAGGCGCTTGGCCTGCTCGCTGCCGATCAGCCGTGGCAGGTGCCAGCTGGCACCTGCATCGGGGCTGTAGCCCATGCTGGTGTAGCCGGCCTTGAAGCGCGCCGAGGCCGCGGCGATGCGCAGGTCGCAGCACAGGCTGAGGTCCATGCCACCGCCCACGGCGGTACCGTTGATGGCGGCGATGGTGGGCTTGTCCAGGCTGTGCAGGCACAACATCAGGGCGTGGGCGGTTTCGGTCCAGCCGTAACTTTCCAGCGTCCCCTGGGCTTCGGCCGCGGCCCATTCGGCCAGGTCGGCACCGGCGCAGAAGCTGCGGCCGCTGCCGGTCAGCACCACCACGCGCACGGCCGGGTCGCTGTTGCAGGCTTCCAGCAGGGCGTGCAGTTGCTTGAGGGTGGGGATGTCCAGCGCATTGCGCTGCTCGGGGCGGTTGAGGGTAATCCAGGCAACGCCGGCTTCGACCTTGCTCAACAGTGACGACGACGGGGTGGTCATGGGGGCCTCGGTGTTGTTGTGATGGTTTTGGGAGGGCTTGATGAGCGAGATACTAAACGAGTGTTCAGCAAGGCGGGATGGGCTGTTACAACTTCGCACAACTCGGTTTCTGTTGTTACGCGGCTTTGTTTCGGCATGGCATTTTCGTTGCCAGGGAGATCGAGCGCCGCGCGGGCGGCGCTCGATCTCCCTGGCAATAAAAATGCTTCGCCAAACACTTACAACCAACGCCCCACGGTATCAAACCCCCGGCGCACTAGGCTCGAAGGCCCCCTGCCGACGGCGGTTGACGAAGAAGTACGCCGCATAGCACAGGGCAATGAAGCCAAAGCCCCAGTACAACGACGGCCGCTGGGTTTCATCCAGCGCCAGGAACACGAACAGCGAGCTGCACAGGGTGATGCACAGCAGCGGCACCAGCGGGTACAGCGGCGCCTTGTACTTCAGGTCCTGCAGCTGCCCACCGTCACGCAGGTAGACCTTGCGGAAGCGGTACTGCGCCAGGGCAATGACGATCCAGGTCACGGTGCCGGACATGCCACTCACCGCCATCAACACCATGAACAGGGTGTCGGCGGCAATGAAACTGGTCATCAGCGAAATCAGCGCAAAGCACAGGGTGATGCTCAGCGCCCGCAACGGCACGCCACGCTTGCTCAGCGGCGACAGGCTCTTCGGCGCCATGCCGCTCTTCGACATGGCCCACAGGATGCGCGTGGAGGCATACAGCCCGGAGTTGCCCACCGAAAGGATGGCGGTGAGGATCACGAAGTTCATCAGGTCGGCGGCAAAGGGAATGCCGACCATGTCGAACACCTGCACGAACGGGCTTTCCATCAGCCCGGCCTGTTCGAACGGCACGATGGCCGAGAGCACGGCAATCGCCAGCACGTAGAAGATCAGCACGCGGAACACCACGTTGCGCACAGCCCGCGGGATGCTCTTTTCCGGGTGCTCGGTCTCGCCAGCGGCCACCCCCATGATCTCGCAACCCTGGAAGGCATAGACCACCGTCATCATCACCGCGAACACCGCCGACAGGCCATGGGGGAACAGCGACTCGCCCACCAGGTTGTCCAGCATCGGTGCCGGCGCCCCGCTGCTCAGCGGGATGGCGCCGAAGATCACCAGCAGGCCGATGATGATGAAGCCGACGATGGTCGCCACCTTGATCCCCGAGAACCAGTACTCCGCCTCGCCGAAGGCGCGGGTGGCCAGGGCGTTGAGCCCGAACAGCACGACCACGAACAGCGCCGACCAGTACCAGATCGGCACCTCCGGGAACCAGCGGGTCATCAGCATGCCGGCGGCAGTGAACTCCAGGCCCACGGTGGTGGCCCAGCTCATCCAGTACACCCAGCCGATCATGAAGCCGGTGGCAGGGCCGATGAACTTGGTGGCGTGGGCCTGGAACGAGCCGGACACCGGCATCTGCACCGAAAGCTCGCCAAGGCAGACCATCACCAGGTACATCAGCAAACCTGCGACCAGGTACGCCAGGATCGCGCCTACCGGGCCGCCCTGGTTGATGGTCACACCCGAGCCCATGAACAGCCCGGTGCCGATCACCCCGCCCAGCGACAGCATGAAGATGTGCCGGCTTTTCAGTGCGCGGGTGAGCTGGATCTTTTCGCGGTTGTCAGTCATGGCGCACCTCGCCTTTGCGGCCGGTGCCTGGCCACGCGGGGGTGCCGCGCGGAGTGTTGGGAAGGAGGGGCTGAGCGCTACGGCATGTCATTATTCTTGTCTCCAATAAGCCTCATGGACCGCGTGCAACACGGTTGCCATGGATTATTGGAAACGGATGTAAGGTGCCGTTGTACGAACGGATCGAAGATGTAAAAAGTCGTAAGTTTTTTGTACGTCAGCTCTGGATCAGCTGTTCCAGGGTGGCGTGGGCCTGGGCAAGCTGGGTGGCCAGCAGCTCGCCGAGCGCTTTCAATGCCTGTTCGTCGTGCTGCCTGGCAGCGTCTTCAAGGCGACGCAACAATTCAGCCAGGCCAGAAAAACCCAGGGAGTCGCAACCGCCGGCCAGGCGGTGGGCAAGGTGCAGCACTTCGGTAAAGTCCTGGGCTGGCAGCGCCTCGGCCAAAGCCGTGGCGTGCTGCTCCAGCGACTGGCGCAGCACCTTCAACAGGCCTTGCAGCTTCTGCTCACCCAGCAGCGAGCGGTGGGTGTCCAGCAACGACCAGTCCATTGTCCCATCAACACCAGCCACTTCGGTGGGCGCCGCCGCTTCGGCCAGCGCCTGGCGCAGGTTTTCCAGCCGCAGGGGCTTGGCCAGCACCCCCTGCATGCCAGCGTCCAGATAACCCGGCACCTGCCCCGGTTGCACACCGGCCGTCAGCGCCAGGACCCGGCTGTGGCGGTTCGGCCCGGGCGTGGCACGCAATTGCCGGCACAATTCCACCCCACTCATGCCGGGCAGGTGCACGTCGAGCAGGATCAGGTCGAAGCGCCGCTTTGCGCAGGCCTGCAGGGCCTGCCCGGCATCCTCGGCAAAACTCACCCTGTGGCCATCGCGCAGCAGCAACCCGCCGGCTACCTCGCGGTTCAACGCCACGTCCTCGACCACCAGGATATCCAGGCTGGCCAGGGGCGAAGGCGCTGGCGAACTGGCCAGCGCTGGCTGCCCGCGGGGCAGGTCGAGCTCGAACCAGAAGCAACTGCCCTGCCCCTGCACGCTGTCCAGGCCAATGCTACCCCCCAGTTTTTCCACCAGGTGCTTGCAGATCGCCAGGCCCAGGCCGGTGCCGCCATAGCGCCGGGCCACTGCCTCGCTGGCCTGGACGAAACGGTCGAATATCCTCGCCTGTACCGCCGGTTCGATGCCGATGCCATTGTCACTGACCGACACCCGCAAGCGCTGCGATCCCGGGTCATTGGCCAGTACCTGCACCGCAAGCCGCACCTGGCCGTGTTCGGTGAACTTGATGGCGTTGGCCAGCAGGTTGCTGAGCACCTGGCGCAGGTACTGTTCGGCACCGTGCTGGTACTCGGCCAATTGCTCGTCGATATTCAGTTGCAGGGTGTCACCGTTGTCCCTGGCCATGGGTTCGAGCAGCGCCAGCACTTCCTGGCACAACTGGCGCAGGGAAAAACCGACCAGCTCGGCGCGGCTCTCGCCCTCCTCCAGCCGGGCGAAATACAGTACTTCATTGAGAATCGCCAACAGCCCCTCGCCGGCCTTGTACAAGGCCTCGACGCGCTGGCGATCGGCCACCTCCAGCCGGCCGCCGCGCAGCAGCTCGGCCATGCCAAGAATGCCGTTGAGCGGTGTGCGCAGCTCGTGGCTCATGGTCGCCAGGAAGCGCGACTTGGCCAGGTTGGCGGCTTCGGCCTCGTCCTTGGCCCGGGCCAGGCTGGCGGTGCGCCGCTCGACCATGGCCTGCAGCTCGTCGCGCTTGTCCTGCAGCGCCAGGCGGTCGCGCTCGCGGCGCTCGATGTCGCTGAGAATGGCGCGGCGCATGTCATCCAGGGCATTGGCCACGGTGTCGATCTCGTCCGGGCGCGTCGACGCGCGGCGCCCCAGGCGCAACGGTTCCTGCCACTGGCCGGCACCAATACGGCGGGCGAACTCGGCCATCACTTGCAGGTGGCGGGTGACCAGGCGGTAGAACAGCCCCGACAACGCCACCGCCAGGCCACACAGGAACACGCCCATCCACAGCAGGCTGGCAAGGCCCGTGGCATACAGCCGCCGGTGCACTGCGCCCAGGTCGATGCTCACTTCCAGCTCGCCCAGGTGCCTGGCCGGCCCCGAGGGCGGCTGGTAATCGAGCGGGAAGCGTTCGATGCGCAGCGGGCCCTTGGGCTCGGCGGCACCGCGCAGCAGCTGGAAATCGTCGCTGACCAGGCGCACCCGGGCGACATCGGAAAAGTCCACCAGGCCGCGCAGTTGCGTATCCAGCTGGGCCTCGTCCAGGTCCCACAGGCTGCGCTCAAGGCTGGCCAGGTAGCCGGCGCGGATCAATGCCATGCGCGCCTCGATATCGCGCATTTCGCGGCGGTATTCAAAGTACAGCTGCACCGAGCTGGCCAGCACCGTGAAGCACAGGCTGAACAGCAGGATGAACAGCAGCAGGCGGCGCAGCAGGCCATCGGTGCGCCGGCGGTTCATCGGGTATCCGCCGGCAGGTTGATCATGTCGCGGTAGGTCACTTCGCTTTGTTCCAGCCAGCGCTCGATCTCGCCGGCCTGGTTCATGCGCCGCAGCTGCGCGTCGATTTCATCCATATGCTGGCTCAACGGCGATTGCCGTGATACTGCAACGCGCAGGTAGTCCACGCTCAGGGCCGTGGGCAATACGCGGATGTCCTGCGCCCCGGGCAGGTTTTCGATGAACAGCTGGCCGGTGCGCCGCTCCTGGATCACGTAGGCGATGCGCCCACGGATCAGCTTGCCGAAGTTCTGCTGGCTGGACGACACCCGTTCGATGTTCTGGTGGCGGGCGACGAAGCGGTCGAACTCGGCGCCGTAGCTTTCGCCGTACAGCAGGCCGCCGCGGTAGCCGGCCAGGTCCTCAAGGCGCTGGAACTGCACCGGCCGCAGGCGGTTGTAGAACACCGCCACTTCCTCGCGCACCACCGGCACCGTGGAAAAGCGCATGCGCTGGTCACGCTGGTCGCTGTTATAGGCCAGCACCACGTCCACTCGCCCGGCGGCGGCGTCCAACAGGCAACGCTTCCAGTTGCCCAGCACCACGGTCTGCACCTCATGGCCCATGCGCGCGAACAGCTCTCGCACCACGGTGGGGGCCAGGCCGCGCACCTGGTGGCCGTCACTCCAGGAAATCGGCGGGTACACCGGGTAGTCGCAGTAGCGCACCGGTTGCCCTGCGCTGGCTTGCACGGCGAACAATGCCAAGGCCAGCACCCAGGCGCTGCGGGTCATGCCGCCACACTGGCAGTGAACAGGTAACCGGTGCCGTGGATGGTGATGATCAGTTGGGGCTCGGCCGGGTCGTCATGCAGCTTGCGCCGCAAGCGGCCGACCAGCACGTCGATGGAGCGGTCGTTGGGCACCCACTCGCGGTTGCGGATCTGGTCCATCAACTGGTCGCGGCTGAGGGTGTGGCCGCTGTTACGCAGAAACACGCTGAGCAGCTGAAACTCGCCATGGGTCAGCAGTGTCTGCCCGCCACGGGCGTCGATCAGCCGCCGGCGGTCGGTGTCCAGCGCCCAGTCGGCGAACTGCTTCAGCGATTGCGCGCAGGCCGGTGCCGGGTGTACTTCACGGGCATGGCGCACGCGGCGGATCAGGTTCTTGGCGCGGGATACCAGCTCGCGGGGGTTGAGCGGTTTGATCACGTAGTCGTCGGCGCCGCATTCCAGGCCGACGATGCGGTCGATGTCGTCGTTGCGCCCCGTGATGAGGATGATGCCCACCTCCGAGCGTACCCGCAGCTCGCGGGTCAGGGTAAGGCCGTCCTTGCCGGGCAGGCGGATATCCAGCAGCACCAGGTCGACATCCTGGCTGCCGAGCAGGGCTTCGGCCTGTTCCGCGGTGTCGGCGCAGTGCACGTCATAGCCTTCCCGGGACAGATAGGCCTGCAGCAAGTCACGAATAAGCGGATCGTCATCGACGATCAATACCCGAGGCGTCATTGCGTGTCGTCTCTTTTTTTATTGGTTTGTTCTACACACTCGCGACAGCAGCGTACTCGTTACTGAACAGGCGATCAACAACCCTCCGGCAGACTGAAGCGGCGCCGGCCACCGGCCTGCAGGCCATCGACCCAGGCCTCGCAGATCAGCACGCCCTGCTCGGGGGTGAATGTACCGGGGTTGAGCCCCGACTCCAGCCACAGGCCGTCGAGCAAGGCACTCAGGCTGATGGCCGCAAGGTCGGCATCGAAGCCCTGCCAGCCCTCCTCCCCGGCCAGCGTGGCCAGCAGCCCGCTCAGTTCGTTGCGGTATTCTCCATAAGAATGGTCATGCACCTGGTTGATCGCCTCGGCGGTCTTCACCGCGCCCCAGAACGCCAGCCAGGCGTCAAGCAATTGCGGGTCGAGCAACTCGGCGCAGAACGAGGCGCGGAAGAACGCCGACAACCGTTCGCGGGCATTGGGCGCGGCCTGGGCCATGGCCTCGCGCAGCAGGCCCATCACCCGGCCGGTGACCGCCATGTAGGCTTCGGCCACCAGCTCATCCTTGCCGGCATAGTGATGGCTGATCAACCCGACCGAAACCCCGGCCTCGGCCGAAATCTTGCGGATCGACGCGCCCTGGAAGCCATGGCGCTTGAGGCATGCCAGGGTCGCCTCGACCAGGTTGGCTTTGCGCAATTCCGGTAGCATGCGGTGGTAGCGGGCTTCCTGGTTCATCGGCGGCTCTCGGGCTAGGGGTTGGACTGAACGACTGTACAACAAGCCAGACTGCGTGATAAACCCTTGGCACCCTAGCCCACAACAACAAAAGCGGCTGCCATGAACGACCTGATCACACGTGACCTGGACCAGGGCCTGCTGACCCTGGCCTTCAACCGCCCCGACAAGCTCAACGCCTTGAACACCGCCATGTACCAACAGCTGGGCGACCTGTTGCTGGCGGCAGGTGAAGACCCTGATGTCGATGCCATCATCGTTACCGGTGGGCCGCACTGCTTTACCGCTGGCAATGACTTGCGCGACTTCCTCGACAACCCGCCCGCCGACCTGGACAGCCCGGTGTTCCGCCTGATGCGGGTGGTGATGGGCCTGGACAAGCCGCTGATTGCCGCGGTCAGTGGTGCGGCGATCGGCATCGGTGCCACCTTGCTGTTGCATTGCGACCAAGTGCTGGTCAGCCGTACGACCAAGCTGCGCATCCCTTTCGCGCCGTTGGGCGTGTGCCCGGAGTTTGGTTCCAGCCTGCTGCTGCCGCGTTTGCTTGGCCATGCCCATGCCGCTCGCCTGCTGCTGGCAAACGAGTTGCTCGACGGCGAACAGATGCTGGCCTGGGGGCTTGCCAATGAACTGCATGAGGATGGCGAACAGTGCCTGGCTGCAGCCCGCAAGCTGGCGCGACAGCTGCAAGGCTACCCACAGGCGGCGCTGCGTATCAGCAAGCGGCTGCTCAAGGACGGCCAACGGGCCGAGCTAGAGGCGACAGTGGCGCGGGAAAGCCGGTTGTTCATCGAGTGCTTGCGCACCGAAGAAGCGCGGGCAGTACTGCGTGGACTGATCAAGGATTGAAAAGCCGGGGCCGCGATGCGGCCCATCGCCGGCAAGCCAGCTCCCACAGATCGCGCCAGCTTTTAGAAATTGAACAAGAAAGTTGTTCCCATCGACCGCGCTGGACTCAAGCCATGCGCAATCCCTGTGGGAGCTGGCTTGCCGGCGATGGGCTGCAGAGCAGCCCCATGAAAGCGCAGAAATGCCTGAATCGCTAATACCCGGTCATCTCCAGATACCCCCGTCCCCCCGCACTCCCGGTCAAGCGCACCGGCCCCTCCCAATACGGGAACCGCGTCTCCATCCAGGCCTGCCATTCCACCGCCTCGACCTGCACATCCACCCCCTGCCCCGGCACCTGCACCCGCCACCGCGTCGGCACCTTTTTGCCATTCTTCTGCCGGGCCCAGGCCAGCGCCTGCAGCTGGACCTGCGCACCCTGCAGCGCCACCACCGCGCCCTGCGTGCCAACCCAGGTCCCAGCGCGATACGCCTTCCCCTGCGCCTCGCGTACCTGGAACAGCATCAGCCTGGCGCCACTGTCCAGGTGCAGGGAAAACCAGTCCCATCCCGTCTGCCCGGCGGCCAGTGGCTGGCTGCTCCATTCCCGGTCCAGCCAGGCCTGGCCGGTGACCGCAATGCACTGGCCGTCACGTTGCACCTCCCCACTCACTTGGTAGAACGGCTGGCTGTAATAGTACGAAGCCTGCCCCTTGCCGGACTTCTCGCTGTAACCCTGATCCCCGTGCAGCACCAAGGGCCGATCGCTGTGCAGTTGCAGGTCATAGCGAAAGCCTTCACCACTGGCGACCATTTGCAGCTGCTCGATGCCACGGCTGCCCTGCAACGACCAGTCATTGATCCACGCCCGGAACGGCTGGGCCTCCACGCCCGCCTGGCCGATACCCCCGCGCGCCAGGGTTTCGGCAGACTGATGAGCGCCCGGGCCGGTCAGCGCCGCGTGCCCCATCCACAGGTTCGGGCTGTTCCAGCCGGCAGTCTCGGGGCCGGGGCGCAGGGCCGAGCGGAACAGCGTCCACTGCGCACCCCAGTCACGCCCTTGGGCGTCCTGGAGGTTTGCGGTGACATACCACCATTCGATACGAAAGCCATCGTGGGCCCCGTGGTCACGCGGAAATTCCAGGCGATGGCCGCGGCTTACCTGGCTGAATTCGCCCGCCTGCTGCCCGAGCCCGGCATAGCTTTGCTCGGCGGGCTGATCACAGCCGCCCAGCAACCCGCACAGCAACAGCCACGCGCTACGCTTCATCGGCAAACGGCCTCAACAGTTCGCGCGGCTGGCGACGTGCCAGCCGCCACAGTGGCCAGGCGCTGGCCAACAGGCTGGTCAACATGCCCAGCACGGCCAGTTGCAGCAGGTGTGCAGGGAACACGTAGAGTGGCAAGCGCCAACCGAATGCCTGCACGTTCACCACCGCGACCAGGCACCAGGCCAGCAGGATACCCAGCGGGATCGCCAGCAGCACGGTAAGGCTGCTCAGCAACAGTGTCTGCCCAAGGCTTAGCCACACCAGATGCATGCGCCGCACGCCCAGTGCCCACAGCGGCGCCAACTGGCCCAGGCGGGTCTGACCCAGGGTCAGCAGGTTGATGAAAAGCGCCACGCCAGCCACGCCAAGGGTGAGGCTGTTGAGCGCGGCGGTGGCGGCGAAGGTGCGGTTGAACACCTCGGTGGACCAGCGCTTGAGACGCGCCTGCTCGACCACGCGGCTGTCGTCCAGGGCAAAGCGCTGTTGCAAGGCGGCCTTGAGCGCTGACACCTGCTCGACCGCCAGATCGACACTCAACCCGGTCAGGGTTGCCTGTGACCAGTGCCCGCGCAGCCAGCCGGCATTGACCAGCATGTGCCCTTTGGGGTTGCCGTAATCGGCATAGATGCCCACAACGCTCAGGGCTGGCGAAGTGCCTGCGGGTAGCCTCAAGTGATCGCCCAGTTGCAGCTTCAGTCGCCTGGCCAGCTGTTCACTGAGCATCACGGCCTGCCCGGCGGCCAGTTGCTCCCAGGCCTGCTTTTGCTGCGCCAGCAATGGCCAGCGAGTGCGATAGACGGGATGATCGACGATGCCCTGGAGCTGCACCGGCCAGCCCTGCAGCTGTGTTTCCACACGCCAGCCGGGCAGTACCACACGCACCGAAGGTTGCTGCCCGAGCCACTCGGCCATCTGCAAGCCTTGGGCGGTGTCCCTTGGCGTGACATACAGGTCGGCGGAAAGGCGCACGTCAAGCCAGCCGACAAAGGTCTTGCGAAAGCCCTCGGTCATGCTGCCCACGCCGACACTGGCGGCCAGCGCCAGCAACAGTGCCATCAACGCCAGGCTCAGGGCCGGCAATTGCTGGCGGCTGTCGGCGACAAACCATTGCGACAAGGGCCGCCGACAACGACACGCCAACCAGGCCAGCACCCGGTCGAGCAAGGCCGGCAGCAACAGCGCCGCCGCCAGCAGCAACGCGGCCAGCATGGCGAAAGCGCTGGGCAGGCTATCGCCAAGCACGCCACAACCCACAGCCAGCAACAGCAACAGGCCCGCCACTGAAGCCTGACGCTTCAACCACGGCCCCAGCGCCACTCGCCAGGCCTGCGGCTGCGCCAGTGCCAGCAATGGCAACCGTGCTGCCCGCAGAACGCTGCTCAGCCCTGCCAGCAATGCACCGAGCACGCTCACCAACAGCCCTGCCAGCCACCAACCCGCAGGCAGGCTCAACGTGCCAGCGACCTGCGCGCCATAAAGGCCCCGCAGGCTGGCAGCGACATCGGGCAGCAACCACGCAGCCAACCCGTAACCACTGGCCACTCCGGCGATCCCGCCCAGCAGCGCGAACAGGCCCAGCTCCAGCACCAGTGCGCATGACAGGGTCTTCAAGCTGATGCCACAGGCGCGCAGGTTGCGAATCAACCCCCGCCGCTGCTCCAGCGCCAAGCCGATCGCCGCATGGGCGATGAACAGGCCAACGACGAACGCCAGCAAGCCCAAGGCAGTCATGTTGAGGTGGAAACTGTCGGTCAGGCGCTGCAAACCGCCGTCGTCCTCCTTCGGTTGCAGTTCAAGGTATGCCTCGACATCTGTTGGCAAACGCCCAGGGTTATCGGCCACCAGCAATCGCGACAACTGCCCAGGAGCTTGCAGCAACGCCTGCGCATGGCCGATATCGACCACGATCACTCCGGGCGCCAATTCAGGCTGCAATATCCACGGAGGCAGCGACTGCCCTTCGCTATCGTGTGCTACCTGCCCGGCGTTGATGTTCAATTGCTGCAAGGTGTCTGGCCCAACCAAGGCTTGCCCGGGCATGCCGATGAACGCCTGCAGGTCGAATGCCTGCGGCTGAATGCCGGCAATGCTGCTGGCCGGCGGCAGGCTCAACGGCTCGATGCCGATCAAGCGCACGCTGCGCGCCGGCTCGCCCGGCAGGCGCAAGCGCCCTTCCAGCACTGGGGACACTGCCCAGCCCAACCTGCGTAACTGCACGTACAGCGCCTGGTCGAAGCGCTCGCCATGGCGCGGTAGCAGTTGCGCCTGCAGCGGCCCCGCCAGTACCGCACTGGCCCGGGCATAGTCGCTGCGTGCCTGGCTGTTCAGCGCCTGCACCCCGGTCCACAGTGCCGTGGCCAGCCACAGGCCGGTGAGGATGCTGAAGAACTGCACGCGATGGCGTCGCCAATGGCTGAGCAGCGCCAGCAGGGCCAGCGACAACAGTCTCATCAGTCCTGCTCTGCCTGTACGCGCCCAGCCTGCAAGTAGCAACGCTGCTGCAGGTGCGCCGCCAGCCGGCGACTGTGGGTCACCATTAGGACACCACTGCCAGCCTCGGCGACCAGTTGCAGCAGCAAGCTCAACACCTCGTCGCTGCTGCCTTCGTCGAGACTGCCAGTGGGTTCGTCGGCCAGCAACCAGGCCGGGCGCCCGGCCAGGGCGCGGCCAATGGCTACCCGCTGTTGCTGGCCGCCTGACAATTGCTCCGGATAACGCGCCAGCAAATCCGCCAGCCCCAGGCGCTGCGCCAGGTAGGCCAGCCAATCGGGATCATGCCGACCGGCCAGCCGGGCCTGAAACGCAAGATTGGCCTCCACATCCAGGCTGCTGATCAGGTTGTACTGCTGGAACACCAGGCCTATGCCCTCCCGCCGCCACAGCGCCAGCGACGCCTCTGAACGGCTGTCGAGCGGGGCGTCGTCAATCAGGATGCGGCCACTGTCGGCACGGTCCAGGCCGGCCACCAGATGCAGCAAGGTGCTCTTGCCGCTGCCCGACTCGCCCATCAGCGCCAGGCTGCTGCCGCGCGCCAGGCGCAGGTCAACGCCCTGCAAAACCGGGATTGGGCCTTGGGGGGAAGGGAACGATTTGTAGAGGTTTTCGATGACCAGCATCGAGAGGCCTTGGTGGTGAGGTGTCTGTCTAGTAATAGCAGGTCAAGCGCTGTTGGGCATGAAGCTACCTACACCCACCACCAATGGATCCATAATAATCCGATTACCGCACAAAACCCTTAAAACATAGGCTATTTATGTTGACCCCGTGGACTCATATGGCTCTAATGGATCCATTAAATAAAAACAACACCCGGAGAGCCCTACCCATGTACCCCAAGAACACCTGGTACGTCGCCTGCACCCCCGACGAAATCGCCACCAAGCCCCTGGGCCGACAGATCTGCGGGGAGAAAATCGTGTTCTATCGTGGCCGCGAAAACCGCGTAGCAGCCGTCGAAGACTTTTGCCCGCACCGTGGTGCGCCGTTGTCGCTGGGCTATGTCGAGGACGGCAATCTGGTATGTGGCTACCACGGCCTGGTCATGGGTTGCGACGGCAAGACCGTGTCGATGCCGGGCCAGCGGGTACGGGGCTTCCCCTGCAACAAGACCTTTGCTGCAGTCGAGCGCTATGGCTTCATCTGGGTCTGGCCCGGCGATCAGGTGCAGGCCGACCCGGCGCTGATCCCGCACCTGGAATGGGCGGTGAGTGATGAGTGGGCCTATGGAGGTGGGCTTTTCCACATCGGCTGCGACTACCGCTTGATGATCGACAACCTGATGGACCTGACCCACGAAACCTACGTGCACGCCTCCAGCATCGGCCAGAAAGAGATCGACGAGGCGCCACCGGTCACTACCGTCACCGGCGACGAAGTAGTCACCGCCCGGCACATGGAAAACATCATGGCCCCGCCCTTCTGGCGCATGGCCCTGCGCGGCAACGGCCTGGCCGACGATGTGCCAGTGGACCGCTGGCAGATCTGCCGCTTCACACCGCCCAGCCATGTGCTGATCGAAGTCGGCGTGGCGCATGCTGGCAAAGGTGGCTACCACGCCGAGGCGCAGCACAAGGCGTCGAGCATCGTGGTCGACTTCATCACCCCGGAAAGCGATACCTCGATCTGGTACTTCTGGGGCATGGCGCGCAATTTCGCGGCGCACGACCAGGCCCTGACAGACAACATTCGCGAGGGCCAGGGCAAGATTTTCAGCGAAGACCTGGAGATGCTAGAACGCCAGCAACAAAACCTGCTGGCCAACCCCGAGCGCAACCTGCTGAAGCTGAACATCGATGCCGGCGGCGTGCAGTCGCGCAAGGTACTGGAGCGACTCATCGCCAAAGAACGCACTCCCCAGCCACAACTGATCGCAACCAGCGCCACCCCTGCCTGAGGAACTGCCAACATGATCGATGTCGTAGTGGTATCCCGTAACGATGAAGCCCAGGGTATCTGCAGTTTCGAGCTGGCGGCGGCAGATGGCAGCCTGCTGCCGGCGTTCAGCGCTGGTGCGCACATCGATGTGCACCTGCCCGACGGGCTGGTGCGCCAGTATTCGCTGTGCAATCACCCCGAAGAGCGCCACCGCTACTTGATCGGCGTGCTCAACGACCCGGCCTCGCGGGGCGGTTCACGCAGCCTGCACGAGAAGGTGCAGGCCGGCGCCCGGCTGCGTATCAGCGCGCCGCGCAACCTGTTCCCGCTGGCCGAGGAGGCACGGCGCAGTTTACTGTTCGCCGGAGGCATTGGCATTACCCCGATCCTGTGCATGGCCGAGCAGTTGTCCCACCGTGGCCATGATTTCGAACTGCACTACTGCGCCCGCTCCAGCGAGCGTGCGGCGTTTGTCGAGCGTATTCGCAATGCGCCGTTTGCCGATAGGCTGATCGCGCATTTTGACGAGCAGCCGGAAACCGCTTTGGACATTGCTCATGTGCTGGGTAACCCACAAGGCGATATGCACCTGTATGTGTGCGGGCCAGGTGGTTTCATGCAGCATGTGCTCGAGAATGCCAAGGAGCTGGGCTGGCAGGAAGCCAACCTGCACCGCGAGTACTTTGCAGCGGCGCCAGTGGATGCCAGTAACGACGGTACTTTCTCGGTGCAGGTCAACAGTACCGGGCAAGTGTTCGAGGTGCCGGCCGACCAGACCGTGGTGCAGGTGCTGGAACAGAACGGCATCGAGATCGCGATGTCGTGCGAGCAAGGTATTTGCGGTACCTGCCTGACCCGTGTGCTAGGGGGTACGCCTGACCATCGCGACATGTTCCTCACCGAGGAAGAGCAAGCCCTGAACGATCAGTTCACGCCTTGTTGCTCGCGGTCGAAAACGCCGTTGCTGGTTCTGGATATCTGAGCCGGCTCACGAAGTCGGCAGGATGACCTTCATGCCCGGGTCTGCTGCAGCGCCACCGAAGGTCTCGGCGTAACGCAGGGTGGCATTGGCATGCTCGCGCATTATCGCTTCGGCGCGGGCACCCTGGCGGTTGATCAAGGCATCGAACACCGCATGGTGCTGCATGTGGGCGAAGTTGAAGCGCCGGTACTCGCGGGCCAGGTTATGGCGATCCACAGCCAGCGCGGTGACAGAAGCGAACGGCAGGTGGTCGTTACGTGCCAGAGCTACGGCAATGGCCGGGTTGTGGCTGGCCTCGATGATCACCTGGTGGAAACGCATGTTGAGATCGTGGTAGGCCTGCAGGTCTGCTTCGGTCACGAAGCCCTTGTCGAACAGCTGGTCGCCATCGACCAGGCATTGTTGCAGGGCCCCGCGTATTTGCGCAGACAAGCCACGTTCGGCGGCCTGGCGGGCAGCCAATCCTTCCAGCACGCCTCGCACCTCGACCGCACCAGCGATGTCATCGGCGCTGACTGAACGCACCTGGAACCCCCGGCCACCAAAGCGCACCAGCAAGCCTTCCTGTTCGAGGGTACGGAACGCCATGCGCACCGGCATGCGTGAGACACCGAACAATTCTGCGGTGGGGACTTCCATCAAGCGCTCGCCGGCCGCCAGCTCGCCCGAGGCGATCATCTTGCGCAACGCGACCAGCACCATTTGACCGGGTTTGCTCATCCAGGCAGCTTCCAGAGACATGAGCGGGCATCTTAGCGCAAGCCGAGAGGTTGTTGCTGGTCTGTTCGGGTTGGCCGGTCTGCATGACAACGCCCCCGCTTCAAGCCATGCGCTGTAGATGCAGGAGCGGGTATGGCCGCAAAGCAGACTATGCGGGGCATGCGATCGGCTTTGCCGGCGTTCGCGGGTACGCCCACTCCCACAACTTCAACGATGCGACGCGCCTACAGCGTCAGCGGATAGGTGATGATCAAGCGTGTCTGGTCAAAGTCACCACTGAAGCTACGCCGGTTGGTCGCGTTGTTAAGCCGGACATTGAGGTTCATCAATGGCCCGCTCTGGAAGGTGTAGTTGACCTCGGTATCGCGCTCCCACTCTTTGCCATTGCTGGCTGCCGCCGTGCTCACGTTCTCGCCATGCCCGTAACGCACCATGGCCAGCAGGCCTGGCACGCCCAACGCGGCAAAGTTGTAGTCGTAACGCACTTGCCATGAGCGCTCGTCAGCATTGCTGAAGTTGCCGTTGAACATGTCGTTGCCCAAGGTCCGCCCGCTACTGCCGTACACCGACATCCACTGGCTATCACCACTCACCTTCTGCAGCCCCAGGTACAACGTGTGACCACTGCGCGCGGCAGACAGCAAGGCGTAGCCGGTACGGCTCTGGATATCGCCGATGCGCGCCTGGCCATCGTCCCGGTCGATGAAGTAACCGAGGTTCGCACCCAGCGTCCACTCCCCAGCCCGCTGGCTGTGCAACAGGTTGAAGTAGCTCTGCTGGTAGATATCCTCCAGCTGCGAATGCCAGGCGCCGATCAAAGTACGCTGCTGGTTGAAACGGTACTCGGCACCGGCATAGTTGAAACCGTCCGAAGTCACTCCTGGCGCAGCCCAGGCAGAAAGGTCCTGCATGTCAGACGAATTGCGCAGGCTTACCTCACGATACTGGCCAGCCTGCAAGCTCAGGCCTTCGATCTCGCGTGAGTCGAACATAGCGCCGCGGAAGGTCTGCGGCAACAGGCGGCCATCGTCGTAGCGCAGCAATGGAATGTCCGGCAGCAGTTCACCGACCTTTAACTCGGTGGCCGAAACGCGCAGCTTCGCCGCCAACCCGACGCGCCCATAGTTGTCAGCCGCGCGGCCGTCATCATGCACCGGCAGCAATTCGGAGCCGCTGGTACCGCGGCCACTGTCCAGCTTAACGCCGAACATGCCGATGCCGTCCAGGCCCAAACCGATCAACCCTGGGGTGTAGCCTGAACTGAACTTGAAGATGAAGCCTTGGGCCCATTCTTCAATATTGCTCTTGGCCGCCCCTGGGTCGCGAAAATCACGGTTGAAATAGTAGTTGCGCAGTGTCAACCCGGCCTTGGCATCCTCGAAGAAGCCCGCTTCTTCGGCCCAGGCCGGCAACCCCAGGCCCAGCGCCAGCGAAACCGCCAGGGCCGAACGGGTCAGCGTGCAAGTCGTGTGCATCATTATTATTGTTCTCCGCTTTTCGTAGGCGCAGCCGACCACCTCGTGCCGGCATGGGCACAAGGCGACAAGCTGCATTCAGGTGCCCGACCTGGCCGGGCAGTACTCAGTGGCTCAGTGCGTCGCTAGCCAAGCCTGGAGCCGGCCTGGTTCCGCTCCGCAGCAACAGCAGGCAACCTGCGGCCAGCACGAACACGCTGGCGAACACCCCGTACAGGTGCAACGGTTGCCAGCCGCCATCGAGCAGCACACCAGCCACCGTCGGCGACAGGATCGCGCCCATGCGGCCGATGCCAATGCCCCAGCCCACACCAGTGGCGCGCACCGAAGCGCCATAGACCACCGGCGACAGGGCATACAGCCCACACCAGTGGCGCGCACCGAAGCGCCATAGACCACCGGCGACAGGGCATACAGCCCGGCCACGCAGCCGTTGGAGAACAGCCCGATCAACAACCCCAATACCAACGCCGCGCTGACCGAGGCACCATTTGCCACGAACAGCACCAGCAGCACCGCGGTAATCAGCATGAACAGCGCCAGCACGCGGGTCAGTGGCCAGCGCGAAGCCAGGCCGCCGATCAGCGCCGCGCCGAGGATGCCGCCAACGCTCAACAGCACCCCGCCAGTGATGCCCTGCTCGGCCGACAGCCCAGCGGCCACCAGCAGCTTCGGCGTCCAGCTCATGACGAAGTAGAAGCCGAACATGACCAGGAAGAACAACAACCAGATCACCAACGTGGTGCGGCGCATGGCCGGTGCCAGCAGCTGCTTGAAACCGCTGGCTGCGCCCTGCTCCCTTGCCGCCGTTGCTGGCAGTTGCACCAGTGTCGGCTGGCCGAGGCGCGCTGCCAGGCGGTTGACCCGTGCCAGGGCATTGGCTGGCCGGCGTGCCAGCAGGAAGTCCAGTGACTCCGGCAACCACAACAACACCAGCGGAATTACCAGGACAGTGACGATGCCGCCGAACAGAAACACCGAGCGCCAGCCCCAGTGCCCCAGTAACCATACTGCCAGCAGACCGCCCAAGGTCGCGCCCAGCGCATAGCCGGTGGACTGCAGGCTGACCGCCAGGCCACGCCAGCGCTTGCTGGCGTATTCGCTGGCAATCACGTTGCTACTGGCCAGGATGCCGCCGATCCCCAAACCGGTCAGTCCACGCAACAGTGCCAGTTGCAGCGGGCTTTGGCTCAGCGCCGAGAGCAACATCCCAACGCCGGACAGCGCCAGGCACAACAGGATCAGCGGGCGTCGGCCCAGGCGATCGGCCCATGGCGCGATGAACAGCGACCCAGCCGCCATGCCGAACAGGCCGGCGCTGAGCAGCAACCCCACCTGCGCCCCGCTCAGGCGCCACTCGGCAGACACCGAGGCAGCGGTGAAGGCCATGACCAGTACATCGAAGCCGTCGATCATGTTGAGGATGATGCAGATACCAATGGCCAGGCACTGGAAGCGCCCCATCGGGTCGGTGTCCAGACGTTGCTTGAGGTCAGGGTTCATGGGCTCACCCGCCGGTTCACAGGTGAGAGAACAGATGCGCACGCGCAGGCAAAGCGCAAGGAACCCTGACGGTTCCACACCCTTGAAAAGCCATTCATGACTGGACCCTTTTTGTAATTGTTGTCGCATACGGCTGGAGGTTTCCGGCCGTTGTCAGGCGCTAATCAACCAGATAATGGATCCACAAACAATCACTGAAGACTCAATAAGCGCAGGCCTCCTTGGCGAAACGCTACTAAACGATCGATCTATTAAATATTTATTGATGTATTTCAATAGTTTATTGGCTCTCATGAGCCAGCATTTAATGTTCGGTTATCGAACGAAGTTGCGCTATGGATCCATAGAGGCACGGAAAACCTCTATTCACCGTTCACGAAGGGCCAGCCATGAACAAATCTTCATATTGCCCGCCAGCGCCCTGATCACGGGGCACACAGCCGATGCCACGCCATCGCCAGCTGGCACTCGCCTTGAGGCTGCGTAGCGTGTTGCGTAGCATCCCCCGCCCGTTCGCGCGCCCGCACGGCCAAGGCGACCCCGTAGAAAAGAGCTCCTGATGCCGCAACCTATCCCTCTCAAGGACCACGAAAAGGAAAAGCACCTGGTCAACCGCCGGCTTCTGGCCTGCGCCGCCCTGGTGTTCAGCCTGTGTGCCGTCCTGGTGGGCCGGCTCTATGTGCTGCAGGTGCTGCAGCACGACCAGCAGACTGCCGTGTCGGAAAACAACCGCGTTCACGTGCTGCCCATCGCCCCCGAACGCGGGCTGATCTACGACCGCAACGGCGTGGTGCTGGCCGACAACAAGCCCAGCTTCGACCTGACCATGACCCGCGAGCGGGCCGGCGGCGACACGGCCAAGGTGCTCGACACGCTAGCCCAGGTGCTGAACCTTGGCGAAGACGACCGCAAGCAGTTCGACAAGGACCTGCGCCGTGGGCGCAAGCCGTTCGAGCCGGTGACCCTGATGGTCGGCCTGAGCGAAGAGCAGATTGCCCTGGTGGCGGTGAACCAGTTCCGCCTGCCAGGCCTGGAGGTGGAACCACAGTTCATCCGCGAGTACCCGCTGGCCGAGCATTTCGCCCACTCGGTGGGCTATGTGGGGCGCATCAACGAGAAAGAGGCCAAGGCCCTCGACAGCACCGAATACCGGGGCACCCAATCGATCGGCAAGACCGGCATCGAGCACTTCTACGAAAGCCAGCTGCACGGCCACGTGGGTTACGAGGAAGTCGAGACCAACGCCCAGGGCCGGGTAATGCGCGTGCTCAACCACAAGGCCCCGACCCCGGGCCAGAACATCGTCCTGACCCTGGACGCCCACCTGCAACTGGCCGCGGAAAAGGCCCTGGGCGACCGCCGCGGCTCGGTGGTGGTGCTCGACCCGGCCAATGGCGACGTGCTGGCGATGGTCAGCAACCCCAGCTTCGACCCCAACCTGTTCGTCAAGGGCATCAGCTTCAAACAGTACGCGGCCCTGCGCGATTCCATCGACCGCCCGCTGTTCAACCGCGTGCTGCGCGGCCTGTATGCCCCCGGTTCGACGGTGAAGCCGGAGGTGGCCATCGCCGGCCTCGACAGCGGCGTGATAACCCCGGGCAACCGGGTGTTCGACCCGGGTTACTATGAACTGCCCAACTACGACCACAAGTACCGCAACTGGAACCGCAGCGGCGATGGCTGGGTGGATATGTACACCGCCATCATGCGTTCCAACGACACTTACTTCTACGATCTGGCGCACAAGCTTGGCATCGACCGCCTGCACGATTACCTGGCCGAGTTCGGCCTGGGCCAGAAGGTGTCGCTGGACATGTTCGAGGAAGCGCCCGGGTTGATGCCGTCGGCCGAGTGGAAGCGCGCCACCCGGCGCCAGGCCTGGTTCCCGGGCGAGACACTGATCCTGGGCATCGGCCAGGGCTACATGCAGGTCACCCCACTGCAGTTGGCCCAGGCCACCAGCCTGCTGGCGAGCAAGGGCGTGTGGCACCGCCCGCACCTGGCCATGACCGTGGGTGGCGATGCGCCGGTCGACCCCAACCCGATGCCCGATATCGTGCTGCACGACAGGCACGCCTGGGACCAGGTCAGCCAGGGCATGCAGATGGTCATGCACGACCCGCGCGGCATCGCCCGCGCTGCCGCGGCCGGTGCGCAATACCGGATTGCCGGCAAGAGCGGCACCGCGCAGGTGGTGGCGATCAAGCAGGGCGAACGCTACAACCGCGACAAGACCCTGGAGCGGCACCGCGACAATGCCCTGTTCGTCGGCTTTGCTCCGGCAGATCACCCGAGCGTCGTGGTGGCGGTGATGATCGAGAACGGTGAAGCCGGTGGGCGGGTGGCTGGACCGGTGGTGCGGGAGGTGATGGATGCCTACCTGCTGGATGAGCATGGGCATCTGAAGCCGCAGTATGCGGGCGGAGTAGTACCTCGGAGCGTGCCGCACACTTAGGATCTTTGGGGCCGCTTCGCGCCCCATCGCGACACAAGGCCGCTCCTGCAAGAGACCGCGTCCGCGTGTAGGAGCGGCCTTGTGTCGCGAAAGGGCTGCGAAGCAGCCCCAGCCCATAAAAAATCAAAATCAGGAATAAGAATATAAAATCTTATTCCTTTTTAATCAGTCCGAAATCTTCTATAAATCCCCAACTGCACAGCCGCCAACACCCGGCCAACTGTCTGCAGCGCAACACAGGATCAACAGGCAACGCCCACACGGCAACAGCGCTGCAAGCACCAAAAATGCGCTAACCAGTTGAAATAGAAGAACATTAAAATCCGGCACGACGATTGCTCAAGCAAAGTCCCCCGCTCACCCCGAACCGGAGACCTGCCCATGAGCACCCCACTGAACGTCGTAGCCCTGTCTGGCGGCACTGCCCGTCCCTCGCGCACCCTGGCCCTGACCGAGGCGATCCTCGCCGAACTGGCCGAGCACCTGCACATCAAGCCGCACCTGATCGAGCTGGGCGAGATCGCCCGCCCGCTGGGCAGCGCCCTGTGGCGCAGCGAACTGCCCGAGGCCGTCGAACAGCAACTGCGCCTGGTGGAAAAAGCCGACCTGCTGGTGGTGACCACGCCGGTGTACCGCGGCAGCTTCACCGGCCACTTCAAGCATCTGTTCGACCTGATCGGCCAGGACGCCCTGGTCGACACCCCGGTGCTGCTCGCCGCCACCGGCGGCAGCGAACGTCACGCGCTGGTGCTCGACCACCAGCTGCGTCCACTGTTCAGCTTCCTGCAAGCCCTGACCCTGCCCATCGGCGTGTTCGCCAGCCAGGCGGAAATGGCCGACTACCGGGTTTCCAGCGCAGCCCTCGCCGCCCGTATCCGCCTGGCCGCCGAGCGCGCCGTGCCGCTGTTCGGTGCCCATTACGCGCTGCGCAAGAGCGCCTGAGGAGCGGCCATGAATGCACCTGTGAATACGCCCCCACGCCCAGCCCTGGCCATCGCCCGCGAACTGGCCGGGCAGTTTGCCCAGACCGCGGTCGAACGTGATGAGCGCGGCGGCACGCCAAAAGCCGAGCGCGACGCCCTGCGTGACAGCGGCCTGCTGTCGCTGGTGATCCCGCAGGCCTTCGGTGGCCAGGGCGCCAGCTGGTACGACACCTTCGCGGTGGTGCGCGAGTTCGCCCGGGTCGACAGCTCCATCGCCCACGTATTCGGCTTCCATCACCTGATGCTGGCCACCGTGCGCCTGTTCTCGCGCCCGGAGCAATGGCAACCGTGGTTCGAACAGACCGCCCGCAAGCAGTGGTTCTGGGGCAATGCCCTGAACCCGCTGGACACCCGCACCGTGGTCAAGCACTTCGATGGCTGGTGCGAGTTCTCCGGCAAGAAAAGCTTCTGCTCCGGCGCCAGCGACTCGGAAATGCTCATCGCTTCGGCGGTGGACGAACGTGCTGGCGGCAAGCTGCTGATCGCGGCCATCCCCAGTGGCCGTACCGGCATAAGCCTGCACAGCGACTGGAACAACATCGGCCAGCGCCAGACCGACAGCGGCAGCGCCACCTTCGAGCGGGTACGGGTGGAACGCAACGAACTGCTGCTAGACCCTGGCCCGCTGAGCACGCCGTTCGCCGCCCTGCGCCCGCTGATTGCCCAACTGCACTTCGCCAACCTGTTCCTCGGCATTGCCGAAGGGGCGTTCGAGGAGGCCCGCCAGTACACCCTCAAGGAAAGCCGGCCGTGGTTCCGCTCCAGCGCCGCCAGCAGCGCCGAAGACCCATACGTGCTGCGCCATTACGGCGAATTCTGGGTCGCTCTGGAAAGCGTGCGCCTGCTGATCGAACGGGCCGCACACCAGCTCGATGCCGCCTGGGCCAAGGAACACGCCCTCACGGCGCAAGAGCGCGGCGACCTGGCCCTGGCCATCGGCACCGCCAAGGTCGCTGCCAGCCGCCATGGCCTGGACATCTGCAACCGGCTGTTCGAGGTCACCGGCGCCCGCGCCACCCATGCTTCGCTGCGCTTCGACCGCCACTGGCGCAACCTGCGCACGCAAACCCTGCACGACCCGGTGGACTACCGCATTCACGAACTCGGCGAGTGGGCCCTCAACGACAAGCGCCCTGCCCCATCCTTCTATTCCTGAGGATTGCCCATGCAACTGCTGACCCTCCCCCCGTCCCCGACACTGGCCACCTCGATCCGGGCGACCGCACAGGTCTTCGAAGACCCCAGGTCGCAGGCGCTGCTCGCCCACCTGCAACAAGTCGCCCCCAGCGAGGCCAGCGTGCTGATCATCGGCGAAACCGGCACGGGCAAGGAGCTGGTCGCACGCCACATCCACAACCTCAGCGGCCGGCGCAACGGCCCGTTCGTCGCGGTCAACTGCGGTGCGTTCTCCGAGTCGCTGGTCGAGGCGGAGCTGTTCGGCCATGAGAAAGGCGCCTTCACCGGTGCCCTGGCGGCCAAGGCCGGCTGGTTCGAGGAGGCCAACGGCGGCACCCTGTTCCTCGACGAAATCGGCGACCTGCCGTTGCCGATCCAGGTCAAGCTGCTGCGCGTGCTGCAGGAGCGCGAAGTCGTGCGGCTGGGGTCACGCAAGAGCATTCCGATCAATGTGCGGGTGCTGGCGGCGACCAACGTGCAGCTGGAAAAGGCCATTAACGCCGGGCATTTTCGCGAAGACCTGTACTACCGGCTGAATGTGGTGACCTTGCAGTTGCACCCATTGCGCGATCGCCCGGGCGACATCCTGCCGCTGGCCCGGCATTTCATCCGTAGCTACAGCGACCGGTTGGGCTACGGCCCGGTGGACCTGAGCGCCAAGGCCCAGGCCAAGCTGGTGGAATACAGCTGGCCGGGCAACATCCGCGAGCTGGAGAATGTGATTCACCACAGCTTGCTGACCTGTGGCGACGGTACGGTGCAGGCGCAGGACCTGCGCCTTTCCAATCTGCGTATCGAACGGCAGGAGGAAGAGCCGGCGGGCAATGCTGTGGAGGACTTGCTGCAGCGGGCGTTCAGCCGCTTGTACGAAGAGCAGCCGGGCGACCTGTACGAGAAGGTGGAAAATGCCCTGCTGCGGTCGGCGTATCGGTTCTGCCATTACAACCAGGTGCATACCGCACAGTTGTTGGGGCTATCGCGCAACATCACCCGTACGCGGCTGATTGCGATTGGCGAGTTGGTGGTGAACAAACGCCGGGGGCAGGAGCAGCAGGTGCTGGATAACCGGGTGGTGCGGTTGTCGATCTGAAGGGTGTATGGCCTGTTCGGGCCTCTTCGCGGGCACGCCCGCTCCCACAGGTGCCGCGCCAACCTTGAAAGCGGCGCGATACCTGTGGGAGCGGGCGTGCCCGCGAAGAGGCCGGTGCAGGCAGCCAAATTGCTCGGATGGGTCAGGAGGCCGTGCGCGGCATCAACTCATACGGGTGCTTCCACCCTGGCAACGCCTGGATCCGCGCCTTCCATGCCTCGATGTGGGTGAACTGCGCCAACGCAATGCCAGTGTCCTCCGGCATGAACACATACCCCGCCAACGACAGGTCAGCAATAGTCAGCCGGCCACCGACCATGAACGGCGTCTTTGCCAGGTGCGCGTCGACGATACGGTAGGCCGCCGTGGCACGATCACGCAGGAACCGGGTCACGTCCGTTTCACCGGTCTTCTTCAGGCAGAACAGAAAGCGCAGGGCCGCGTAGTAACTGGTGAACTTGTGGTTGTCGAACAGCATCCAGCGCCAGATCTCGCGCTTTTCGTCATCGTCGCGGGGGCCGAACTGCCCGGTTTGCTCCGCGAGGTAATCGAGAATCAGCGCAGACTGGGTGAAGGATTTGCCGGCGTGTTCCAGCACCGGTACCTCACCCTGCTCGTTTACTTCGTCGCGCCAGGCTTGTCCGCGCGTCTGGCCATTGAAGAAATCGACGAACACCGGCTGCCAGTCCTGGCCGGTGAGTTCGAGCATGAGCGCCGCCTTGTAGGCGTTACCGGATTCGGCGAAACAATGCAGCTTGTAGTCGGGCATGGGTGAGAACCTTCAGTATCCATTGAATGATTGGGCCATCAGCCCGAGCAGATCACGCCCGGCTCGACATGGTCAATGCCTGCTGCCGCGACGAACAAGGGAACTACCACCCCACCTGCGCTTTCTTAAACACTGAGTGGTTCAATTACTTGGGCTTCACGCTACTGGAGAACTCACCATGCGCCACCTACTCCTCGCCCCTGCGCTGCTGCTCCTGCTGCCTGCCGGTGCTGCCCTGGCTGACGTCGACGCAGGCGACGTCGCAACCTCGGCCGGTGTTTCCGCCTCGCTTTATTCGACCTTCAAGGACGACAAACGGATCATCCCGGCGCGTGACGAGCTTTCGGCTTACGTCGCCAGCGGTGGTGCAATCCGTGGCGCCTATGTGGAGTCGGCGCTGGAACAAGCCCGCAAGGACAACCCTGGCCTGCAGGCCAATGATGAAGAACTGGCCCGGGCCCTCCTCTCGCAGGATGACCGCATAGCCGATCATTGATTGAGGTAATCCTGCACCGGCCTCTTCGCGGGCTTGCCCGCTCCCACAGGGACCGCACCGGGTCTGATGCCTGTGCAGTACCTGTGGGAGCGGGCAAGCCCGCGAAGAGGCCGGCACAGGCAAAACCTCAACCCCAGCCATCCATGCGCATGGTCGCTCGCACCAGCCGCTGCTCTTCCTGCTCTATCTCCCGCAAGCTGTCGCGGATCCCGTTGATATGCTCGCGCGCCGCCCGCTGCGCCTGCTCGGGCAACTGCTCCATCACCGCGTGATACAACCGCGCATGGTGCCGGTCGATCTGGCGCTTCTGTGCCGGCCGGCAATACAGGTTGTTGACCGAGGCGAACACCGTGCTCAAGGTCAGGTCACTGAGCGATTGCAAGGTATGCACCAGCACCGGGTTGTGCGACGCCTCGCTGATCGCCCGGTGAAAGGCATGGTCGCGGCGGGCATGTTCACGGGCATCGATCGCTTCAGGGGCTTCGTGCGCAGCCAGCATTTCTTCATAACGCCGACGGATCAGCAAACGGTCAACCTCGGTAGCCCGCAACGCTGCCAGGCGCGCCGACTCGGCCTCCAGCAATGCCCGTACCTCCAACAGGTCGAACAACGTGCGCGGCTGCGAGCTGAACAGGTGCATCAACGGCGTGACGCCCGCCTGCCCCGTCAGGTCGGCGACGAACGAGCCGCGCCCTTGCTCGGTGTCGATGATGCCGCGCCCGCGCAGTATGCGCAGGCCTTCACGCAGCGCCGAGCGCGAACAGCCGAGCTTGTCCACCAGGCGTCGCTCCGACGGCAGGGCCTGGCCCACCTTGAGCACCCCTTCGACGATCAGCCGCTCGACCCGTTCGGCCACCTGGTCGGCGACCTTGGCCTTGCCTTCAGTACCCACTGCGTACCCTCTTGCTGGTAGGACCACTTGAACCACCTGCCTCAATCTAGCCGGGCGCAGCAGTCAATAACCAGTACCTTCGGCAAAAACTGGTAGGACCAGTTCCTTTCATACTCGACCGCGGCCGCTGCCACGCGCAGGCTGCAAGGGTGAGCGCTTCGCCAACCACAACAAGAACCGTTGCCGAGTAAGCCGATGAATATCCTGTACGACGAACGCGTCGATGGCGCGCTGCCCGACGTGGACCGAGCGGCGCTGCTGCAGGCGCTGCGCACTGCCCTGCCGGACCTCGAGATCCTGCACCGCGAGGAAGACCTCAAGCCCTATGAGTGCGACGGCCTTTCGGCCTATCGCACGGTGCCGCTGCTGGTGGTATTGCCCGAGCGCCTGGAACAGGTACAGACGCTACTCAGGCTCTGCCACCAGCGTGGCGTGCCGGTGGTGGCACGCGGCGCCGGTACCGGCCTGTCGGGCGGCGCCCTGCCACTGGCCAAAGGCATCCTGCTGGTGATGGCGCGCTTCAACCGCATTCTCGAAGTCAACCCGCAGGGCCGCTTCGCCCGAGTGCAACCCGGCGTGCGCAACCTGGCCATCTCCCAGGCGGCCGCGCCCCACGGCCTGTACTACGCGCCGGACCCGTCCTCGCAAATCGCCTGCTCCATCGGCGGTAATGTCGCCGAGAACGCCGGTGGCGTGCACTGCCTCAAGTACGGCCTGACCGTGCACAACCTGCTCAAGGTGGAAATCCTCACGGTCGAGGGCGAGCGCCTGACGCTCGGCAGCGATGCGCTGGACAGCCCTGGTTTCGACCTGCTGGCACTGTTCACCGGCTCCGAAGGCATGCTTGGCATCGTCACCGAAGTCACCGTCAAATTGCTGCCCAAACCCCAGGTGGCGCGGGTGCTGCTGGCCAGTTTCGACAGTGTCGAGGACGCCGGCCGGGCAGTGGCCGAGATCATCGCTGCCGGGATCATCCCCGGCGGCCTGGAAATGATGGACAACCTGGCGATCCGCGCCGCCGAGGACTTCATCCATGCCGGCTACCCGGTGGACGCGGCGGCCATCCTGCTGTGCGAGCTGGATGGTGTCGAGGCTGATGTGCACGACGACTGCGAACGGGTCGCCGCCGTGCTGGCCCAGGCCGGCGCGCGTGATGTGCGACTGGCCTGCGACGAGGCCGAGCGCGTGCGCTTCTGGGCCGGGCGCAAGAATGCCTTCCCGGCGGTGGGGCGCATTTCCCCGGACTACTACTGCATGGACGGCACCATCCCGCGTCGCGAACTGCCGCGGGTGCTCAAGGGCATCAGCGAACTGTCCAACGAATACGGCCTGCGCGTGGCCAACGTGTTCCACGCCGGCGACGGCAACATGCACCCGTTGATCCTGTTCGATGCCAACCTGCCTGGCGAGCTGGAACGTGCCGAAGCCATCGGCGGCAAGATCCTCGAACTGTGCGTGGCCGTGGGCGGCAGCATCACCGGCGAGCACGGCGTGGGGCGCGAGAAGATCAACCAGATGTGCGCACAATTCAACAGCGACGAAATCACCCTGTTCCAAGCGGTCAAGGCCGCCTTCGACCCGCAGGGCCTGCTCAACCCCGGCAAGAACATCCCCACCCTGCACCGCTGCGCCGAATTCGGCGCCATGCACGTGCACCATGGGCAACTGCCCTTTCCCGAACTGGAGCGTTTCTGATGAGCATGGACCGCGATATCAGCCAGGCCCTGCTGGAGCAGGTCAACCAGGCGCTGAACCAGGCCACGCCACTGCGTATCCAGGGCGGCAACAGCAAGGCCATGCTCGGCTGCCCGGTGGCCGGCGAGGTGCTCGACACTCGCAGCCACCGTGGCATCGTCAGTTACGACCCGACCGAACTGGTGCTGACTGCCCGCGCCGGTACACCGCTGCGCGAGATCGAGGCGGCACTGCACGAAGCTGGCCAGATGCTGCCCTGCGAACCACCGCACCTGGGCCCCGACGCCACTCTGGGTGGCATGGTCGCAGCCGGGCTGTCGGGGCCACGGCGGCCCTGGGCCGGGTCGGTACGCGACTATGTGCTGGGCACGCGGGTGATCACCGGCCACGGCAAGCTGCTGCGCTTTGGTGGCGAAGTGATGAAGAACGTCGCGGGCTATGACGTGTCGCGGCTGATGGCGGGCAGCTTCGGCTGCCTCGGGTTGCTCACCGAAGTGTCGCTGAAAGTACTGCCGCGCCCGCGCCAGTGCCTCAGCCTGCGCCTGCCGATGGGCCGCCACCAGGCGTTGGCTGAGCTGGCCGAATGGGGCCAGCAGCCGCTGCCGATCAGCGCGGCCTGCCACGACGGCGACGCGCTGTACCTGCGCCTGGAAGGCGGCGAAGGCTCGGTACAGTCGGCGCGCCAGCGCCTGGGCGGCGAGACACTGGACAGCAGCTTCTGGAGCGACCTGCGCGAGCAGCGCCTGGCGTTCTTTGCTGCCCCGGCAACGCTGTGGCGCTTGTCCGTGCCCCCTGCCACCGGCGAGCTGGACCTGCCCGGCCAGCAACTGATCGACTGGGGTGGCGCCCAGCGCTGGCTCAAGTCCACGGCAGCGGCGCAGGACATTCGCGAGCAGGTCGCAAAGGTCGGTGGCCACGCCACCTGCCATGCCCCTGGCGCTGCCAGCAGCCCGCCGCTGCCCGCCGCGTTGATGCGCTACCACCGTGCGCTCAAGCAGCAACTCGATCCCCAGGGGGTGTTCAACCCTGGTCGCCTGTACCCGGACCTGTGAGGCCAGACCATGCAAACCAACCTGAGCGAAACCGCCCGGCACCTGGCCCGCGCCGACGAGGCCGAAAGCATCCTGCGCTCCTGCGTGCACTGTGGCTTCTGCACCGCCACCTGCCCCACCTACCAGCTGCTGGGCGATGAACTGGACGGCCCACGCGGGCGCATCTACCTGATCAAGCAGATGCTCGAAGGCGCGCCGATCACCGCCAGCACCCAGTTGCACCTGGATCGCTGCCTGACCTGCCGCAACTGTGAAACCACCTGCCCTTCCGGGGTCAAGTACCACGACCTGCTGGACATCGGCCGCGCCGTGGTCGACCAGCAGGTGCCGCGCCCGCTTGGCCAGCGCCTGTTGCGCCAGGGCCTGCGAGCAGTGGTACCACGCCCCGCGCTGTTCAAGGCCTTGACCCGCAGCGGCCAGGCCTTGCGCCCGCTGTTGCCGGCCACGCTCAAGCGCAAGCTGCCGGCGCGGGTCAACGCCCCCGGCCAACGCCCCGCACCGCACCATGCGCGTCGGGTGCTGATGCTGGAAGGTTGCGTGCAACCGGCCCTTTCACCCAACACCAATGCCGCCGCCGCACGCCTGCTGGACCGCCTGGGCATCAGCGTGGTGCCGGTCCGGCAGGCCGGCTGCTGTGGCGCGGTGGACTACCACCTCAATGCCCAGGAACAAGGCCTGCAACGGGCACGGCGCAATATCGATGCCTGGTGGCCAGCCATCGAAGCCGGCGCCGAGGCCATCGTGCAAACCGCCAGCGGCTGCGGCGCGTTCGTGCGCGACTACGGCCACCTGCTGGAGAAGGACCCGCGCTACGCCGCCAAGGCCGCACGGGTCAGCGCCCTGTCCCGCGACCTGGTGGAAGTGCTGCGCGACGAGCCGGTCGAACAACTGGGCCTGTGCGCCGAACAGCGCCTGGCGTTCCATTGCCCGTGCACCCTGCAGCACGCGCTGAAACTGGGCGGTGCGGTGGAGACGCTGCTGACGCGCCTGGGCTTCACCTTGACCCAGGTGCCGGACGGCCACCTGTGCTGCGGCTCGGCGGGCACCTACTCGCTGACCCAGCCTGAGCTGTCGCTACAACTGCGCGACAACCGCCTCAACGCCCTGGAAAGCGGCAAACCGCAAGTCATCGCCACCGCCAATATCGGCTGCCAGGCCCACCTCGACGGGGCCGGGCGCACACCGGTGCGGCACTGGATCGAAATCGTCGAAGCAGCCTTGAATCCGGAGAACCACCATGCATAACAAGCCCGTGATCGGCCAGGCCGAAGTCGCCCGCGCGCTCAGCGCCGCGCGCCAGGAAGCCCAGGCGCAACAATGGAACGTGACCATTGCCGTGGTCGACGACGGCGGCCACCCGCTGGCCCTGGAGCGCCTGGACGGCTGCGCGCCGGCCAGTGCCTACATCGCGATGGAAAAGGCCCGCACCGCCGCACTGGGGCGCAAGGAGACGCGGGATTACGAAGAAATGGTCAATGGCGGCCGTACCGCTTTCGTCACCGCGCCGCTGCTGACCAGCCTTGAAGGTGGCGTGCCGCTGCGGGTGGATGGGCAGGTTGTGGGGGCGATCGGCGTGTCCGGGGTCAAGTCCGAGCAGGATGCCCAGGTGGCCAAGGCCGGGGCGGCTGCCCTCTGAGTCCTGTGCCGACCTCTTCGCGGGCCTGCCCGCTCCCACAGGGCTTTCACAAGACGTGAGACCTGTGCAGTACCTGTGGGAGCGGGCAAGCCCGCGAAGAGGCCGGCACAGGCAAAAACTTTCCAGAAGACTGAACATCGAGCGAACAGACAATGCCAAACCATCCACTCCAGATCGCCCCGACCCTGCAACGTTTCATCGAAGACGAAGTCCTCCCCGGCACCGGCATCGAAGCCCGCTCCTTCTGGCAAGGCTTCAGCACCCTGGTCCACGACCTCGCGCCGCAGAACCTCGCCCTGCTCGCCGAACGCGAGCGCCTGCAGACAGCACTGGACAACTGGCACCGCCAGCACCCCGGCCCGATCCGTGACATGGCCGCCTACCAGCAGTTCCTGCAAGCCATCGGCTACCTTGTGGAGCCTCCGGCCAGCGTGCAGGTCAGCACCCGCAACGTCGACCGCGAGATTGCCGTACAGGCCGGCCCGCAACTGGTGGTGCCACTGAGCAACGCCCGTTACGCCCTCAACGCCGCCAACGCCCGCTGGGGCTCGCTGTACGATGCCCTGTACGGCACCGATGCCATCGCCGAAACCGATGGAGCCGAACGTGGCCAGGGCTACAACCCGCGACGCGGCGCCAAGGTGATCGCCTATGGCAGGCAGTACCTCGACACCGCTGCCCCTCTCGACGGCGGGTCGCACAATGATGCCAAGGCCTACGCGATCGACCAGGGCACGCTACAGGTAACCCTGGCGGATGGTCGCCAGGTCGGCCTCAGGCACCCGACGCAACTGCGGGGCTACCAAGGTGAGCCGAACACGCCAACGGCGATTCTGCTGCAGCATCACCAACTGCATTTCGAAATCCAGGTCGACCCGGCCAACGCCATCGGCCAGCAGGACCCGGCAGGGGTCAAGGACATCCTGCTGGAGGCTGCGCTCACCACCATCATCGACTGCGAAGACTCGGTAGCAGCGGTGGACGCCGACGACAAGGTGAACGTCTACCGCAACTGGCTGGGCCTGATGAAAGGCGACCTCAGCGAGCAGGTCAGCAAGGGTGGCAAAACCTTCAGCCGCACCCTGGCCGATGACCGCCATTACCACGGCGCAGACGGCCAGCCACTGACCCTGCCAGGCCGCTCGCTGCTGTTCATCCGCAACGTCGGCCACCTGATGACCAACCCCGCCATCCACGACCGCGATGGCCGGGAAATCCCGGAAGGCATCCTCGATGCCGTGGTCACCAGCCTGATCGGTCTGCACGACCTCAAGCGCCGCGGCAATTCCCGCGAGGGCAGCCTGTACATCGTCAAGCCGAAGATGCATGGCCCCGCCGAAGTGGCCTTTGCCGACCAGCTGTTCGGCCGCGTCGAAGCGCTGCTCGGCCTGCCTGCACACACGCTGAAGATGGGCATCATGGACGAGGAACGACGTACCAGCGTCAACCTCAAGGCCTGCATCGCCAGCGCCGCGTCACGAGTGGTGTTCATCAACACCGGCTTCCTCGACCGCACCGGCGACGAGATGCACACAGCCATGGAAGCCGGCGCCATGCTACGCAAGGGCGACATGAAAGGCAGCGCCTGGATCCAGGCCTACGAGCGCAGCAACGTACTGGTGGGGCTGGCCTGTGGCCTGCGCGGCAAGGCGCAGATCGGCAAAGGCATGTGGGCCATGCCCGACCTGATGGCGGCCATGCTCGAACAGAAAGTCGCCCAGCCCAGGGCCGGCGCCAACACGGCCTGGGTACCCTCGCCCACAGCCGCGACGCTGCATGCGCTGCACTACCATCAGGTGGATGTTGCGGCCGTGCAGCAAACGCTGGAGCAGATTGACCTGAATGCCCAGCGTGCCGAGTTGCTGCATGACCTGCTCAGTGTCCCGGTCAGCCCCGAGCGGCCCTGGAGCGCAGCCGACATCCAGGCCGAACTGGACAACAACTGCCAGGGTATCCTCGGTTACGTGGTGCGCTGGGTCGAGCAAGGGGTCGGCTGTTCCAAAGTGCCGGATATCCATGACGTAGGCCTGATGGAAGACCGCGCAACCCTGCGGATTTCGGCGCAGCACATTGCCAACTGGCTGCATCACGGGGTGGTCGATGCCGATCAGGTCGAGGCGACCTTGCAGCGCATGGCCAGCGTGGTCGACCAGCAGAATGCCGGGGACCCGGCGTATCGACCGATGGCGGCCGGTTTCGAGGCATCGCATGCCTTCCGCGCTGCGCGTGAACTGGTGTTCAAGGGGCGGCAGCAGCCCAGTGGCTATACCGAACCGTTGCTGCATGGCTGGCGCTTGCGTTTCAAGCAGGAAGTCGGGCGCTGATGCTGACAAGGGCCGCTATGCGGCCCAACCGCATGAAAACACCTGGCATTCCGACATCTTCGGAAACTTCCTACGCGACGCACGGAAGCGTCCTACTTGTAGCTCCTGTCCCCGGAAAACATGATCGGCACTGGATGACGCAAGGTCGCGATCCAGAGGAGCTTCCGCATGCACCTGTACGCCCGCCCCACCGCCGAATTGCGCAGTACCCTGCGCGAACTGCTGGCCCATGACATGAACAACCCCGATGACGACCCGCACCTGTCGGGGGTGATGTTCTTCTGCGCTACCGATGAACGCTCCCGGCAACTGATCGAGCGTATCGAGTTGCTGGCCAGCGAAGTGTTCTTCGACCCGAACGGGCGGGCCATTTCCGAGCAGATGAAAGCGGCGGCGGTGGAAGGCGTGCGCATCAAGCGCAACCGCAAGGCACCGGCGGACGAGACGGTGATACGCATCGCCCTGGCGGACAAGGGCTACATCACGGTGAGCACTGCCAGGTTCTGATCACCGACTGCCTGTTTCAGGGCCGCTTTGCGGCCCCATGCCCGTCTGCGGTCAATCCGCTATCCTGAGCACTTCCCCGCTCCGGACCGCACCATGGAACTGCACATTCGCCTGGAAGGCCGCAAAGGCCTTGCCGACCAGCTTTACCAGCAATTGCGCGCCGGCATCGACAGCGGCCACCTGGCCGCCGGCACCCAACTGCCGCCAAGCCGCCTGCTGGCGGAGCAATTGGGCGTATCGCGCAAGACCGTGGCCGAGGCCTACTCCCGGCTGACCTACGACAACCTGCTAAGCGGCGTGGTCGGCCGTGGCACCTTCATCACCCCGCGCCAGCCGCTGCGCAGCAGCGAATCAACCGCCATTCCCCTGGCCGCTGCCGCGTCCCTCGAGCGCTGGCAGCAGCGCGCTACCGTGCTGAGCCAACGTCAGCTGCAGGCACCCTCGCGTTATGACTTCATCGGCGGGGCCTCGAGCAAGGCGCAGTTCCCGTTCGACCAGTGGCGCAGTTGCCTGAACCATGCCTTGCGCCGCAGCCAGCGCCACCCGGAGCGACAGTTCCCGGCCCAGGGCCTGCCCGAGCTGCGCGAGGCCATCGCCCATCACGTTGCCTATGCCCGCGGCGTGCACTGCAGCGCCGCCGACCTGCTGGTATGCAACGGCGCCCAGCAGGCACTGGACCTGATCGCCCGGGTGCTGGTCGAGTCAGGTTGCCAGGTGGCCATGGAAGACCCCGGTTACCCGCCGGCGCGGCAACTCTTCCTGGCCCTGGGCGCGCGCCTGCAATCGGTACCGGTGGACGATGAAGGCCTGTGCGTGGAGCAGATCGCCGACGGCACCCGGCTGATCTATGTGACGCCCTCGCACCAGTTCCCGCTGGGCATGCCGATGAGCGAGCCACGCCGGCACGCCCTGCTGGCGCGGGCCGCCGAGCTGGGCGCGTTGATCATCGAAGACGACTACGACTGCGAGTTCCGCTACCACGGGCCAGCCGCGGATGCGTTGCAGCGCCTCGACCGGCATGGCCTGGTGGCCTATGTGGGGACCTTTTCCAAGACCTTGCTGCCCGAGTTGCGCCTGGGCTACGCCATCCTGCCGCCCGCCGTGTTGAAGGCCGCCTGCGTGGCCAAGCACCTAAGCGACTGGCACAGCCCGACCCTGTTGCAGTGGGCACTGGCGCGGTTTATCGGCGAAGGCCACCTGAACAAGCACATCCGTCGTTGCCACGAAGTCTACAGCGCCCGTCGCGAACGCATCCTCGCACGGCTGGGTGGCGACCTGGCGCCATGGTTCAGCGCCATCCCGGCCAGCGCCGGCTTCCACCTCAGCGCCCTGGCCAGACCTGGAGTCGATGTCGAGCTGCTGGCCAACCTCGCGCGCAAGGTGGAGGTCGGCCTGTACTCGCTGGCACCGTTCTTCAGCGAAGCGCCAGTGCGCCCAGGGCTGTTGCTGGGTTTCGGCGCCATTGAGCTGCTGGACATCGACCCGGCACTGGACCGGGTGCGCGACACCCTGCAGCGCCTCAGTTGACGGGCGCAGGCTTGGCCCCGACAACCGGGCGGGCAATGGCCGCGGCATAACCGCGAGGGTTGAAGCACGCGGTAACCAGCAACATCGCCACCACGGTCACGGTCAGCAGCATCCATGAGGCCTGGAAATCGCCGCTCACATCGCGCAGCCAGCCGGTGATGTACGGCACGATGCCGGTGATGATGAAGCCGATGCCCTGCACGAACGCCGCCAGGCTGCCGGCCTCGGCTGGCGTCTTCAGGTGTTCCAGGGTCAGCGTCAGGCTCTGGCTGAAGCAGGCGCCCAGGCCGAAACCGATCATCGCCACCCACAGTCCCGAGGCCAGCGTGGGCGCCAGCAGCAGGCCGAGGAAACCCACCAGCTGGATCGCCAAGGCCAGCCACAGGCCCGGGCGCCGGTCTGCCCAGCGCCGCAACAACAGTGGCAGGCCCAGTGCGCCGGCCACCTGGAAGATGGTCATCAGGCCCACCAGGTCGGCACCACCCTGGGCGCTGCCGCCATGCTCCAGGTGATAGGCCGGCAACCAGGCCACCATGCTGGTGTAGCCGCCGTTGATCAAGCCGAAGTACAACGCCAGCAACCAGGCCCGGCGCGTACCGAACCAGTGCCCGCCGGTGGCACCGCCCAGCTTCGGCGCCTGCTGGCGTGGCCGCAGCACGGCCCAGGCCAGTAGCGCCAGCACGGCAGGGGTCGCCCACACCCCCAGGCCGACCTGCCAGTGGCCGAAGTAGCCACTGATGTGCGGCCCGAGCACGGCGGCCATGCCGCCGCCGCTCATCAGCGCTGCCGAATACAGGCCCATCGCCCCCGCCAGGCGGCCGGGGAACCAGCGGTTGACCAGCCCCGGCATCATGCCCTGCACTACCGCTACCCCCAGGCCGGCGACCACCGCACTGGCAATCAGCGCCCAGGCGCTGTCCAGTTGCAGGCGCCACAGGCAGGCCAGGGCGATGGCCGCCAGGCCAGCGAGCATGCCGCCATGTTCATTGATCCAGCGCCGCAACCAGGGTTGCAGCAACGGCACCAGGCCCATGCACAGCACCGGCAACGCCGTCAGCAAGGCCGCCTGCTGGTAACCCAGGCCGGTGCTGGCGCGCATGGGTTCGAGCAAAGGGCCGATGCTGGTCAGGATCGGCCGCAGGTTCAGGGCCAGCAGCATGACCAGCAACAGGTTCAATGCTGCTCTCATTGTGCGTTGGCCTGTTTCCATTCATGGTACAGACCGGCTTCGCCGCTGGGTTTCAGGGCGCGCAGCGGCAGGCTCTGCTGCTGGGGTGGGCGAGCCATCTGCGCGTATACCGCCGCGGTGGACAAACCGTACGGTTCGCCCTCGGCGTTATCGTAGGCAAACCAGGCCCGCTCGATGCCGCACAGGTGCATGGCTGCCAGGCACATCGGGCACGGGTGGCCGCTGGCGTAGATTTCGGCGCCATCCAGGCGCGCCTGGCCCAAGGCGTGGCTGGCCTTGCGGATGGCCTGCATCTCGGCGTGGGCGGTCGGGTCCTGGGTGCTGTGAATCTCGTTGACTGCACGCGCCAGTACCTGCCCCTGGTACACCAGCACGGCGCCGAAGGGCCGGCCACCGGCCTGAATGTTGGCGCGGGCCAGCTCGAGGGCTTCGCGCATGTAGCGTTCTTCGGACATGAATCGGTGCTCCTGTTGCAAGAGCTGGCCATTATCCGGGCTTGGGCGGCCTGGCAGAAATGAAGAGATTGGATGCCTGTCAGTGGCCTCGCAAATGGTCGATTGGCCTCCCGCTTATGCGCGCGATTGGCTATCGGGGCGGCCAACGGGCGGCGCTACAGTAACGCCATCCCCATCACACACCCTTTGGAGACAGCCATGCACAACCGTATCGAATGGGCCAAGCACGCCCCCGAGGCCTACAAGGCCATGGTCGGCCTGGAGCAAGCCCTGGCCAAGAGCGGACTGGAGAATTCCCTGCTGGAGCTGGTGCGACTGCGGGCTTCGCAGATCAACGGCTGCGCCTATTGCGTGAACCTGCACGCCAACGACGCGCGCAAGGCCGGTGAGACCGAGGCACGCCTGCAGACGTTGTGCGTCTGGCAGGAAACCGCCTACTTCACACCACGCGAACGTGCTGCACTGGCCTGGGTGGAGAGCCTGACCCGGCTGCCCGAGCACGGCGCGCCGCAGGCGGAATATGAAGCCTTGCAGGCACACTTCGAGCCGGCCGAAGTGGCCAACCTGACCCTGGCAATTGCCGCCATCAATGCCTGGAACCGTTTCGGGGTCGGGTTTGCCATGGTGCCGGCCTGATCATTGATCGGTCGCCTGCACCGGCCTCTTCGCGGGCTTGCCCGCTCCCACAGGGATCTCACAGGGCCTGAAAGCTGTGCTGCACCTGTGGGAGCGGGCAAGCCCGCGAAAGGGCCGGTGCAGGTAAACGCTACCGTCCGGCCAACCGCGCCCGGTAGCTCCCAGGGCTCTGCCCGGTCCATTTCTTGAACGCCCGGTGAAACGCACTGGGCTCCTGGAACCCGGTCTGCTCGGCAATCTCGGCAATGCTCAACTCCCCTTCGCGCAGCCGCTCGAAGGCCATTGCCCGGCGCACTTCATCCTTGATCTGCTGGTACGAACGCCCCTCCCGCTCCAGCTGCCTACGGAACGTACTGGCACTGACCCCCTGCAGCTGCGCCAGTGCCGCCAGCGTCGGCCACTGACCATAGCGCCGCGCCCGCAGGTGCCGGTACACCTCGGCCACCAGCCCGTTCTGGTTGCGAAAGCGAATCACCAACCCCTGCGGCGCGCTGCGCAGAAAGGTCTTCAGGGCCGCCAGGTCCTGCACCACCGGCAGGCGCAGGTAGGCACTGTCGAACTCCACCTCGGTGCGCCCGCTGCCCAGGCGCAGGTCCGGCCCCCACAGCAGCAGGTCGTCCTCCTGGGCCGGGCGCGACACCGCCAGCTCGGTGCGGTCGATGGCGATCCGCCGCCCGGCCAGCCAGCACAGCATGCCGATCATCAGCACCAGGTAGGTTTCCTCGGCATACACCCGGGTCAGCGGGTCGGCGATGCTCGACTGCACGCTGATCAGCGCCCGCCCGCCACGCACCGTCAGGTTGCCGCGCAGGTCACGCAGGAACAGGCCGAAACCAGCCATGCACTGGCGCAAGGCTTTTTCCAGGTTCGGCTCCAGGATCAGGCCCCGGCAGATCAGGGCGAAGCTGCCCGGCGGCATGCCGTGGCTATCGAGGCGGAAGAACTCGTCGTCCAGGCGCTGGATCAGCGCCAGCCACAGCTGGGCGAAGGCTTTGGCCGGAACACGGGCCTGGGGTTGCTGGAGCAGTTGCGGGTCGATGCCCACCGCACGCAGCTGCACATCGCGTTCGCCGGGGCAGTCGCGCAGGGCATGGAGCATGGCATTGAGGAAGTACACGGCGACCGAATCGCTATCGCGCATGGCGGTTTTCGCTGTCTATGCTGAGTGGCAAAAAGTGCCAGGTTGTCTGAACAGTTACGGCATAGGCTGCAACAGAGCCTTTGCCTAGACTCGGTCCCACTCCGGGATTGCCGGCCATTCTCGCAGAGCCTGGCCCGGTCCCGCCATGCCTTCGCAATCGGAGCCCCTATGAGCAGCGCAGAAATCTACGTCGTCAGTGCCGTCCGTTCAGCCATTGGTGGCTTTGGCGGTTCCCTCAAGGACCTGCCGCTGGCCGACCTGGCCAGCGCCATCACCCGTGCCGCCATCGAGCGCTCGGGCGTGGCCGCCGAGCAGATCGGCCACCTGGTGATGGGCACGGTGATCCCCACCGAACCGCGTGACGCCTACCTGGCCCGCGTAGCGGCAATGAACGCCGGCATTCCCAAGGAAACCCCGGCCTTCAACGTCAACCGCCTGTGCGGCTCGGGCCTGCAGGCCATCGTCTCGGCGGCCCAATGCCTGCTGTTGGGCGACACCGACGTGGCCGTGGCGGCCGGCGCCGAATCCATGAGCCGTGGCCCGTACCTGCTGCCACAGGCACGCTGGGGCGCACGCATGGGTGACCTGCAAGGCATCGACTACACCGTCGGCGTGCTGCAGGACCCGTTCGAACACTTCCATATGGGCATCACTGCCGAGAACGTTGCGGCCAGGCACGGCATTACCCGTGAAATGCAGGACGAACTGGCCCTGACCAGCCAGCGCCGCGCTGCCCGCGCCATTGCCGAAGGCCGCTTCGCCAGCCAGATCGTCCCGCTGGAACTGAAAACCCGCAAGGGCAGCGTGCAGTTCAGCACTGACGAGCATGTGCGTGGCGAGGTGACTGCCGAGCAACTGGCAGGGATGAAGGCAGTGTTCAAGAAAGACGGCAGCGTTACCGCCGGCAATGCCAGTGGCATCAATGACGGCGCTGGCGGCCTGGTACTGGCCAGTGGTGATGCGGTGCGCCGCCTGGGCCTGAAGCCGCTGGCACGCCTGGTGGGCTATGCCCATGCCGGCGTCGAGCCTGAACTGATGGGCCTGGGCCCGATCCCGGCCACCCGCAAGGTGCTGGAGAAGACCGGCCTGAAAGTGCAGGACCTGGACGTGATCGAGTCCAACGAAGCCTTCGCCGCCCAGGCATGCGCCGTGGCTCGCGAACTGGGCTTCGACCCGGAAAAGGTCAACCCCAACGGCTCGGGCATTTCGCTTGGCCACCCGGTGGGCGCCACCGGCACCATCATCGCCACCAAGGCCATCCATGAGCTGCAGCGCATCCAGGGCCGCTACGCCCTGGCCACCATGTGCATTGGCGGTGGCCAAGGCATCGCCGTGGTCTTCGAGCGCGTCTGAAGGAGACTGACACATGAGCATTGAACAGATTGCCGTGATCGGCGCCGGCACCATGGGCAACGGCATTGCCCAGGTGTGTGCGGTGGCTGGCTACCAGGTGCTGCTGGTGGACGTTTCCGACGCTGCGCTGGAGCGCGGCTTGGCTACCTTGAGCAAGAACCTCGAGCGCCAGGTCAACAAAGGCACCCTCGACGCCGACAAGGCGGCTGCTGCACGCACGCGCATTCGCACCAGCACCGACTATGCCCAGCTGCGCGGCGCGCAGCTGGTGATCGAGGCTGCCACCGAAAACCTGCAGCTCAAGCAGCGCATCCTGCAGCAGGTAGCCGCCAACGTCGCCGCCGACTGCCTGATTGCCACCAATACCTCGTCGCTGTCGGTCACCCAGCTTGCGGCCAGCATCGAGCACCCCGAGCGCTTCATTGGCGTGCACTTCTTCAACCCGGTGCCGATGATGGCGCTGGTCGAGATCATTCGCGGCCTGCAGACCAGCGACAGCACCTACGCCCAGGCACTGGTGGTGAGCGAAAAGGTCGGCAAGACCCCGATCACTGCCGGCAACCGCCCGGGTTTCGTGGTCAACCGTATTCTGGTGCCGATGATCAACGAAGCGATTTTCGTTCGCCAGGAGGGCCTGGCCAGTGCCGAGGACATCGACACCGGCATGCGCCTGGGCTGCAACCAGCCGATCGGCCCGCTGGCCCTGGCCGACCTGATCGGCCTGGACACCCTGCTGGCGATCATGGAGGCCTTCCATGAAGGCTTCAACGACAGCAAGTACCGCCCTGCCCCGCTGCTCAAGGAAATGGTCGCGGCCGGTTGGCTGGGGCGCAAGAGCGGCCGCGGTTTCTTCACCTACTGAGGAGCGAATGCCATGCCCCCGGTCAATGCCGCGATGCGCTGTGCCAACTTTGAAGAGCGACGTGACCGGGCCATGGCGCTGTTTGCCGAAAAGGGCTTCGGTCAGGTCAGCATGCGCGAGCTGGCGGCCCATGTGGGCCTTACCGCGGGCTCGCTGTACCACCACTTCCCCAGCAAGCAGGACTTGCTGTACGACCTGATCGAGGAGCTGTACGAGGAGTTGCAGGCCACCCTCGACCAGGGGCGCCGGGCCATGGCGCGCGGCGCATCGGCGTTGAGCTGCCTGATTGCCGCGCACTGGCAACTGCATGCCGAGCGGCCCATGCAGTTTCGCCTGGCGGAGCGCGACTTCTGTTGCCTGAGCGACGACCAGCAGGCGCGCCTGGCCTTGTTGCGCAAGCGCTATGAGGCGGGGTTGCTGAGGTTGATCGCACCGCAGGCGAAGTTGCAGGGTGAGGCCCTGGTGGCCACGGCGCATGTGGTGGCGACACTGCTTAACCAGTTGCCGGGGTTGCTGAAGGCCTTGCCCGAGGAACAGGGGCTGGGGTTGATGGAAAGCATGCTGGTGGGTGGGCTGGAGCGGACCTTGCGCTAGCCTGCACCGGCCTCTTCGCGGGCTTGCCCGCTCCCACAGGAAACCCGCAGGCTTCAAGGTCTGCACAGAACCTGTGGGAGCGGGCGCGCCCGCGAAGAGGCAAACACAGTCAGCGCAGGAGCGACTGGATCTGCTCGTGCAAGGTATCCAGGTCGAACGGCTTGGCCAGGATCGGTGCCTTGCGGGTGATCGGGCTGCCCGACTCGAGAATCTCCGCCGGGTAGCCGCTGATGAAGATCACCTTCAGGTCCGGCCGCAACTTCACCGCCGGCTCGGCAATGTCCACCCCGGAAATCCCGCCCGGCAAGCGGAAGTCCGTTACCATCAGGTCGAGGTGCGGCTTGCTTGCCAGAATCGCGAACGCCTGCTCGCCATCCTCGGCCACCAGCACGTGGTAGCCCTCGCCCGCCAGGTAATCACGCAGGATCATGCGAATCGCCGGTTCGTCCTCGACCACCAGCACTACATCTTGTGCATCTTCACTCATGTCAACGCCTTGAAATACTTACAACTGGCCATCAGACCCCAGGCTCATGCAGAGGTTGCCCGTGCCTGGTCGTTTTGTTGTTCGCAGGTTGCCAGTGGCAATTGCAAGGTGAAGGTGGCGCCTTTGCCCTCTTCACTCTCCACCAGTATGCGCCCGCCGTGTGCCTGGACGATCTGCTCCGATATGTACAGCCCCAGGCCCAACCCACCACTGGCCTGCTGGGTGGCGACCCGCTCGAACTGCTGGAAGATGCGCTGCTGGTTGGCCACGCCGATACCGATGCCATGGTCCTGCACCTGCACGCAGGCCAGGCCGTCCTGCTCGAACACCCGCACCTGCACCGGTTTGCGCTCACCATAACGCAAGGCATTGGACAACAGGTTGGCCAGCACCTGCTCGATGCGAAACTCGTCCCACTCGCCCTGCAGCGGCTCGCAGCGTTGCAACTCGATACAGGTGTCCAGTGCGCTGGCCTGGGCAGCGAAGTTCTCCACCAGGCCACGCACCAGCAGGCTCAGGTCGAACGCCTTGGGCCGCAGCGACAGTTTGCCGGTGCGGATGCGCGATACATCGAGCATGTCTTCGACCAGGCGGATCAGGCTGTTGATCTGCCGCTCGTCGCGCTCGACCATGGCCTGCAGCTTGTCGCCGCTGAAGGCGTCCAGGTTGCCGCGCGCCAGGTGCAGCTTGCGCAACTGGGTTTCCAGGATCAGGCCATTGAGCGGGGTGCGCACTTCGTGAGACACGATGGACATGAAGTCATCGCGCATGCGCACGGCATGCTCCAGTTCGCTGCGTGCCGTTTGCAGCTGGGCCAGCAGCAGTTCCTGCTCCTGGCGGCTGCGCTCCAGGGCCTGCAACTGGCGGTCGAGCACCTTGCGCTGGCGGTACAGATCGACGAACACCGATACCTTGCTCTTCACCGCCAGGGTGTCGAGCGGCTTGTGCAGAAAGTCCACCGCGCCGCTTTCATAGCCCTTGAACGCGTAGTTCATCTCGCGTCCGGCGGCCGTGACGAACACGATGGGAATGTTGCGGGTCTTTTCCGTGCCGCGCATCAGCTCGGCCAGTTCGAAACCGTTCATGCCCGGCATCTGCACATCGAGGATGGCCAGGGCGAACTCGTGCTCGAGCAACAGCGACAACGCTGCCTCGGCTGACTGGGCCTGGTGCACCTCGCGGTCTTGGCCCTGGATCAGGGCGTCGAGGGCCAGCAGGTTTTCTGGCAGGTCGTCGACGATCAGCAGTTTGGCGATGGTGTGGCTTAGCATGCGCTGGGTTCCAGGGCCGCGAGCAATCGCTCGATGCCGCTCAGAGAAAGAATATGGTCGGGCTGGTGCAGGGCCAGGGCGGCCTCCGGCATCAGCGCCACCTGTGCGTCGCAAGGGTCCTGGACCACGGTCCGGCCCCCATTGTGCTTGATATAGGCCAGGCCTTCGGCGCCATCCTCATTGGCCCCGGTGAGCAGCATGCCCAGCAGGCCGGCACCGTAGGCATCGGCCGCCGACATGAACAGGTAGTCAATCGCCGGCCGGGAAAAATGCACCGGCGGCTCCTGGCTCAACGACAGGGTCAGGTCACGCTCCACCGACAGGTGGTAACCGGGCCCGGCCACGTAGATCTGCCCGGCGCGCAGCGGCTGCTTGTCACGGGCCTCGCACACCGGCCGTCGCAGGCGGCGCTGCAGCACCTCGGCCAGCTGGCTGTGGCGGTCGTCCGGCAGGTGCAGTACGCATATCACCGGAATGGCGAAGCCGGCCGGCAACGCGCCCAGCACGCTGAACAGCGCCGTCACACCGCCCGCCGAGGCGCCGATCACCATCGCGTGCACGCCTTTCATGACTTGCGGTAGATCCGTTCGGGCTTGACCAGCGACTCGAAGCGCTCGCTGTAAGCGGAAAAATCCACCGATTCCTTGCTGCCCAGCACCAGGAAGCCGCGGTGGCACAGGGACTCGTGGAACAGGCCCAGGGCACGATCCTGCAGCTCCTTGTTGAAATAGATGAGCACGTTGCGGCACGACACCAGCTGGGTTTCGGAAAACACGCTGTCGGTGGCCAGGCTATGGTCGGCGAAGGTCACGTTGTCGCGCAGGGTGCTGTCCATGATGGCGTTGCCGTAGGCCGCCGTGTAGTACTCGGCAAAGTCCCGCCGGCCACCGGCGAGGCGATAGTTTTCGGCGTATTCGCGCATGCTCTGCATCGAGTAGATGCCCTGCTTGGCCTTGTCCAGCGAATGCGGGTTGATGTCGGTGGCGTAGATGATGGTGCGCTCCAGCAGGCCTTCTTCGCGCAGCAGGATGGCCATCGAATACACCTCCTCGCCCGTGCTGCAGCCGGCAATCCACACCTTGATCGACGGCCAGGTGCGCAGCAGCGGTACCACCTCGTTGCGCAGCGCCACGTAATGCCCTGGGTCGCGGAACATCTCGCTGACCGGGATCGTCAGGTACTGCAGCAACTGCATGAACATGCCGGGGTCGTGCAGCACGCGCTCCTGCAGCGCCGACACCGTGAGGCAGTCGAACTGGCGCAGCGCATGCAGGATCCGGCGCTTGATCGACGCGCCGGAATAGTTGCGGAAATCGTAGCTGTACTTGAGGTAGATGGCCTCGATCAGCAAGCGGATTTCGATGTCGGTGTTACGTTCGCTAGTCAAATTCGCTCCAGTTGCGGCAGCCACACACGGATCAGCGAGAACAGGCGGTCCAGGTCGATCGGCTTGGCCAGATAATCGTTGGCGCCAGCCTGCAGGCAACGCTGCTGGTCATCCTTCATCGCCTTGGCGGTCACGGCAATGATCGGCAACTTGCGCCAGCGCGGTTGCTGGCGGATCAACCGGGTGGCCTCGAAGCCATCCATCTCCGGCATCATCACGTCCATCAGCACCAGGTCGATGTCGTCATGCTGCTCCAGGCGCTCGATGGCCTCGCGGCCGTTGCGGCCGATTTCGACGATCGCGCCCTTGTGCTCCAGCGCGCTGGTCAGGGCAAAGATGTTGCGCACATCGTCGTCCACCAGCAACACCTTGCGCCCTTCGAATACCTTGTCGCGGCTACGCGCGGTCTTGAGCATGCGCTGGCGTTCGTTGGACAGCTGCGACTCGACCTTGTGCAGGAACAGCGTCACTTCGTCGAGCAGGCGCTCCGGCGAGCGGGCGCCCTTGATGATGATAGAGCGCGAGTACTTGAGCAGGTCGGCCTCTTCTTCGCGGGTCAGGTTGCGCCCGGTGTACACGATCACTGGCGGGAAGGCACGGATGTCTTCCCCGGTCATGCGCTTGAGCAGCTCGTTGCCGAGCATGTCCGGCAGCTTGAGGTCGATGATCATGCAGTCGTAGATGTTCTCGCGCAGCAACGCCAGGGCATCCTGGGCCATGGCCACGGCGGTGATCTCGACATCGTCGTCGCCGATCAGGCGGGCGATGCTTTCGCGCTGCAGGTCGTCATCCTCCACCAGCAGGATATGCTTGAGCTTCTGGGTGAGCTTGGCTTCCAGGCGAGCGAACACTTCCTTGAGCTCTTCGCGGCTGGTGGGCTTGACCGCATAACCGACGGCGCCCATGTGCATGGCCGCCTCGACCCGGTCTTCCACGGAAATGATATGCACCGGTATATGCCGGGTATTGGCCTGTTCCTTCAGGCGCTGCAGCACGGTCAGGCCGGAATGGTCGGGCAGGCGCATGTCCAGCAGGATGGCATCGGGGATGTACTGGGCGGCCAGCTCGAAGCCCTCGTCGGCGCCCTGCGCCACCAGGCAGCTGTAACCCAGCTCGTGGGCCAGGTCGAAGAGGATGCGGGCAAAGTTCGGTTCGTCCTCGATCACCAGGATGCAGCGGTTGCCGAACGGTGCTTGCTCGCGGTCATCGGCAAACGCCGGCTGCGGCCGTTTCGGCGTTGCCGCCGCCGGCACCTGCGGCGCGGGTGGCAGGGTATCGACCGCCGGGCGCAGGCTGAGCGGCTCGATGTCCTGCGCCACGCGCTCATAGCGCTCCGGCAGGATCAGGCTGAACACGCTGCCCTGGCCGGGGCTGCTGTCGACACTGATCTGCCCGCCCAGCAGGTGCGCCAGGTCGCGGGAAATGGACAGCCCCAGGCCGGTGCCGCCATAGCGGCGGTTGCTGGTGCCATCGACCTGGTGGAAGGCACCGAATATCGCCTCCTGCTGGTCGACAGCAATGCCGATACCGGTATCGCGCACGGCAAAGACGATACCGTGGTCGGGCTGGTAGCTGATGTTCAGGCTGACCTGGCCGCGCTCGGTGAACTTGATGGCGTTGGACAGCAGGTTCTTGAGAATCTGCTCCAGGCGCTGGCGGTCGGTGAACAGCGTGGCCGGCACCTGCGCCTCGGTGGTCACCTCGAAGGCCAGGCCCTTGTGCCCGGCCAGCGGCTCGAACATGCCGCGCAGGCCTTCGACCAGGCGCTCCACCTGGGTGCTTTCGGGGCGCACTTCGAGCTTGCCGGCCTCCACCTTGGCGATGTCGAGAATATCGTTGATCAGGTTAAGCAGATCGTTGCCGGCCGAGTAGATGGATTCGGCGAACTTGACCTGCTCGTCGCTGAGGTTGCCCTCGCCGTTCTCCGCCAGCAGCTTGGCCAGGATCAGCGAACTGTTCAACGGCGTGCGCAGTTCGTGGGACATGTTGGCAAGGAACTCGGACTTGTACTTGCTCGAACGCTGCAGCTCATCGGCGCGCGCCTGCAGTTCGTCCTGGGCGTGCAGCAGCTCGTCGTTCTTGCGGTCCAGCGCTTCGGTGCGCTCGGACAGCTGCTCGTTGGTCTGCTCCAGTTCTGCCTGCTGGGTTTCCAGATGGGCCTGGGACTCCTTGAGCACGCGGGATTGCTCTTCCAGCTCCTCGTTGGCGGTTTTCAGCTCTTCCTGCTGCACCTGCAGCTCTTCGTTCAGTTGCTGGGTCTCGGCCAGCACCTCCTGCAGGCGCTGCCGGTAGCGGGCACTTTCGATGGAGATGCCGAGGTTGCCACTGACCCGTTGCAGCATCTCCTCGTCCTGCGCCCGCAGCGGCCGCAGGAAGCCCAGCTCGAGCACACCATTGACCTGCCCATCGTCGCCCGTTGGCATAAGCAGTGCACTGCGCGGCAGGCCTCGGCCCAGGCCGGAGCTGAGGTGGAAATAGTCCTCGGGCAAGTCTTCCAGGCGCAGCAGCCGTGTTTCGCGCACGGCCTGGGCCAGCAGGCCCTCGTGGTCACCCAGCACCTGCTCCCGCGCCTGCTCCTCGGCATCCAGGCCATAGCTGGCCACACGCACCAGGCGGCCATGCTCGTCACGCACGTACAACGCGCCGACCACGCTGCCCAGGTAACTGGCGAAGAAACGCAGGATATTGTCACCGAGCATGGGCAGGGTCAGCTGGCCCAGCACCTGCTCGGCCAGTTGGGTCTGCCCGTTGCGCAGCCAGGCCTGGTGCTCCAGGCGCTCGGCCGCGCGCTGCTGGGCTTTGAGGTTTTCGTCATAGCTCGCCGACAGCGCCAGCAGGTCGCGTCGCCCGAGGTAGGCCAGCAAGGCGCTGAGGCCGACGATGAACAGCACGAAGGACGACATGACCGTGACAGTCACACTGTTGACCCGCTCGTTGCGCGTCATGCGCAACTGTTGTTCGCTGCTGATCAGGTTGTCGAACTCCTTGCGGATCTCGTCGGTCAGGCGTTTGCCGCGGCCGTTGCCGACCAGGGCACGGTAATCACCCTCGCTGCGGCGCAGCTCGATCATCTGGCTACCAAAGGCATTCCAGGCCTGCTGCAAGGCGATCAGGCGGTCGATACGTTCAACCTGTTGCAGGTTATCGCCGACCATGCCGCGCAGGCTCTGCAGGCTGTCGATAATGCGCGGCTTGGCCACCTCGTAAGGGTCGAGGAAACGCTCGTCGCCGGTGATCAGGAAGCCGCGCATGCCGGTTTCCATGTCGATCGACAGTTTGACCGTTTCGTTGGCGTTGCCGATCACCCGGTCGGTGTGCTCGACCCACTGCAAGGCCGAAAGCAGGTAGTTGATAACCGCGACGAAGGCCACGGCCCCCAGCAGACCTACCCCCAAGGGGAGGCCGATGTTGCGGCTCAACAGCTTGCGGAAGCTTCGCTGGTCCATCGAGGCTGCTTGAATCATGTGAAAACGCCCGAGCTAGAAAAGTCCATTGAAAGGAGTGGCAAATCGGTTTTTGTCAGTAGCTGCCACTGCGTCGTCCTGTTAAGCGAGTCTAACCAGCTTTGCCGGGTCTGGCAGGGCATTTAGCCAGTATTTGAAGGTAGCGTGCGCCAATCGTTCCATCTGATTGCAGGGCCCGGTATCCTCGGGAACTTCTGCTGCCATCCGGAGCACAGATTAAAGACATTCATTCGCACAGGATCCTGACCATGCACCTTCTGATAGTCGAAGACGACGACATCGTACGCATGCTGATGGTCGAAGTGCTCGACGAGTTGGGCTATACGGTCATCGAGGCGGAACATGCCAGCGCAGCGCTATGCATTCTTGAGGACCCGGACCAGCAGCTGGCGCTTATGATGACCGATGTGGGGCTGCCAGACATGCGCGGCGAAGAGCTGGCAGCCAGGGCGCGCGAACTGCGGCCGGCGCTGCCGGTGCTGTTCGCCAGTGGCTATGCCGAAAGCGTCGATGTGCCGGAGGGCATGCACCTGATCGGCAAGCCGTTCGGTATCGACCAGCTGCGGGACAAGGTGCAGGCCATCCTGGGTAAACCTTGAAACCGGCGCCGCCTGCTTCGCGGGCTCGCCCGCTCCCACAGGTTTGCCACAGGCGCCGAGTGCAGTGCAATACCTGTGGGAGCGGGCAAGCCCGCGAAGAGGCCGGCACAAGCTGCAACTGACTACAGCTCCCGGCGCAACAGGTAGCTATCCATGATCCACCCCTTGCGCGCCCGCTCCCGCTCACGCACTTCCAGTATCTGTGCCTTCACCGCCTGCAATGGCCCGGCGATCAGCACCTCATCGGCGGTCCCCAGGTACGCGGCCCAGTAGATCATCAACCCCGGGTCATCAAGCCGGGCAAACGCGCACTGCCCGTCGAGCATCACCAGCACATTGTCGATTTGCCCCTGCTCGGCCAGGCGCCGCCCCGGCAACACGATCAACGGTTCACCGATACGATTGAGCGGCACCTGATGACGCGCTGCCAATGCCTGCACACTGCTGATGCCCGGAATGACCTGCAGCCGCATCGCCACACCGCGCTCACGAACCAGGTCAAGAATGCGTAGCGTGCTGTCGTAAAGCGTTGGCTCGCCCCAGAGCAGAAAGGCACCGGTTTCGCCAACGCCAATTTCCTGCTCGATCAGCCGGGCATACAGCGCCGCACGCTGCCGGTGCCAATCTTGCACCGCCCCCAGGTAGTCATCCGACTGGCCATCGCGGGCAGGATCGGCGACCTGCACCAGGCGGTAGCCGCCCTCGGGCCGGTAGCGTTGCAGGATGGCCTGGCGCAGGCGCACCAGTTCGTCCTTGTCGCTGCCCTTGCAGAGCACGAAGAACACGCTGGCCTGGCGCAGCGCATCAACCGCCTCGTAGGTGACCTGACGCGGGTCACCCGGGCCGATACCGATCAACAACAGGTCTTTCATTGCCCTGCCCTTTGCGGGAACCCGCAGCCATTGTCAGGTGGCTGCCGGCATTTGGCAAAGCGCCCCGTCAGAAGATGGAGAAGTTGTAGCTGACAATGACCCGCGTCTCATCCATATCGCGGGCCCACCTTTCATAGTTGCTGCGGTAAGTGGAATTACGCAGGCGCACGCTGACGTCCTTGAACGTGCCACTTTGCACCTGGTACTTGAACTCGGTGTCGCGCTCCCACTCTTTGCCTTCGGCCGTACTGCCCGGTACCTTGATATTGTCACCGTTGATGTAACGGGTGAAGAAGGTCAGGCCGGGCACGCCCAGAGCCTTGAAGTCATAGTCGTAACGCACCTGCCAGGAGCGCTCCTTGGCGGCGGCGAAGTCGTTGACCTGGGCATAGTTGACCAGGTACGGGTTGGTGCCATCCAGATAGGGCATGGCACTGTCGCCATACATGCGCTGCCAGCCGGCACTGAACTTGTGACCACCCAGGCTGTAGCCGAGCATGCCGCTGAACGCGCGATGGTCGATTTCGCCGGCGCGGGCATTGCCGATGTCATCGCTTTTTATCAAGCGCAGGTCGGCCGACAGGCTGCCCAGCGCCAATGGCTGGCTGGCCACCAGGCCGAGGAAATGCTGGCGGTAGATGTTCTCCAGCCTGGCCACCTGATACTGGGCGCTGAAGCGCTCGTTGAAACGGTAATCGACACCGGCCAGGTCAAAGTGGTCAGCCTCGATATCACAGGCATAGCGCTTGTTCTTGCAGTGCACGCGAATATCCTGGCGATCAGTGGAATCCCGTGCGGTGTACTTGTCCAGGCGGGCCAGGGTGAACTTCAGGTCGCGCACTTCTTCGGAGGTGAGCATGGCGCCATGGAACAGGGTCGGCAGCAGGCGGCCATCGTTGTACTTGAGCAGCGGCACATCCGGCATCATCGAACCGTATTTGAGCACGGTACTGGAAACCTTGGCCTTGGCCGCCAGGCCCATCTTCGCGTACTGGTCCGCCGAGTGGCGCGGGTCGTGACCGGAAGACGGCAACAGGCCGCTGTTACTGTCCGCCGGGCTGGAGTCAAGTTTGAAGCCGAACATGCCCAGCGCATCCACGCCAAAACCTACCGGCCCCTGGGTATAACCCGACTGAACATTGAGGATGAAGCCTTGTGCCCATTCTTCGCGTTTGGACGCGCCCTGGCTGGAACTGCTGTGGCCGTCACGAAAATCCCGGTTGAAATAGACATTGCGTGCTTCGACCTTGGCACTGCTGTCTTCAAGAAAACCGGCGGCCTGGGCACTGACGCCGGCACACAACAGGAACAGGCCGGCAACACGACGCCCGGGGGCGCGGGGGAAAGGGGCAAACATGCGAGAAAACATCCAGAATCAAGGCGGGTAAACAACCTGTGGCACGTGCTGGCCACGGTACTGCGAGGGGACCGAACAATAGCCGGCCATCATCTGACGATGATCGCGCAATGGCTCTGGCACGGGCCATTGGACCATGGTCTAAGCGCGCCAAAAGGCAACCGCGGAAAAACGGGCAAATACCGCACGCAAAACTAGGAAAGTTCCCGGCTTACTTACAAAAAGTTTGCAGTTTACCCAGTACCCACGAATGACTACACTCGATATCAGCGAACAGCGGAACCCACCCGCGTGGCCGGCGTTTTATTTTTCTTCAATGTTCGTCACGCCCTGCCACGACCGACGTACAGGAGTGATTACAGTGTCCAGACTTGCAGAGTTTCGTGCTGCCGAAAAAGCGCTCCAGGAACAGATGGCGCAACTGGAAGCGTTGAAAAAGGATGCCGGCCTAAAACGCGAAATCGAATTCGAGCAGAAACTAGTCGGCCTGATGAAGAGCTATGACAAGAGCCTGCGCGATATCATCGCCATCCTCGACCCGAAGGCCGTGGCCCGGGTTACCAGTGCAGCGCCCAAGCAACAGCGCCGCCCGCGCGTGGTGAAGGTTTACACCAACCCGCACACCGGTGAGCGGATCGAGACCAAAGGCGGCAACCACCGCGGCCTCAAGGCCTGGAAAGAACAGTATGGGGCCGCCACGGTAGAAAGCTGGGCACGCTGATGAAACGTCCACACGCACTTCACACTTTTTTCACAAGGGCTGGCTCAGTATCGAGACAGCTAAAGGACTAGCGACCCCATCACGCGCCCGCACATGCGGGCCTCTAATTCCAGCGCCCTGCCTCGTGCAGGGCGCTTTCATTTGCGCAATCGGCGCACTGCCGTATCATGGCCAGCCTGTCTGTTTTGCCGGTGCCCTGCGCCCGGCCCCGTCTCAGGAGTTCCCATGAGCCTGCACGATCTGCAAACCCTGCCTGGCGTCACCGCACAACCGGACGCCGCCACCGCCCAGTTCGTCTTCAACCACACCATGCTGCGGGTCAAGGACATCGAGAAGTCCCTGGACTTCTACACCCGCGTGCTGGGCTTCCGCCTGGTGGACAAGCGCGACTTCCCCGAAGCTGCCTTCAGCCTGTACTTCCTGGCCCTGGTCGACCCGGCGCAGATCCCTGCCGATGACCACGAACGCCACCAGTGGATGAAATCGATCCCTGGCGTGCTGGAGCTGACCCACAACCACGGCACCGAAAACGATGCCGAATTTGCCTACCACGATGGCAACACCGACCCGCGCGGCTTTGGCCACATCTGCGTCTCGGTACCGGACGTACGCGCCGCCTGCGCGCGTTTCGAGGCACTGGATGTGCCGTTCCAGAAGCGCTTGCAGGACGGGCGCATGAACCACCTGGCCTTCATCAAGGACCCTGACGGCTACTGGGTCGAAGTCATCCAGCCGACCGAGCTCAAAGGCTGAGCGTTCCTTGCGGCTCGCTCGTCGGGCCGGGAACTCCCGGCCCCTTGCTGTGGTATATGAAGGTAACTGCTTCACATGCCACAGCGAGGTAAGGACGATGCAATCTCTTCACTGTGAATACCGCAAGCACACCATCACCGCCAGCGTGATGCCCCACCCCGATTCCCCCCTGCCCTATGCCGCCGGCTGCCTGATCACCGACCCTGACGGGCACACCAGCAAGCGCATGTCGATGCCGATGAAGTTCTTCTCCGACCTTGAGAACGCACAGCATGTGTCGCTGGCCCATGGCCGGGCGCTGGTGGACCAGCAACTGGATGAAGGGCACAAGGTGTTCTGACCTTGTCAATGCCTGTGCCGGCCTCTTCGCGGGCTTGCCCGCTCCCACAGGGAATTTGAAATCTGTGCAGTACCTGTGGGAGCGGGCGAGCCCGCGAAAGGGCCGGCACAGGAATAATCAGATATCCCGGGCGTATGCCACCGCCGCCTCCACCTGCGCCGGTGTCGGCCGCACCCCGGTGTACAGCACGAACTGCTCCAGCGCCTGCAGCGCAATCACTTCCAGCCCGGTGATCACCGGTTTGCCCAGCGCCCGCGCCCGTCTGATCAACGGTGTGTTCTCCGGCATCGCCACCACATCGAACACCCGCGCCGCTGCGGCGATGGCATTTTCGGAAAACGCCAGCTCCTCGGCCTCGGGGCCGCCCGCCATACCGACCGGCGTCACGTTTACCAGCATGGGTGGGCACAGGTCGCCCAGCTCCGGGACCCAGCGATAACCACATACATCCGCCAGCTGCCGCCCGGCCTGCTCGTTGCGCGCAACGATGATGCCTTCGGCGAACCCGGCATCACGCAAGGCACTGGCTACCGCCTTGGCCATACCGCCACTGCCGCGCAAGGCAAACGCCGTGGCCGGGTCGACCTGGTGCTGCGCCAGCAACTGGCGCACGGCCAGGTAATCGGTGTTGTAGGCTTTCAGGTGGCCATCGGTATTGACCAGAGTATTGACCGACTCGATGGCTGCCGCCGACGGGTCGATCTCGTCGACCAGGGCCATGCAGGCCTCCTTGTACGGCATCGATACCCCGCAACCACGGATCCCCAAAGCACGGATGCCCGCCACCGCCGCCGGCAGGTCATCGGTGCGCATGGCCTTGTAGTAGAAGTCCAGGCCCAGCTGCTGGTACAGGTGGTTATGGAAGCGCACACCGAAGGTGCCGGGGCGGCCGGCCAGGGAGATGCACAGCACCGTATCTCTGCTGGGAATTGTCGACATAACCTGCTCCTTTGTCATGACTGAAACGTTTGTTCAGCGTAACAGAGGTAAACGCTGGTCGTCCTTACACAACCTTTACCGTTCCCCCGTGCTCAGCTGACGCAGAGTGGAGTCATGGTAGTAGGACCCCACACTTGAGGTGTTCTCGCGAGGGCTTCAACCGCCACATTCCCGGAATCACCCTGCTGGGTAAATGTTGATAGAAGCAATGACCACTATTGAAGAAGTTGATTTCAAACCGCCCCGGCTGCTGCGTAAGGTAGGGCCATGTTTTACAGGAGGTCCACATGGCCACTATCCAGATCATGTCCGTCGTCGGCAGTGCCGTCCCCGCTTCGCTGCGTGAGAAGGGCCTGCTGGCGTGCTGGTACCTGGTGCGCAACGGCGAAGCCGTAAGCGGCCCCATGCCCACCCTCGCCTCGGCCCAGGCCCTGGTCGAGCAGTTGCAACCAGGCACCTTGGTCGCCTGACCCGTATTTGTTGTGCGTTGCTCCCTACGCCCTTCTGGCCCGCCTACCTGGCGGGTCTTTTTTTTTGCCGGGGCGTTACGCCTGCATCTCACCGCCGCAGGTAATGAACATCTCCAACAATGCGGCCATCTCGTGTTCGCGCTGGCCATAACCCGCGCCAGGCAGGCTAGCCCAGACAGGCGCGGCCTTGGCGATCGCCTGGGCAATGCGGCCGGCCTTTATCAGTGCCAGCGCGCCGCACTCGTTCAGTAACTTGATTGCCGCCAGGTCCTGGGCCTCAGGGGTAAACCGGCCATTGAAGCCATAAGCCCTCACGATGGCATCCCAGGTACCCGCCAGAATCTGGTAGCGCCCCGCCGCAGAGCTGTGGATGCCGTAGCTGGGCAACCACACCTTCTGCTTCGGGTGCCTGCTGTAGTCCGTGAACAATTGGCCGCCGACCAGCACGTTGTAGCCGTCGTCACTGGCAACGATGGTCGAAGTACCTTCGGCCCACGCCAGCACGTCCAGGAATGCGAGCACGTTCGCGCCGCCGGCAGCGGCAGAAACCAGTCGAGCCATGTTGTCTCCCTACAGAAAAGCCCATACGCATGGGCGTGAACAGAATTGTCTTGCGGGCTGCCTCACTCACCTTGCTTCCCGCGTGGGCGGGCTATCCCCTCGCCCTGAACGATGACCTGCCGGGGAGGATGGCCACCGCGACTGGTCAGCGCTTCGATCTTGCCTTCCAGGCGCCCTACGGTGACCACCAGCTCATTGCGCTCCTTGGCAAATTGATCGGCTCTGGCCTGCGCTTCTCTTCGGGCGTCACGCTCGATATCGAGCAGCTCGTTCAGGCGCCGGACCACGCCAATATCAGCGTTGTCCATGGCGCGGTCAGCGGCATCCCTGGACAGCCACTTGCGCAGCCAGAGGAATGCGCCCAGCAACACCGTGCCTGTTCCGCCCAGCCAGGTGATGGTGCCTGGGCCGAGGTCAGTCGGATCCATGAAAACCTCATTACCGATGGTGATGTCGTAAGCCTGGAGAACAGCTTCTCGATGGCTTCCCTTGCTTGCACATTTAATTTAGCCTTCAGCTAATCTCATGACAAGGGAAATTTAGCTTTGCGCACATTTAGCAGCAAGCTAAACACTGGCATGCTTCGTTCCATGGACATCTACGAAATTCGCAAGCACAACCTGGTCAAGCTGATCGGCAGCCAGAGAAAGGGATCCTGCGCAGAGCGTTGGGGGATGGCGCCTGCGCACCTGAGCCAGATCCTTTCGGACAAGACAGCGAAAAACCTGGGCGATGATGTGGCCCGCAGAATCGAGGGCATCGAAGGTTTGCCACGGGGCTGGTTCGACGCCATGGCAGCGGGCGACCAGCCGCCCCCCCCCGTCGAAGCCATCGACAGCAAGCTTTCCGCGGCCGATCTGGTCAAACAGATGCTTGCCAGAAGCGGCCGGGGTATCCCCGAGGAAACCCGGCAAAGGCTGCTGGCCGCCGCCGAGGAACCGGCAGACTCGACGCTGCTGAAGGCCGAACCTGGCCGGCCAGGCCTGGTAGGTGACGAAGTATGGATTGCCCACTACGACGTCCGGGCGGCCATGGGCGGCGGGCAGATCCCGCACGACTACCCCGAGATGTTCAAGGACGTTCGCGTCAGCCCAAGCCATCTGCGCGAGCTGGGTGTGGAGTTCAGCGAGCACCACCACCTGAAGATGGTGACCGGTTGGGGCCAGTCGATGGAACCGACCATCAGGCACCGCGACCCGCTGATCGTGGACGTCAGCATCCGCGAGTTCGTCGGCGATGGAATCTACTTCTTCTCCTGGGGCGACCACATCTACATCAAGCGGCTGCAGATTGCCGACGAAGACCATTTCGAGATGATCTCCGACAACTCGCGGCACAAGGACCGCATGATTCGCCGGGAAGAAACCTACATCCAGGCCAGGGTACTGCTGGTGTGGAACGCACACCTTGTGTAAAGCGAAGCCCGCCACCCGGCGGGCTTTTTTCTGACTTTCAGAAAGGCGCCGCTTGCTCCACCTGCTGCTCGCTGCCCCGCTCGACGACAAAGTCGTCGCGCTCCTCCACGCTGCCGCGCTCCCAGCGCACCGTCACGCTCTCGTCGTCGTTGAAGGTGAGTTCCAGTTCGGGTGTTTCGGCCAGCAGGCCAATCACCGCTTCCCACTCGGCATCGCCGTCGGTATCCAGGCGATGCACCGTCACCCAGCGCTGCGTCTGGGCTACCGGGTGGTTGATCATCGCTGACACCCGCAAGCCAAGGCGCTCTATTCCGGTCATTTCCTGGCGCTGATTGGGTAGGGATTTCATGTGGTTAGACATATTCTTATCCTGATAGCTGTATATTCGTACAGTGCTCAAGGAAAGCTTATCGCACCGACAAATCAAGCGTAAAGCCCCGCTGCAAAAAATTTCGCCAACAGGTAATTTGCCGCCTGGCGAAATAAATTTAGCTTCTGGCTATTGACGATGATTTAGCGCAAAGCTAATTTAAATCCAGCAGCTGCCTCCGCGCTGCTGCAGGCACACCATCATCATATTCAGGAGTTCCCCATGAGCGTAGATATCAGCAACCTCACAATCGCCGTTCCGGTAGCCGTATCGTCAGTCAACGCTGTAGCGACTGAACTCACAGGCGCCGAAGCCATTGCCCAATACCCGGACTACGTGACAGTGCTCAGCGATGGTTCGGTCCAGTTGTTCGCCCCCACCAAAGGCGCTTCGAGCAAAAGCACCCGCAGGACCCGCTGCGAGTGGTCGGAGCCGCAATACTGGACGCTGGCCAGCGCTCAGGATCACTGGAATCGCCAGGAAATGACGCTGACCAAGGTGAACTGGGCGCAAAAGGTGGTCATCGCGCAAATGCACGTTTACGCAGACGACAGCCCGCCCGTGAAGGTGTTCTGGAAAAAGGGCGACATCACCCTTGGGTTTCGGCAGACCTACAACCAGGTAGATCCTGTGAATTCGACGGTGCTCAAGGGGGTTCCACTGGGGGCGAAGTTCGAGGTCAGCATCCACGCCACCTCGGCAGGCGTGGTCAACGTGACGGCCAGGTGCAACGGGGTGACCGGTTCGTCCGGCGACCTGCAGTTCGACAGCAGCTGGGCTTCACGGCTGTTCGAGTTCCACGGCGGGGTCTACAACCAGGTGGACTACACCGATACGACGCCCGTCGATGACGGCTCGATCTGCATCATCAGCGACCTCTCGCTGATCCATGCCTGACCCCAGGCAACCGGCACGCATCCCGATGCCCTGTATCACGGCGCAGGTTGCATCGGGATCGCTCCAGGTGGCCATGGGTGGCTGGCGCTTGAACGACCTGTTTCCGGGATGGACTAATCTATCCGGATGTCTTTTTTTCCGATCAGGGTCAGACGCCATGAGACTGTCCGATTTCATTGATAACGGTATGGAAGCGATTCTGCAGGCTTGGGAAAACTACGCCCGCTCGGTTGAAACAGAGCTGCCGAAACAGGACTCGACCGGCTTGCGCGACCATGCCGAGAAAATGCTGCGCACCGTGGCCGCAGACATGAGAAGGCCGCAGAGCAGGCAACAGCAGTCCGAGAAGGCCCAAGGGAGAGGCCCCAGGGCTTCCAGCGAAACAGCAGCGCAGACCCACGCGGTCGCGCGTTTGGTAGCCGGGTTCTCGATGGACCAGATGGTGTCCGAATACCGGGCTTTGCGCGCAAGCGTTCTGTCACTCTGGCTTACCCAGGAATCGTTCACAGAGGCGGATCATGTCCAGGACATGATCCGGTTCAATGAAGCGATTGACCAGGCGCTCGTAGAGTCGATCGCTGCCTATGGAACAGCAGTCGAGTCGACCCGGCAAATGGTGCTTGCCGTGCTCGGTCATGATCTGCGTTCACCCTTGGGCGCGATACTGATGGCTGGCGGGCTGATCCAGCGGCAGGCGGGGCTGGATGAAAAGGGAAAGGTACTGGCAATCCAGGTTTGTACCAGCGCACAGCGGGCAAACTCCATGATCAACGATCTGCTGGATCTGGCCCGCTGCAATCTGGGGACTGGTATTCCAGTAGGCTTGCGCAAGGTGGACTTGAATCCAATCTGCCGGGCTGTCATTGACGAACTACGCACGGCATTCCCGCATGCACGGATCATCCTCGACGAGCAGGCGCAGATCACCGGTCAATTCGACCCTGACCGCATCGCTCAGGTGTTCTCCAACCTGATTGGCAATGCCCTGCGCCATGGAGATGCGACGGCACCGGTCAAGGTCACGCTGGCCAGGGTGGAGGGTGTTCCACGGGTCAGCGTACAGAATTCCGGAGAACCGATTCCACCCGAAGTGATGCCCTTCATCTTCAAGCCGGAAGGCAGATACTCGAGCTATTCTTCCGGAGAGCGGGGCTCTGCAGCGGGGCTCGGCCTTGGCCTGTTCATCGCATCGGAGATCGTTGGGAAGCACGGCGGCAGAATTGACGTGGTGTCGACCGAAGAGCAAGGGACGACCTTCGAGGTTGTTCTGTCGGCTTCGGCAGAGTGATGATTGGCACAGAATGGGTACAGGATTAAATTTCGTTCACGTTGTGCCCTTTAGTCATAAGGCATTCGACAGCCAATCAGCCATACTCCAGAATGCAGCGGTTTTTGGGGGAAAACCCTTGCACAGCCAACGACATACCAACTTTTAGTGAGCCTCAACGTGAAAACATCCCTGTCCATCCTCAGCCTGCTGCTGTTGCTCACAGGTACTGCGACCCTTCCGTCGACCGCTGCTGCACAACCCCCGGCCCAGGTTCAACGTGACCCGTCCAAGCTACATCTCGCCTCGGGCAGCGCCTTGCTGATCGACCTGAACACCAACCAGGAGCTGTATTCGAGCCACGCCGACCGCGTGGTACCGATTGCCTCGGTGACCAAACTGATGACGGCGATGGTAGTGCTGGACGCCAAACAGCCCATGGATGAGATGCTCACCATGACCATTGCCAACAACCCGGAAATGAAAGGCGTGTATTCGCGCGTGCGCCTGGGCAGCCAGCTCGACCGCCGCGAAACCTTGCTGATTACCCTGATGTCATCGGAAAACCGTGCGGCCAACACCTTGGCCAACCATTACCCCGGCGGCTACCCGGCGTTCATCAAGGCCATGAATGCCAAGGCCCGCAGCCTGGGCATGGCGCACACCCGCTACGTCGAGCCGACTGGCCTGTCGACGCAGAACGTGTCCAGCGCCCGCGATTTGGCCAAGCTGCTGATGGCCTCGCGCAAGTACCCGATGCTGAGTGAACTGTCGACCACTCGCGAGAAGACCGTGGCCTTCCGCAAGCCCAACTACACCCTGGGCTTCCGCAACACCGACCACCTGGTGAACAAGAGCAACTGGGACATCAAGCTGACCAAGACCGGCTTCACCAATGAAGCCGGTCACTGCCTGGTGCTGCTGACCCGCATGGACAATCGCCCGGTGGCCATGGTGATCCTAGATGCCTTTGGCAAGTACACCCACTTCGCCGATGCCAGCCGCATGCGCCAGTGGCTGGAAACCGGTGCCGCCAAGCCGGCGCCGGCGGTGGCCATGCAGTACAAGGCCGAGCGGCAGAACAAAGGGCGCCTGGCGGCCGAGTAACCGGAGCCGGAATGATGGGGCCCGCACCGGCCCTATCGCCGGCAAGCCACAGTGACAGCACCAGGCATGCGAGAGCAACTGCCCTGCGCGGTACATGTGGGAGCCGGCTTGCCGGCGATGGGCTGCACAGCAGCCCCAGGTTCGTCAGGCCGTGGCGCTGACCATCCCGCCCGCACTGCTGCCGCCCTCTTGCTGCAACAGCTCCAGCAACTGTGCCGTGGCCGCCAGGATCTGCCCGTTGATGGTGGCGATGCTCGCCTGCTTGGCACCCACCGCAGCTGCCTTGGCAGCCTCGTCCATCTTGCTGTTCTGCAACACGGCCAACTGCTTCTGCTCCTCCGCCAGTTGCTTCTGCAGGTTCTTGATCAGTTGACGCAGCTCGGTCACCGCCGACCCGCCACTGTCTCCACTGTCGGTGGATTGCGCCTGGCTACCCGCTGAGGCCTTCATGACGTCACTGCCGATACGCAATGGGCCCAGTGCCTCACCGGCCTGGTTTGCCTGTGCGCGTTCGCTGGCTGCGTTCGCGCTCAGCGTCTGCGCTGAAACGCCATTGATCATCAGGTTGCTTGCCGTAATTCCGGTCATATCGATTCCCTGTCAGAAAGTTGAGTCCTTATCGTCCCCCCTATCGGCCGCCACACGCAGTTCTTTAGCCCGCTTAAATTCCCCCTCGGCTGGCTCGTTCCCACTCATGTACTAGCGCAGGAGCCGGAGCCCCGGCGGGCGTCCAAATTCGACCATTCAGGGAATCGCAGCCATGAGCCAGCCCTCACAGCGGGAAACCATCAAAGATCTGATCGGCGTGGGCTTCGGCCCTTCCAACCTGGCCCTGGCCATTGCCCTGGAAGAACTTGCCGAGTCCCAGGGCCACGCCCTCGACGCGCTGTTCATCGACAAGCAGCAGGACTACCGCTGGCACGGCGAAACCCTGGCCACCCAAAGCGAGCTGCAGATCTCGTTCCTCAAGGACCTGGTGTCGCTGCGCAACCCCACCAGCCCTTACAGCTTCGTCAACTACCTGCACCAGAAGCAGCGCCTGGCCGACTTCATCAACCTCGGCACCTTCTACCCCTGCCGCCTCGAGTACAATGACTACCTGCGCTGGGCCGCCGAGCATTTTGCCACCCAGGCGGCATACGGGGAGGAGGTACTGCGCATCGAGCCGGAGGTGCAGGCGGGGCGGGTCGAGCACCTGCGCCTGGTCTCGCGCGATGCCCAAGGCCGCGAATACAGCCGCCGCACCCGCTCGGTGGTGGTCGGCACCGGCGGCACGCCGAAAATCCCGGAAAAGTTCGGCGCCTTCAAGGACGACCCGCGGGTATTCCACCACTCCCAGTACCTGAGCAGCCTGAACAAGCTGCCGTGCACCGCCGGCAAGCCGATGCGCATTGCCGTGATCGGTTCGGGCCAGAGCGCCGCCGAGGCGTTCATCGACCTCAACGACAGCTACCCGTCGGTCAAGGTCGACATGATTTTGCGCGGTTCGGCCCTCAAGCCTGCCGACGACAGCCCGTTCGTCAACGAGATCTTCTCACCGGACTACACCGACCTGGTCTACAACGAACCGGCCGACCAGCGCAGCAAGCTGCTGGGCGAATACCACAACACCAACTATTCGGTAGTCGACCTCAACCTGATCGAACGCATTTACGGCATCCTCTACCGGCAGAAGGTCGCCCACCAGTACCGTCACAACGTATTGTGCCGGCGCCAGGTAGAAGCCGTGGTGGCCACTCGCGAAGGCCTGGAGCTGACCCTTTGCGACCTTGCAACCGGCCAGCAGCAAACCCATCGCTACGACGCAGTGATCCTCGCCACCGGCTACGAACGTCGCTCGCACCGCGACTTGCTGGCCCCCCTGGCCGGCTACCTGGACGATTTCAGCGTCGACCGCAACTACCGCATGCTGGCCAGCCCCGATCTGCAGGCCTCGGTGTACCTGCAGGGTTTCTGCGAAAACAGCCACGGCCTGAGCGACACCCTGCTCTCGGTGCTACCGGCACGCGCCGCGGAAATTGGCCGCGCGCTGTACCAGGACCTCGCCCAGCTGCACGGCAAGCCGCAACCGGCGGTAGCCCTGACCCGCGCCTGATCCCTCGCCCTCAAGGCATGTAACAGGACCTGTAGGAGCAGCCTTGTGCTGCGAAGAGGCCAGTACTGACAACGCACCTGTGTTGCCTGTACTGGCCTCTTCGCAGCACAAGGCTGCTCCTGCAGGTTCGTGCCAGCTCTGCACCCTGAAACATTTGCTTGCATTTAAAACGGCAGGTTTTTGATTCTCATTCGTCCTTATCAATACAGCCCCTCTTTGGCTGGGCACACGCTCGACACCCCAATGCAGAAGACCGTCAGATGGCCAAATCACCGAAAAAATCCAAATCCAGGCTGTGGTTCCTGGTCCACAGCTGGCTCGCCTTGCCGATCTGGTTCTTTGTCCTGATCGTCTGCTTCACCGGCATGCTCGCCGTGGTCAGCCAGGAAATCGTCTGGCTGGCCGACCCGGCCGTGCGCGCCAACAAGCCCGACGCCGACGCCGAACGCCTGAGCTTCCAGCAGGTACTGGACGCCCTGCACAAAGCCGAGCCGGACATGGTGGTGGAGCGGCTCAACCAGCCCGACGGTTCGCACTTCGCAGTCAAAGCCAATGTCACCCTGCCTGACGGCACCAGCCCGACGCTGTATGTAAACCCCTACACCGGGGCCATCCAGGGCAAGACCCCGGACTTCAACTTCGAAGCCTTCACCCGCGCCCTGCATGGCTGGTGGCTGGTGCCGTTCACCAATGGTTTCAGCTGGGGCTGGTACCTGGTCTCGCTGCTCGGCCTGCCCATGCTGGCTTCGCTGGTCACCGGCCTGGTGGTGTACAAGAAGTTCTGGAAGGGCTTTTTCAAGCCGGTGCGCACCGGCCACGGTTCGCGGATTTTCTGGGGCGACCTGCACCGCCTGGCCGGGGTCTGGTCGATCTGGTTCATTGCAGTCATTTCCATCACCGGCACCTGGTTCCTGATCCAGGCGATCCTGGCGGACAACCACATCACCATTTCCAGCCGGCCCATCGTGCCTGTGATCGCCCGTGAGGATGTACCGCAAACCCCGAATGGCAGCCCGGCAGCACGCATCGACCTGGATGAAGCAGCCCGCATCGCCGGCCTGGCGGTCCCGGGGCTGGAGATCAACTTCATCTCGCTGCCAGCCACCGCCTACAGCCATATCACCCTGGCGGGGCCAGGCTGGTACCCGCTGATGTTCCAGAGCGCCTCGGTGAACCCGTACACGCGTAACGTCGACAGCCAGTTCCTGATCAGCGACCGCTCCGCCCTGGAGTTCGTCACCGAGTCCATGCGCCCGCTGCACACCGGCGATTTCGGCGGCCTGCCGATCAAGCTGGTGTGGTTCTTCTTCGGCCTGGTCCTCACCCTGATGGTGTTCAGCGGCTTGCTGATCTGGACCAAACGCACCGCCCAGGCCACCGCCGCCGCCCTCAAGCGCAGTGAGCGTGCGCCGCGCAGGACGCGCAATGAAACCCCCGTGGAGATCCGCCCATGAGCCAGGTCCAAGCCGTGCCCGCCAGCCCGCTCAAGCAACGATGGCTGAAGTGGCGTTTTCACCTGAACATCCTGCTGATCCTCATCCCGCTGGGCTTCATGCCCAAGTACTTCGCCGACGCCAGGCTGTTTCGCGGCGAAGCGGGGCTTGGCGCCAACGTGATCAACGACATCCAGGTCGGCCCCTACACCCTGGACCTGGCCGAAATGCGTGACGAGCCCCCCCGCGCCGACGGCCCGGCCGGCCATTTCAAGGTTTTCAATGCATCGCTGTGCAAGGCCTGCGTCAACGGCGTCAAGGCGGCCTACCTGCGCATCGGCAAACCGCGCAGCCTGCGCGCCGCCGGCACGATTTTCTTCGGTGCGCCGTACAACATGGGCACTTCGTTGCCGATCCCGCCACGCACCAGGCCAGACGCGCAAGTCTGGATCACCCTGGAAGGCTGGGACGGCAGCATGCACCAGGCGTTGGTCCCCCTGGCCAAGGCATCGCCAGCCACCGTGGCCTGGCTCGAGAAACAAGGAGGCAAGAAATGAAACACCTGATGCGCACCTTCGCCCTGCCCTTACTGGTGCTGGTCGCCGGCCCGGCCCTGGCGCACAACCCGATGTGCGAATGCGAAGAATTGCCTGGTGGCCAGGTCAGGTGCACCGGTGGCTTCTCGGACGGCAGCGGTGCCCCCGGGGTAACCCTCGATGTGATCGGCTACGACGAACAGGTGCTGGTCGGCGGCAAGCTCGGAGCTGACTCGACCCTGACCTTCAAGCGACCGGACGGCGAATTCTATGTGCTGTTCGATGCCGGCCCCGGGCACGTGGTGGAAGTCGACTACGCCGATATCGCCCAGCCATGAGCCGCGCCCAAGTGATTCGCCCGGCCGGTGCCGGGCACGAAACCCTCTACGTGCTGCTGGTCAGCCTGCTGATTGTGGTGCTCGCCAGCAGCGTGGTGCTGCTGCGCGGCGAACGCAAGGATGAACAGACCATCGCCAGCCACCAGATCGATGCCCGTCGCGACCTCACCGCCGCCGAGCAAGGCCTGTACACCGACCTGCGGGTGGCCTTCGACGAAATCCAGTTGCTGCATGAGGAAAACGCCGCCGTGCCAAGCGTGCAGGCACTGGCCGAGGAAGGCCTGCCGCCGTTCGTGGACGATGCCGGCAGCCAGAGCCGCGGCAGCCACCAATGGTCGTGGCTGGAACCCGGGGCCTACCTCGGCCGCAGCCAGGCCCCGGCAGTGGCCGGCAGCCTGCTGCTGATCCTGCCGGCCGACAGCACCGGCCAGGCCGATGTCTGGCTGCGCCGCGACAGCGCCGCCGTGCCCCCGGACGACCTTGGCCAGGCCGCCCTGATCGCCGCCGGCTGGCAGCAGGTGGTCAGCCATTACGACGCCGGGGTCACCCGCGAACACCGTCACTGAAGCCAAGGAATCCCCCATGCTCCGCTCCGCCCTCACCCTGCTCCTGGCCCTTGCCCTGCCGGCACTGGCCATGGCCGATAACGGCAAGCCCCTGCGTATCGGCATTACCCTGCACCCGTACTACAGCTACGTGAGCAACATCGTCGGCGACAAGGCCGAAGTGGTGCCGCTGATTCCGGCAGGGTTCAACCCTCACGCCTACGAGCCACGGGCCGAGGACATCAAGCGCATCGGCACCCTGGACGTGGTGGTACTCAACGGCGTCGGCCATGACGATTTCGCCGACCGCATGATCGCCGCCAGCGAAAAACCCGGCATCAACACCATCGAGGCCAACCAGAACGTACCGTTGCTGGCGGCCACCGGCATTGCCGCCCGTGGCGCCGGCAAGGTGGTCAACCCGCACACCTTCCTGTCGATCAGCACCACCATTGCCCAGGTCAACAATATCGCCCGCGAGCTGGGCAAGCTCGACCCGGACAACGCCAGGCTGTACACGCAAAACGCCCGCGCCTATGCCAAGCGCCTGCGCACCCTGCGTGCCGACGCACTGGCCAAGGTCACCGAAGCGCCCAGCGCCACTTTCCGGGTCGCCACCATCCATGCCGCCTACGACTATCTGGTACGCGACTTCGGCCTGGAGGTGACCGCGGTGGTCGAGCCAGCCCATGGTATCGAACCCAGCCCGGCCCAGCTGAAGAAGACCATCGACCAGCTCAAGGCGCTGGACGTGCGGGTGATCTTCTCGGAAATGGACTTCCCGTCGGCCTATGTCGAAACCATCCAGCGTGAATCCGGCGTGCGCCTGTACCCGCTTACGCACATTTCCTACGGCGAATACACCAAGGACAAGTACGAAGTGGAGATGAAGCGCAACCTTGACACCGTGGTCCGCGCCATCCAGGAGAACCGCGCATGACCGCCGCCGCCAACCTGGTGACAGCCTGCGGGCCACGCATCGAGTTCGCCGACATCGACCTGACCCTGGGCCGCACCCGCATCCTCGAACAGGTCAGCTTCAACGTCGCCGCCGGCAGCGTGCATGCCATCGTCGGCCCCAACGGCGGCGGCAAGAGTTCGCTGATCAAGACCCTGCTCGGGCAGATGCCGCACCAGGGCCAGCTGGCCCTGCACTGGCCCGGCGAACGCGAAGTGATCGGCTATGTGCCGCAGGCGCTGGAGTTCGACCGTGGCCTGCCGATGACCGTGGACGACTTCATGGCTGCCATGTGCCAGCGCCGCCCCGCCTTTCTTGGCCTGTCGCGCCGCGTGCAGCCTGCCATCGACGCGGCGCTGGCGCGGGTCGGCATGCTCGACAAGCGCAAACGGCGCATGGGCGCGCTGTCCGGTGGCGAACGCCAACGGGTGCTGCTGGCTCAGGGCCTGATCCCCGAGCCGCAACTGCTGGTGCTGGACGAACCGATGTCGGCCCTGGACGAAGCCGGCATCCAGGTGTTCGAACAACTGCTGCAGGGCTGGCGCCAGGCCGGCACCACCGTGCTGTGGATCGAACACGACCTGGCGGCCGTGATGCGCCTGGCCGACAGGGTTACCGGCCTGAGCCGCCAGGTGCTGTTCGACGCCCCGCCCGCGCAGGCCCTTACCCCGCAGCGCCTGCTCGGCCTGTTTTCCGTTCACCCGCGTAACGAGAGCCTTGCCTGATGAGTTTTGAAATCTTTCGGCAAACGGTCCAGGACTGGGCCTCTGCCGGCTACCTGCCCGAGGCCCTGGGTTACGGCTTCGTGGTCAACGCTTTGCTGGCCGGTTTGATGATCGGCCCGGTACTCGGCGGCCTGGGTACCCTCGTGGTGGTCAAGCGCTTCGCCTTCTTTTCCGAGGCGGTCGGGCATGCCGCGCTGACCGGCGTGGCCATCGGTATCCTGCTGGGCGAGCCCTACACCGGCCCCTACGGCAGCCTGTTCGGCTACTGCCTGCTGTTCGGCATCTTGCTCAACTTCCTGCGCAACCGCACCGGGCTGTCGCCGGACACGCTGATCGGTGTGTTCCTGTCGGTGTCGCTGGCGCTGGGCGCCAGCCTACTGCTGATGCTGGCCGGCAAGATCAACGTGCACATCCTCGAGAACGTGCTGTTCGGCTCGGTGCTGACCGTGAGCGGCCAGGACCTGATGGTACTGGGCATCGTCGCGGTACTGGTGCTGGCGCTGGCCGTACCGCTGTACAACCGCATCATGCTGGCCAGCTTCAACCCGCAACTGGCGGCCGTGCGCGGGGTGGCCGTTAAAACCCTGGACTACCTGTTCGTGGTGCTGGTGACCCTGGTGACCGTGGCCTCGGTGAAGGTGATCGGGGCGATCCTGGTCGGGGCGCTACTGGTGATTCCCGCTGCCGCCGCACGCCTGGTCAGCCAGTCGCTGAAGGGGTTTTTCTTTCTGTCGGTGCTGATCGCCACGCTGAGCACGCTGCTCGGCATCCTGCTGCCGATCGTTTTCGACCTGCCGGTGCCATCCGGCGCGGCGATCATTCTGGTGGCCGGCATCTGCTTCGCCCTGGCGGCACTAGCCCGTGCCCTCGTTCCCCGCCTGCAAGGAAACCCGGCATGAACCTGAAACGCCTTACCCTGGTGGTGGCCCTGGCCGGCCTGCCGTCGCTGTCTTTCGCCACACAAGTGCTGACCACCCTGCCCGTCACCCACAGCCTGGCCAGTGCGCTGCTCGAGGGCACCGCGGTACAGCTCACCCGTGCAGCGCCCGCCAACCTGCCGGCCAGCCGCCAGCCGTCCTATTTCAGTGGGCGGGGTGGCGCCAGCCTGAGCAAGGCCGCGCTGCAGGCCGACGCGGTGATCGGCGTGCGCTCGATCTGGCGTGACGACCCGCTGTACCCGATGGCCCGGCACAGCAATATCCGGATCGTCGAGATCGACGCCGCACGGCCGGTGGATGGCGCACTGCCGGGTATTGCGCTGAACGGCGACGAGGCCTACGACGCCTACCCCTGGCTCAACCCGACCAACTTCGGGCGCATGGCCGACGTGGTAGCCAATGACCTGGAGCGCCTGGCGCCGGACGACAAGGCGAAGATCCAGGGCAACCTGGCGGGGCTAAAGCGCCAGTTGCTGGAGCTTTCGGCCAGCAGCCAGACACGATTGGCAAAGGTCGACAACCTGACGGTGGTGAGCCTGTCGGAGCGGCTGGGTTATCTGGCCAGTGGGTTGAACCTGGACGTGGTCGAGCAACCGTTGCCGGCCGAGTGGGATGCGGCTGCGCTGAAGGCGCTGGGGGATAACCTGCAAGCGCAGGATGTGGCGCTGGTGCTGGACCACCGGCAGCCGGAGGCAGCTGTGGCCGAGGTGATCAAGGCGTCCGGGGCCAAGCTGGTGGTGGTGGAGAGTGACCCTGAGGATGCGTTTGCGGGGTTGAAGGCCAGTGTGGATCAGGTGGTTGCCGCTCTGGGCGAAAGCTGATGTTGGCTGTGCCGACCTCTTCGCGGGCTTGCCCGCTCCCACAGGGATAGCACAGGGCCAGAGAACAGTGAGGTACCTCCTTTGGGCTACGCTGTCGCGCTGATAACTGAATTCGCAAGCGATCCTCGTACCCCTGTGGGAGCGGCTTTAGCCGCGAAGAATCCAACGCGGTGCATGGCACCGGCTGCGCCGGTGTTCGCGGCTAAAGCCGCTCCCACAGGGTCCCTGCTAATTCAATGAGTTATGTGCAGTTCTGTGGGAGCGGGCAAGCCCGCGAAGAGGCCGGTGCAAGCAATGGACCGCTAGCGCTTCATGCACCGCTGATAACGCTCATCCACCCGCCCGGCAAACCACGCCGTGGTCAGCTTGCGGGTGATCTTGGGGCTTTTCAGCTGGATTCCCGGCAGCACCGCCCGTGGCACCGGCTTGCCGGCCGCGGCATCGGCCAGGGCGAACACCCCGCTGTACAGCTTGCTGTCCTCGAAGGCCAAGCTGTCACCCTCCTCCAGCTGGCTGCGGATCTGCGGGTTGCGCAGGCCCAGCTTCGTTCCCAGTTTGCGTGCCGCCTTTTCAGTTGCCCCGGGCATGATCGACCCCGGCGCCACCAGGTCGCCATCCAGCGCAAGTGTCACCCCCGTGACCTTGCTCAGCGCCGCCTGGAATGCCGCATTGCGGCTGGCGTACCAGCCCGCGTTGAAATCGGCAAAGCGGTACAGCTGGCGATCGTAGTTGGTCGAATAGCCTAGCAAGTGGGCGATACCGAAATACATGCCGCCGCGCCGGGTGAACACTTCCTGGCGAATACTGCCATCGTGGCTGTAGGGATAATCCCGCGCATGCTTTTCGGCAAAGTCGATGCTGACCTGCATCGGCCCGCCGGTATGCACCGGGTTCAGCCCGCCCAGCAAGGTTTTGCCCAGCGGCACGCGAGCGATGACTTCGTCGTACAGCTCGCTCAACTGCTTCTCGCTGCGCACCGCCTGCAAGCGCTGCTGGTAGCTCTTGCCATTACCCGACGGCGTCTTCAGAGCACCATCAACCAGCAGCTTGGGGATGTGCAGGCGCGCGGCGCGGCGGTCGATTTCCTCCCGGGCGATACGCCCCAGGTTAGGCACCTGCGGGTCCGCATTGAAGGTCGATTCCTGCTCGGTCACTGCCAGCACCGCGCACAGGTTGCTCTTGCCGGGGGCAATACGCTGGGCCTCGAACGCCACCTGAATGTCCCGGGCCCAGCCCTCGCGGTCCTTGGCCTGGGCGGGTAACAGCCGCAGCAGTTGGGCGCGGACCTTGGCCGGGTCCGTCTCGGGTGCTTCCTCGCGACGCCCGGCGCAGCCTTGCAGCAGCGCCAGAGCCATCAACCCGGCAGCCAGTAACCGGCCGTTCAGGGCTGTTCACCGACCAGGTAGGTCTTGCTGATGTGCCGGAACAGCGGGTGGCCGGCACTGCCCATGAGCTCGAACAAGACCATTTCGCGGGTTACCACCTGCGCCCCCGCGGCCCGCATGCGCGCCAGCCCTGCGGCCTTGCTCGCCGGGGTTCGGCTGTCGCATGCATCCTCGACCACGAACACCTGCTTGCCCAGCGCCAGCAGGCCGAGCACGGTCTGCAGCACACAGACATGGGTTTCCATGCCACAGACAATCACTTGCTCACGCGCCATCAAACGCGCTGGCAGGCACTCGGCCGCCACGCAGGAAAAATGGCTTTTCTCCACCACCTCGGCGGCCGGCGCTGCGGCCAGCAGCTCGGCCAGGGTATGGCCCAGGCCTTTGGGGTACTGCTCGGAAATTACCGTCGGCAGTTCCAGCTCGTTCGTCGCCGCCAGCAACCAGCGGGCCCGCGCACGGGTGCCTTCAGGGTCGCTCATGGCGCCGATGAGTTTTTCCTGGATGTCGACGACCAACAGCGTGGCCTTGTGGGGATCGATCAGCATTGTCTGCCTCTTGCCTGGAAAAAGGCCTAGCCTCCACCAGGCAAGCGGTGACGTCAATCAGGCGGACAGCCGAAGCGGTTGCAGCGACGCGGTCAGCGCAGCGAGCACCCGGTCCTCATGCTCGTGGATGAAGAAGTGGCCGCCGGGAAACATCTGCAGCGAGAATGCCCCGTGGGTTTCCTTGCGCCAGGCTTGCAGTTGCTCGTCGCTGGCGCGGTCCTGCATACCGCCCAACACGTGCAGCGGGCACTGCAACGCCGGCCGCTGGCGGTAGGCGTAGGTGCCACAGAGCAGGAAGTCGGCGCGCAGGGTAGGCAAGGTCAGGCTCATCAGCTCGGCGTTGGCCAGCACTTCCTCGGGGGTGCCCTGCAGCTCGCGCAACTCGCCGATCAACTCGGCGTCGCTCTTGGGCTCGCGCCAGTTCTTGCCATCGTAGTCCTCACGGCGGGTTGGCGCTGCGGTGCCGCAGGCGAACAGGGACAGTGGTGGCGGGCAGCCCAGCGCTTGCAGCTCGTGGGCCAGCTCGAAGGCCAGCAATGCGCCCAGGCTATGGCCGAGCAGCGCGTAGGGGGTGCTGGCCGCCAGGCGCTGTTCGGTGGCCAGTTGCCGGGCCAGGGCCTGCATGTCGGTGTGCAATGGCTCGGCCATGCGCGCACCACGCCCGGGCAGTTCCACCGGGCGTATCTGAAGCCACGCTGGCAGCTTGCGCCGCCAGCGGCTATAGACCATGGCACTGGCCCCGGAATAGGGCAGGCACAGCAGGTTCAACGCAGTCACTGGGCGGCGGCTTCGGCCATTTTCTGGCGCAGGCTCAGCGGGCGCATGTCGGTCCAGACCTCGTCGATGTAGGCCAGGCATTCCTTCTTCAGGCCGCTCTTGCCTACGGCACGCCAGCCGTTGGGGATGGCTTTGTAATCGGGCCAGATCGAGTATTGCTCTTCATGGTTGACCACTACCTGGAACTGGATATCGTCGCGGTCGAAAACGGAAGTCATTGCCTGTCTCCTTGAGTGATGGATTCAAGGTAGACGTAGCGTGCGGCGAAAAAATTAGTGGGGCTGACGCGGCCCGTGCAGGAGCGCGCCGGGCAGGTATTCAGGTATCCCGCAACAGGTCATGGGTATCGAGCAACCGGAAAGCCACCTGCGGGTTGCGCTCCAGCCCGCGACGGATCGCCGCCGGGATCGACTGCCGGGTCTTGCGACACAGCCCGGGCTGGTCGTCCAGTTCGATGACGATGCCGCGCATGGTCCGTACTTCATTGAAGCCAGGGGCGATATGCACGCGGATACCCAGGTTTTCGTACATCCGTTGCTGCAGGCGCTGCAGGTCTTCCAGGTCCTTGAGGTTTTCCAGGCGTTCGAGCAGGCGCTTTTCTTCCTGGCGGGTCAGCAGGAGGATGCGCCGGGCTGCCTGCGGGTGGTCGGCCAGGTGTTCGCGGCCACAGTCGCAGGCGCCAGGAGGGCAAGGTTGGCGCAAAGGGAGTGGTGTGCTCATGGTGCAAGCATAGCCTGTACCGAAGCTCAGAGCTGAGCCAACCGCTCGCGCAGGAAGTTCACAAACCCCTGTACCGGCCGCGCCACCTGCCGGTGCTGCGGGTACACCGCCGACAGCTGCAGCGCCGGCGGCCGCCACTCGTCCAGCACTGTCACCAGCCGCCCATCCGCCAGCGCCTGCCCTACGATGAAGGTTGGCAGATAAGTCACCCCCATCCCGGCAATCGCTGCATCCCTTAGCAGCTCGCCATTGTTCGCGCGCATGCGCCCGGTCACCTGGAGCGCCTGGGCCTTGCCGCCCTGACTGAACTGCCACTGTACCTGCCGTGAATGCCCATAGGGCAGGCAGTCATGCCCGGCCAACTGCTCCGGCCTGGCCGGCACGCCCCGCGCTTGCAGATACACCGGGCTCGCGCAATACACCCGCTCGACACTGGCAATGCGCCGCGCAATCAGGCTGGAATCCTCCAGCGCACCAATCCTTAGCGCCAGGTCATAGCCCTCGCCGATCAAGTCCACGGCGCGGTCGCTCAAGTCCACCTCCACATCCACCTGCGGGTGCAACTGCAGAAACTCGGTCAGCAGGCAGCCCAGGTGCGCCATGGCGAACGACAGCGGCGCACTCAGGCGCAAGGTGCCGCGCAAGGCCTGAGCCTGGCCGCTGATGTCGTGCTCCACCTGCTGCACTTCGCCGAGCAGGCGCAGCGCCGACTGGTAGTAGTGCTGGCCCAGCGGCGTGGCGTCCAGGCGCCGGGTGGAGCGATTGAGCAGGCGCACACCCAGGCGCTCCTCGAGCTGCATCAGGCGCCGGCTGACCGATTGCTTGGACATGCCCAGGCGGTCGGCAGCGGCAGTGAAACTGCCGGCCTCCATCACCTGGGCAAAGATACGCATGTCTTCGTAAGGGTTCATTGTCTTGCTCAAAGTGACAGTCAAACGCTTTATAGCGGCTTTTTCCCGCCGATGCATCTCCCTAATCTACGCACAAGTCGCAGCGATGGCCCAGCAGGCCAGGCAAGACGCCCATTACCAACACTTGCATGGAAAAGGATTCGCTCATGAACATTGTCCACAAAACCCTTACCGCTTCCCTTCTGGCCCTGTCTGTTTCCAGCGCCTTCGCCGCAGGTAGCCCAGGTGTCGAGCAACATACCCAGGCCTTCCTCGAAGCCCTGGAGCAAGGCGGCGGCAAGCCACTGGAACAACTCAGCCCGGAAGATGCCCGCGCAGTACTGACCGGCGCCCAGGCTTCGGTCAAGGTCGACCTCTCCGGTATCGAGGTAAAGGCACGCACCATCCAGGCCAATGGCGAATCGATCAAACTGCAAATAGTGCGCCCGGCCAACGCGCAGGGTGACCTGCCGGTGTTCATGTTCTTCCACGGTGGCGGCTGGGTGCTCGGCGACTTCCCGACCCACCAGCGGCTGATCCGCGACCTGGTGGTTGGCTCTGGCGCAGTGGCCGTCTATGTCGACTACACCCCGTCGCCGGAAGCGCACTACCCGACAGCGATCAACCAGGCCTACGCCGCCACCCGCTGGGTGGCCGAACATGGCAAGGAAATTGGCGTGGACGGCAAGCGCCTGGCCGTGGCCGGCAACAGTGTCGGCGGCAACATGGCGGCAGTAGTGGCCTTGAAAGCCAAAGAGGCCGGCACCCCGGCCCTGCGCTTCCAGCTGCTGCTGTGGCCGGTGACCGATGCCAGCTTCGAGACTGCGTCGTACAAACAGTTTGCCGAGGGGCACTTCCTGACCACCGGGATGATGAAGTGGTTCTGGGACAACTACACCACTGATACCAGTGCCCGTGCACAGATCTACGCCTCGCCGCTGCGCGCCAGCACTGAACAGCTGAAAGGCTTGCCGCCGGCGCTGGTGCAGACGGCGGAGTTCGATGTACTGCGGGATGAGGGTGAAGCGTATGCCCGCAAGCTTGATGCTGCTGGCGTGACGGTTACCTCGGTGCGGTACAACGGGATGATTCATGACTATGGGCTGCTCAACCCGTTGAGCCAGGTGCCGGCTGTAAAAGCGGCAATGCGTCAGGCGGGCACCGAACTTAAAGTGCATCTCCAGTAAGCCAATGAGTAGAAGACCCGCCTAGGCGGGTCTTTTGCTGCTATTGCGGAAATGGCCCGCAGGCTTCTATGAATCTGCCATCGGTACGGCTATCGATGGCACCGTCCGCCCCGATGTAGATATGGACCCTCGGCCACTTGGGTTTGACCCGAATGCAGTGCCACTTTCCACGGTTGTTCCAATCAAGCTGCATGAAAAACTGGTCGTTCGGGAAGATATGCCCGGCACCGCCGGTGGTTTCACCTGGGTAAATCTCGCCTTTTGCAATGTTATCTTGAACGTTCAAGATATAGCCAAGACGCCCCTGCCCCTTGTCAGAAAAATGAAAACTCACGCGCGGTATGGCAACATACCAAAAGACGATTGGGCTGAACATAATCGCGACCACCCAGCGCCAGCAATGCCGTTTCGGTTTATTAGCAGAGATGGTCACGTACGCTACCTCCCCAGCTTGACAATGACACTGCTAGTACCTCATCCATAAGCACCTTTGCCGTAATCCCACCGTCTGGTTGCTGCTTGTGCAGTTTGATACCAATACTGATTGAGACACGATCGCCTATATCATCCCAAGCACGCATCCCGTCGATGTCTGCGTAGCGACGAGGCCCATCTTGTTCATCCCAATCATCAATCTTCCGAATGGTGTCTGATGCAATCTGCTCAAGCCCGGCACCGTCCAGAAGAGCGCTTTCAGACAGACCACCAGCCCGCCCTACGTAGCCGTAGTGGATGTTCGACCATATGTCGTAGTAGTAGTCAACTTCACCTTGTTTGTGCCAAGTCCCACCGAATTGTTGCCTGATGACCTTCTTATGGTCCCATGGTCTGTTCTGACCAACCCGCTCTGCCCAAAGCGCCATCGCAGCAGCAGTATTACCCACCATCATTGCTTGAAAGTCAGGCGGTAAAAGACTTGCATACCAAGGGAGCTTTTTAAATTTTGCATGTTCCTCTACCGCGTCAAAGCTGGTCAGCTTCTGCATTTTCAGCACGGATGGGTGTTTGATGTTGCGGTTCATTTCCTCGGCGATGTATCTGGCCACCTGCTCCATCATGTCAGGATCTTTGCAGATCACAGGCTGCGGCTTATTTCCTGCTAGTGAAGTTCTGATGGGTGAAATTGAACCGGCTTGACCTGATGTTGCCGCCTGGCTTACCTGCTGTGCCGCCGAGGGGCTTGCCGCTAAGCCAGGTCCTCCCATGGCCACGACACGGTTACTGCCCTCTGGACAGCCACACTTGACCATAGCCCCATCTACCACGGCTGGTTTGCCTTCGATTTTGAAGAAAGGCTGTCCTTCAACAATTACGCCGGGCTTCTTGCATGCCGGGCACTCTGTCGTGGCATCGCCTAGGCGCAGTGCACGCTGGTTGTTCCCCCGGTAGTGGGTATTGCTGGCTATGCAGACCGCCCCCGTGGTAGTGAGGTCGCCGTCGAATGCCTGTCCTTTGCCATTTATCGATATACGTGTCATGAGCAACTCCCTGTATGAAAACCCCGACGCTATCACCGGTAAAACGGACAGAGACCGAGCGGCGGAGAATTCAGAATTGCCCTACAAACACCCGATCTACTGTCACTTATCTAGAGACAGTCTTTCCAGTCAGACATTGTTTTTTAAAGTTTTTGATGACAGTAAAATTATCTCCATAGACAGCACGGCAGCCCTAACGGCCCCGGCATTCAAGGAGATTCACCATGCTCACCGTCCGTAACGCCCAAGACCGCGGCCTGGCCTTCCATGGCTGGCTGAAATCCTTCCACACCTTCTCCTTCGGCCACTACCGCAACCCGGACGAGCAAGGTTTCTCCGACCTGCTGGTGATCAACGACGACCGCGTCATCCCTGGCAAGGGCTTCGGCCAGCACCCGCACCGCGACATGGAGATTTTCTCCTACGTGCTGGAAGGCGCGCTGGAGCACAAGGACACGCTGGGTACCGGCTCGGTGATCCGCCCCGGCGACGTGCAACTGATGAGCGCCGGCCATGGCGTCGCACATAGTGAGTTCAACCACAGCCAGGTGCAGCCGGTGCATTTTTTGCAGATCTGGATCGTGCCGGACGTGCAAGGCGCCACGCCGCGTTACCAGCAACAGCATTTCGGTGCCGAGGAAAAGCGCGGCAAGCTGCGCCTGATCATCTCGCCGGATGGCGCCGAAGGATCATTGCAGGTACGGCAGAACGCGCGGGTATATGCCGGCCTGTTCGACGGTGATGAACGCGCCAGCCTGACCCTGCCGGAAAACCGCCATGCCTATGTGCATGTGGCCCGGGGCAGTGTCGAGCTCAATGGGCAACGGCTGAATGAAGGGGATGGGGTGCGGGTAAGGCAGGAACAGCTGCTGGAGCTGGGCAACGGGGTGGAGGCCGAGGTGCTGGTGTTTGACCTGCGACCGCATGAATTGCCAGGTATGCCTTGAGTTTCTGCTTTGACAGTCATGGCCCTATCGCCGGCAAGCCAGCTCCCACTGGTACTGCACAGACCTCGGAAGCTGTGCAGTACCAGTGGGAGCTGGCTTGCCGGCGATAGGGCCATCTGCCCGAATTCAGGGCTCGAACCCTTCGACAATGATCACCTCAGCCTTCGCCACTCCCTGACGATGACTGCAAGCCTCCTGGTACAGCGCAGACCGGTAACACGCCAGCGCCTGCTCGTACGATTCGAACTCGATCACCACGCTACGCTGAGGGGTAGGCCGTCCTTCCATCGCCTCGCTACGCCCGCCGCGGGCCAGGAAACGGCCGCCGAAGGCCTTGAAGGCAGCCGGGGCGCGCTGGGTGTACTGCTGGTACTGCTCGGGGTCGGTCACGTCTACGTGGGCGATCCAGTAAGCCTTCATGCACTGCTCTCCTGTTACGACGATATCTGTGTATGATGGTATACCATAATAATCACCCCGCCACAGTGAGCGTGCAACATGGCTTTCAACACCATCGAAGAACTTCTCGAGGACTACCGGCAAGGCAAGATGGTCCTGCTGGTGGATGACGAGGACCGGGAAAACGAAGGCGACCTGCTGATCGCCGCCGAGCGTTGCGACGCCCAGGCCATCAACTTCATGGCCCGCGAAGCGCGCGGCTTGATCTGCCTGACCCTGACCGACGAACATTGCCAACGCCTGGGCCTGGAGCAGATGGTACCGGCCAACGGCAGCGTGTTCAGTACCGCCTTCACCGTGTCGATCGAGGCGGCCACGGGCGTTACCACCGGTATTTCCGCTGCCGACCGGGCGCGTACCGTAGCGGCGGCCATGGCCCCCGATGCTCGCCCCGAAGACCTGGTGCAACCCGGCCACATTTTCCCCCTGCGCGCCCGCGAAGGCGGCGTGCTGACCCGCGCCGGGCACACTGAAGCCGGTTGCGACCTGGCCCGCCTGGCCGGATTCGCCCCGGCCTCGGTGATCGTCGAAGTGCTCAACGACGACGGCACCATGGCCCGCCGCCCGGACCTGGAAGTGTTCGCTACCCGGCATGGCATCAAGATCGGCACCATCGCCGACCTCATCCACTATCGCCTGAGCACCGAGCAGACCATCAAGCGCATCGGCGAACGCGAACTGCCGACCGTGCATGGCACCTTCCGCCTGGTCACCTACGAAGACCGCATCGAAGGTGGTGTGCACATGGCCATGGTCATGGGCGACATCCGCCGCGAGCAGCCTACCCTGGTGCGGGTGCACGTGATCGACCCGCTGCGCGATCTGGTCGGCGCCGAATACGCAGGCCCGGCCAACTGGACGCTATGGGCAGCGTTGCAGAGGGTGGCCGAGGAAGGCGCCGGCGTGGTGGTGATCCTCGCCAACCATGAATCCTCGCAGGCACTGCTGGAGCGCGTGCCGCAGCTGACCCAGCCGGTGCGGCCTTACCAGCGCGGGCAGTCGAAGGTGTACTCCGAGGTAGGCACCGGGGCGCAGATTCTGCAGGACCTGGGCGTGGGCAAACTGCGTCATTTGGGCCCGCCACTGAAATATGCGGGGCTGGCCGGGTATGAACTGGAGGTGGTGCAGAGCATTCCCTTCGAGCCCGGAATTGCAGGTTGATATACGGACCCTGTGGGAGCGGGCGAGCCCGCGAAGCAGACACCGCGGTGCATGGCACGGGCTTCGCCCGTGTTCGCGGGCTCGCCCGCTCCCACAGAGACCGCGCAAGCTTTCAGAGCCCGTTCAAATCGATTGCCCCTGGTAAGCAATGTACCCAGACCTCAGGTCGGAGTGATGGCCGGTAGCCTCATACCTCTTGCCAAAAGTTTGGAATACCATAATATGATATCCCGTAGACCTTGAATCTGCAGGCCGCTTCCTACAACCACAAACGGCCACCAGACACTTTGTTTTAGCTGCTCCCCGAACACTGTTGGCGGGCGCACCACAAGCCCCGCCTCGAATAACAAAAAGCAACGAGGGCGTAACCATGCTGTTGAGCAAACGTGTAACCGCAGTGCTGTCCGCCAGCCTGCTGACCTTGGCATGTCAGGCCACCCAGGCCGCCGACAGCCTGAACTTCGTCAGCTGGGGCGGTACCACCCAGGACGCCCAGAAAGAAGCGTGGGCCGCCCCCTTCACCAAAGCCACTAGCATCAAAGTCGTCCAGGACGGCCCCACCGACTACGGCAAGCTCAAAGCCATGGTCGAGAGCGGCAACGTGCAGTGGGACGTGGTAGACGTCGAGGCCGACTTCGCCCTGCGTGCCGCCAGCGAAGGGCTGCTCGAACCCCTCGATTTCACCCAGATCAAGCGCGACAAGATCGACCCGCGCTTCGTCTCCGACCATGGCGTCGGCTCGTTCTTCTTCTCCTTCGTGCTCGGCTACAACGAAGGCAAGCTCGGCGCCAACAAGCCGGTGGACTGGACCGCACTGTTCGATACCAAGACCTACCCCGGCAAGCGTGCCCTGTACAAATGGCCCAGCCCGGGCGTACTGGAACTGGCCCTGCTGGCTGACGGCGTAGCCCCCGACAAGCTGTACCCGCTGGACCTGGACCGCGCCTTCAAAAAGCTCGACACCATCAAGAAGGACATCGTCTGGTGGGGCGGCGGGGCCCAGTCGCAGCAACTGCTGGCCTCGGGTGAAGCCTCGCTCGGCCAGTTCTGGAACGGCCGCGTCTACGCCTTGCAGCAAGACGGTGCACCGGTGGGCGTGAGCTGGAAGCAGAACCTGGTCATGGCCGACTTCCTGGTCATCCCCAAAGGTGCGAAGAACAAGGACGCAGCCATGAAGTTCCTGGCCAACGCCAGCAGCGCCGAAGGCCAGGCCGAGTTCGCCAACAAGACCGCCTACGCCCCGGTGAACGTCGACAGCGTGGCCAAGCTGGACAAAGACCTCGCGCAGAACCTGCCGACCGCCTACGCCCAGGACCAGGTCACCCTCGACTTCGCCTACTGGGCCAAGAACGGCCAGGCGATCGCAGCCCGCTGGAATGAGTGGTTGGTCAAATGAAAGTCGCCATCAACGCCCTGCATAACGCGCAAGGTGCCCCCACGGGCACCGGCGCCCCTGGAGCGGTCCCCCGCCGCATCAGCCTGAGCCAGCGCTGGAAAGGCAGCCGCAATTTGCTGCCGGCTCTGCTGTTCCTTGGCCTGTTCTTCTTTGCCCCGCTCGCCGGCCTGTTGCTGCGCGGGGTGCTGGAGCCAACGCCAGGCCTGGGCAACTACGAGCAGTTGTTCGCCAACTCGGCTTATGCGCGGGTACTGTTCAACACCTTCTCGGTGGCCGGCGTGGTCACCCTGATCAGCGTGCTGCTGGGCTTCCCGCTGGCCTGGGCAATAACCCTGGTGCCCAAGGGCTGGGGCCGCTGGCTGCTGAACATCGTGCTGCTGTCGATGTGGACCAGCCTGCTGGCGCGCACCTACTCGTGGCTGGTGCTGCTGCAGAGCTCGGGGGTGATCAACAAGGCGTTGATGGCCATGGGTATCATCGATGCCCCGCTGGAAATGGTGCACAACCTGACCGGCGTGGTGATCGGCATGAGCTACATCATGATCCCGTTCATCGTGCTGCCGCTGCAGGCGACCATGCACGCCATCGACCCGATGGTGCTGCAGGCCGGCTCGATCTGCGGCGCAAGCCCCTGGACCAACTTCTGGAAGGTGTTCCTGCCGCTGTGCCGCTCGGGGCTGTTCTCCGGGGCACTGATGGTGTTCGTGATGTCGCTCGGTTACTACGTTACCCCGGCCCTGCTGGGCGGTGCGCAAAACATGATGTTGCCCGAATTCATCATCCAGCAGGTGCAGTCGTTCCTCAACTGGGGCCTGGCCAGCGCCGCCGCCGCACTGCTGGTGGTGATCACCCTTGTACTCTTCTACCTGTACCTGAAGCTGCAGCCGGAATCCCCGGTCGGCAACGCGAGGTAAACCGCCATGCTCCTGTCTCCCAATGCCATGGGTCGCCCGCTGCGTACGGGCTTGTACCTGACCACCGGGGTCATCGCGGCCTTCCTGCTGCTGCCAGTGGTGTTCATCGTGTTGCTGTCGTTCGGCTCGTCGCAGTGGCTGGTGTTCCCGCCACCGGGCTGGACCTTCAAGTGGTACGGCCAGTTCTTCTCCAACCCGGAGTGGATGGATGCCGCGCTGGCCAGCCTGAAGGTGGCGGTGCTGACCACCATCGCCGCCGTGCTGCTCGGCCTGCCCACCGCGTTCGCCCTGGTGCGTGGCCGCTTCCCCGGCCGCGAGCTGCTGTATGGGCTATTCACCATGCCGATGATCGTGCCGCTGGTGATCATCGCCGTGGCGGTGTACGCACTGTTCCTCAAGCTCGGCTACACCGGCACGCTGTTCGCCTTCGTGGTCAGCCACGTGATCGTCGCCCTGCCCTTCACCATCATCTCGATCATCAACTCGCTGAAGCTGTTCGACCAGTCGATCGAGGATGCCGCGGTGATCTGCGGCGCCTCGCGCCTGCAGGCGATCTTCAAGGTGACCTTCCCGGCGATTCGCCCGGGGATGATCGCCGGCGGCCTGTTCGCCTTCCTGGTGTCGTGGGATGAAGTGGTGCTGAGCGTGATGATGGCCAGCCCCGACCTGCAGACCCTGCCGGTGAAGATGTGGACCACCCTGCGCCAGGACCTCAGCCCGGTCATCGCCGTGGCCTCGACCTTGCTGATCGGCCTGTCGCTGCTTGTCATGTTCATTGCCGCCGCCTTGCGCCGGCGCACCGAAAACGCCTGAGCGCGGAGAAAACAACAATGAGTGCAGTGATCAAAGACAACGCGCACGGCAAGACCCTGGTCAGCCTGCGCGGCCTGAACAAGCACTACGGCGACTTCACCGCCGTGGACAACCTCGACCTGGAAATCCAGGACGGCGAGTTCCTGACCTTCCTCGGCTCCAGCGGCTCGGGCAAGTCCACCACCCTGTCGATGCTGGCCGGCTTCGAAACGCCGAGCAGCGGCGAGATCCTGGTCGATGGCCAGTCCCTGGTCAACGTGCCGCCGCACAAGCGTGACATCGGCATGGTGTTCCAGCGCTATTCGTTGTTCCCGCACCTGAACGTGCGTGACAACATCGGCTTTCCGCTGGCCATTCGCAAGCTCGGCGCCAGCGAAACCGGCAAGCGCGTCGACGCCATGCTCAAGCTGGTGCAACTGGAGAAGTTCGCCCACCGCAAGCCGTCGCAGATGTCCGGTGGCCAGCAGCAGCGCGTGGCTATAGCCCGGGCGCTGGTGTACGAACCGCGCATCCTGCTGATGGACGAACCGCTCGGCGCACTGGACAAGAAGCTGCGCGAAGACCTGCAGGATGAACTGCGCCAATTGCACCGGCGCCTGGGCATTACCATCGTCTACGTTACCCACGACCAGGAAGAAGCCATGCGCCTGTCCCAGCGTATTGCCATCTTCAGCCACGGCAAGATCGTCGGCCTGGGCACCGGTTACGACCTGTACCAGAACCCGCCGAATGCCTTCGTCGCCTCGTTCCTGGGCAACTCCAACTTCCTGCGGATCAAGGCCAGCAGCAATGGCGCGGGCAGCTTCGAGGGCCAGCCGGTGGCTATCCGCCTGACCCCGGGCCTGGTCGCCTCGCAGGATGCGCTGATCATGGTGCGCCCGGAAAAGGCCCTGGCCCTGACCACCGAACAGGCCACGCGCGAGCCGCTGCCGGCGGGCTGGAACGAAGTCAGCGCCAAGGTTGGCGAGGTGCTGTTCCTCGGTGAGAGCCAGACCTGCCATGTGGTCACCGCGGGTGGCACCGAGCTGACGGTGAAGGCGCTGTCGGCGGCGGGCATGCCGATGCAGCCGGGAGATACCGTGAAGGTACGCTGGGCGGTGGCGGATGCGTGCATCTATACCGAGTGGGCAGAGAGTGACCTGAGCAAGTCTGCCGGGGCGCATTGAGATTGCCGGGGCCGCTTTGCGGCCCCAGTGACACTAACTGACTGGCATCAGGCAAAGCTCACTGCCCCATGGACTGTCACATTATCATCACGCCACTGTCGTAATCTGCCGGGCAACTCTATGCCATAGGCCTTCCGGCATGCCTCGCCTGCTTGTCTTGCTGCTTACTCTGCTGCCGCTGGCGACCCTGGCCGAGCCCGCGCGCCTGCGCGTGCAAGGCTCCAATACCATTGGCGCGGCCTTGTTGCCGGCGCTTGTGCAAGGGCAACTGCGCGCACAGCAGGCTACTGCCATCGAACAACACCCGGGCGAGTTGGCCAACGAGACCGTTATCACCGCACGTGACGCGCACGGCCAACCTTTGCGCATCGACATCGCCGCCCACGGTTCCAGCACCGGCTTCGTCGCCCTGGGCCAGGGCGACGCCGACCTGGCCGCCGCCTCGCGGCCGATCAACGACAGCGAAACACGCCAACTGCAGGCTTTGGGCAACCTGCGCGCTGCTGCCGCCGAACAAGTCATCGGCCTTGATGGCGTCGCAGTCATCGTCCATCCCGACAACCCGTTGCCGCAGCTCACTACCTGGCAACTGGCGCAGGTTTTCTCGGGGCAGATCCAGCACTGGGAGCAACTGGGCGTCAGTGGCGGGGCTATTCACCTGTACGCCCGTGACGACCGCTCCGGTACCTTTGAGACCTTCAAGGCACTGGTGCTGGAACCCCAGCACGGCGAGCTTTCGCCCAAGGCCCAACGCTTCGAGTCCAGCGACGAGTTGGCCGCGCGAGTGGGCGCCGACCGCCAGGCCATCGGTTTCAGCAGCCTGGCGGTGCTGCACGGGGCCAAGGTACTGGCGGTGGCCGAGGGCGACGCGCCGGCCATGCTGCCGGAGCGTGCACTGGTGGCCAGCGAGGATTACCCGCTGTCGCGGCGCCTGTTTTTCTACCTGCCGGCCAACCCCAAGCCCCAGGCCAAGGCCTTGGCCGACTTCACCCAGAGTCCGGCGGGCCAGGCGATCGTCGCCCAGCAGGGCTTCGTTTCGCAGCAGATCAAGGCCCAACCCGTAGCGCCCCAGGCCGACATGCCGCCGCGCTACCGTACGCTGGCCCAGCAGGCGCAGCGGCTGAGCGTCAACTTCCGCTTCCAGGAAGGCAGCGCCAGCCTCGATAACAAGGCCCTGCGCGATGTGCAGCGTGTTGCAGACTACCTGCGCCAAACAGGCAAGTTGCAACGCAAGGCGGTGCTGGTGGGCTTTGGCGACCCCAAGGAGACACCCGGTCGCGCCGCCCTGCTCTCCCGCCTGCGGGCCCAGGCGGTGCGTCGTGAGCTGGCGCGCGATGGCGTGGAGGTGCTTGAAGTGACGGGTATGGGGGATGAACTGCCCGTGGCAGGGAACGAGCTGGAGCAAGGGCGGTTGCGGAACCGGCGGGTCGAAGTGTGGGTGCATTGATCCGAAAGCGGCCCACATCCCTGTAGGAGCAGCCTTGTGCTGCGAAGAGGCCGGTCAACGTTGCACAAATGTATTGGCCGTACGTGCCTCTTCGCAGCACAAGGCTGCTCCTACAGAGTACGCGCGCACACTGCAGGCCTTGCCTGGCAAAGAAATGTAACAGCTCCCCATTCGGCATCGACGGCAAACGGGTCTAGGCTCAAGCCCATGTGATACCGGGCCCCTCTGACGGCTGCCAGGCCGCCATGTCGGATCACTGTTGCCATGCAACGTCGACATTCAAGGAGGGGCTCATGTCAGCTCTACAGGCATTCCTCACCACCCCGTTCCTCGGTACCAGCACCTGGTTGTGGCTGGTGTTCATGGCCCTCGTCATCGGTTTGCTGGTACTCGACCTGGGCGTGCTGCACCGCCATGACCGGGAAATCGAAATGCGCGAAAGCCTGCTGCTGTATTCGGGCTACTTCAGCGTCGGCGTGCTGTTCGGCGTCGGGGTCTGGTACCAGCTTGGCGCGCAGTCGGCGCTGGAGTTCTACACCGGGTTCCTGGTGGAGCAGTCGCTGTCGATGGACAACGTATTCGTCATGGCTATGATCTTCAGCTATTTCGCCATCCCCCGCCGCTACCAGCACCGCGTGCTGTTCTGGGGCATCCTTGGGGTGGTGTTCCTGCGGGCGATCATGATCGGCGTGGGCGCGGCGCTGGTGCAGAACTTCGCCTGGGTGCTGTATATCTTCGGTGCGTTCCTGCTGTTTACCGGGGTGAAGATGGCGCTGTCGAAGGAGGACAGCCGTCCCGACCTGGCCAACAACCCGGTCCTGAAGTTCGTGCGCCGGCACATGCGGGTCACCGACCAGATACACGGCTCACACTTCTTCGTACAGCAGACCCCGCCCGGGCAGCACAAGGCACTGCGCCATGCCACCCCGCTGTTCATGGCACTGGTACTGATCGAACTGGCGGACCTGGTGTTCGCTGTCGACAGCGTGCCGGCAATCTTCGCCATCACCCAGGACCCGTTCATTGTCTATACCTCGAACATCTTCGCCATCCTCGGCTTGCGCTCGCTGTATTTTGCGCTGGCGGCGTTGATGCACCGGTTTGTCTACCTCAAGTATGCGTTGGCGCTGGTGTTGATCTTTATTGGCTGCAAGATTTTCTACCATGGGATGATCGGCAAGGTGCCGGCGTTGCTGTCGCTGGGGGTGACGTTCGGGTTGTTGCTGGGTGGGGTGGTGGTTTCGTTGGTCAAGACGCGGGGGGAGAAGGTGGCTGTCGTGGATCAGCCGCTCGAGCAACCAGCAAAGGCCGATCGTACAGTCGGCCAGAAAGAGGATGACCCGCAGATGCGGGTCTGACTCCCCTACTTGAACTTAAATAACGCCCATACAATCACCATCCAGATGCACCCAGTCATGTTTAGCCAGGCTGAAATTTTCAACCTGCGTTTAAGCTTCTTCGGAAACGCATTCAGCTCGCCAGCATCCAGTTGACCCATTCGCAGCGCTAGCCACGGAAATGCCACTAACCCACTTGCCGTACATAGCGTCATCCAGCGCCACTTGAATGACCCACAACCCCAATAACGCTTGATGCTTTCAAAATAGGGGTTGCTGGTGATGGCCGAGCAGGCGACGTCATAATCTTTGGTCAACGTTGAAACAGCACTAAGGACTAGTCCTGGTATGGCGATAGCAAAAGGACTTAATAGAAGCGCCACTTTAGCAAGTGGTTGCCAGCCAGTAATGTCAATCACTGGTTGCCTCGTAAATAAACTCGCCCACGGATTCACCGAGCGTCCCGCCCAGCACTCCCCCAGCCATGCCGCTCGCGCCCACCAGTACAATGCCGCATACCGGCGCAGCCAGACCTGCCGAGCCCATTGTAACAGCGGCACAAATTGTTCCAGATACGAGGTTTGCTCCTAAAGTGCTAGCCATTGCTCCGGCAGTTCCAGTAGCAAAACCTCCCGTCTCGGTCAGTCTGACTTTTTTACAATCTTCAGTCTCCCCTGCCCGACAAACTTCTTGCACTTTCAGATACGAAGAAGTCCCACCCAACCCAATCGCAGCGTAGCCACCGTACTCAAGAAACTTGCTGAGTCGCGCCACCTTGTCCAGATGCGTCGCATACCCCGGAATCTGCCCCGGCCCGCCGGCCTTTGACCAGTGGTGCACAAGGCTCTTGGTCGAAATATTCAAGCTCTTCTTGAGCCGTTCATAGTTCCCTAGGTTCAGCTGCTTGTTAAGCAATGCCGTTTTCAACTGTCCATCCAGCTGCTGGAGCAGTTTTCGCCGTTCGGCAAAGAAACTTGGGCTGTTCAGATGGCCATGCTGCATAAACTCGCGTTGATGCAGGTGTTCGATACTGGTCAGCGTATGACTGACCTGCTTCAGCCCCTGCTCCAGCATGTCCTTGCCCGCGCCCATGGACTGGCTGGCGTTGCCGAGCAAGCCTGCGATCTCGGCCTGGTGCTGCATCATGAAGTCCGCTTCGGCGAAATCGAGCACCGCCAGCGCACGGCGTGCATGCTGCGCAGCAGCCATCAACTGGCCTTCCTCGCGGGTGCAGGCATCACCATTGTCTGGGTCACCGATGACGAAGATTTCCCCTGCCTTGAAGCCTTGATCAAACGTCGGGTTAAGCCGCTGCAGCCGGGAGATTGGCAACGTGGCATCGTGCCCGGCCAACTCCAGCAGCACCTGTGGGAACGACATGCGCCGCGGAATCACGAAGAACCCAGGCTCCAGGGTTCCGGGCATCGCTACTGCTGTCGGTTGTGAAAACCGCTCGGGGTATACGGGGGTTGATGGCTCGGCAAAGTGGGTATTCGCGCGCTCTGCAATGGCATGCCTGGACGGCAAAGCTTCGTGCATCGGGGCAACTACCCTATTGCTGCCCACCGAGCAGCCACAGAGCACCAACGCACCATCCGTGGCGACCCGTCGACCTTCTGACAGGAAGAAGTCCACCCCTTCGGCGACGGTGCCCTCCTGCCCGCACAGTGGGCATGGCGTGGTGCGATCGCCTTCGCGCAGCACCATGCGGCCCTCGTCGAGATAGCTTGCCCCAGTCGCTATACAGACAGCACCCGTTGTGGTGACGTCACCATCTACTGCCTGAGCTTTTCCCCCTAGACTGGCGCGCATATAAAAACTCCCTGTAGATAGTTGAGGTCAAAAACCTAACATCCGTACGGGGAATTTAAATGGACGGGATCCGAATTCAGATGTTTCCTACAAACCAGCCTAAGTTAGCCGCCTGAACAAAATCAACTATTTCTTACTGGCGAGTATCAGACTTCCTACAGCACAACTTCTGCCCATCTTTCTCTGCTCATTTCCAATGTAGAAATCGAAGCCCAGGTTTCTGTACAGATGGTGCCATGCACCGCGCCGTCCTCTTCGCGGGCTTGCCCGCTCCCACAGGTATTGCACGGGCCTATCAGGCTGCGCTGACCCTGTGGGAGCGGGCAAGCCCGCGAAAAGGCCCTTGCAGGCTGACGAATTAGCGCCCGCTACGCATCATCTCCGCCGGCACATACTTGCCGATCTCATACTTGCCAATCGCTGCCCGGTGCACTTCATCCGGCCCGTCGGCCAGGCGCAGGGTGCGCTGCATGGCATACATGTACGCCAGCGGGAAGTCGCCACTCACCCCTGCCCCGCCATGTATCTGGATCGCCCGGTCGATCACTTTCAGTGCCACGTTCGGCGCCACCACCTTGATCTGCGCAATCTCGCTGCGGGCCACCTTGTTGCCGACCGTGTCCATCATGTAGGCCGCCTTCAGTGTCAGCAGCCGGGCCATGTCGATCTCCATGCGCGAGTCGGCGATCTTGTCGACATTGCCGCCCAGACGCGCCAGTGGCCGGCCGAAAGCCGTACGCTCCACCGAGCGCTTGCACATCAGTTCCAGCGCGCGCTCGGCCATGCCGATCGAGCGCATGCAGTGGTGGATGCGGCCGGGGCCAAGGCGCCCCTGGGCAATCTCGAAGCCACGGCCCTCGCCGAGGATCACGTTCTCATACGGCACCCGCACGTTCTCGAAAAGCACCTCGGCGTGGCCATGGGGGGCATCGTCATAGCCGAACACCGGCAGCGGCCGGACGATCTTCACCCCGGGCGCATCGGTGGGTACCAGCACCATGGAGTGCTGCTGGTGGCGCGGCCCTTCAGGGTCGGACAGGCCCATGAAGATCATCACCTTGCAGCGTGGGTCGCAAGCGCCGGAGGTCCACCACTTGCGGCCGTTGATCACCCACTCATCGCCGTCACGCACGGCGGTGGCGGCCATGTTGGTAGCGTCCGACGAGGCCACGTCCGGCTCGGTCATGGCGAACGCCGAACGGATCTCCCCGCGCAGCAGCGGCTCCAGCCACTGGTGCTTCTGCGCCTCGCTGCCATAGCGCACCAGCACTTCCATGTTGCCGGTATCCGGCGCCGAGCAGTTGAACGGCTCCGGGCCGAGCAGCGAACGGCCCATGATTTCCGCCAGCGGGGCGTATTCCAGGTTGCTCAGGCCGGCACCGTATTCCGATTCCGGCAGAAACAGGTTCCACAGCCCTTCGGCGCGGGCCTTGGCCTTGAGTTCTTCCATGATCGCAGTGGGCTGCCAGCGGTCGCCCTCGGCGACCTGGCGCTCGAACACCGCCTCGGCGGGGTAGACATAGGCATCCATGAACGCGCTGACGCGTTCGCGCAGTGCCTGGACCTTGGGCGAATAGGCGAAATCCATCGGGGCTACCTTCACGGTTCGGAGTACATGGGCCAGAGCCTAGAGCAGCCCGGGCCAATCCACCTAGTCTATTTTCCGCGTGTATAAACATTCATAACCGATATATGATCGCCCCATAATTCCAACAAAGAGCGGCGCCCATGAACCTCAGCAAGGTCGACCTCAACCTGTTCATCGTGTTCGATGCGATCTACACCGAAGCCAACCTGACCCGCGCCGGGCAGATCGTCGGCATTACCCAGCCGGCAGTGTCCAACGCCCTGTCGCGGCTGCGCGAAACCTTCAACGACCCGCTGTTCGTGCGCACTGCGCAAGGCATGGTGCCCACTCCCATGGCGCAGAACATCATCGGCCCGGTGCGCAATGCCCTGGCGCTGCTTCGCACGTCAGTGCAGGAAAGCCGCATCTTCAACCCGCAACAGGCCAACAAAACCTTCCGCATCAGCATGACCGACCTGACCGAAGCGGTGATCCTGCCGCCACTGTTCCAGCGCTTGCGCCGCCTGGCACCGGCAGTGCTGATCGAAAGCTTCCTGTGCAAGCGCCGCGAGACCACCAAGGAACTCGCCGCCGGCCGCCTGGACTTCGCCATCGACGCACCGTTGAACACCGACCCGCAGGTACGCCACGTCAAACTGATGCAAGACCGCTATGTCTGCGCCCTGCGCCAAGGCCACCCGCTGGCCGACCGCAAGCTGACCCTGGACAACTACCTGGGCATGACCCACATCCATATCTCCAGCAGGCGCAATGGCCTGGGCTATGTCGACCTGGCCCTGGGCAAGATGGGCGTGCAACGCAAGGTTGCCTTGCGCTCGCAGCATTACCTGATGGCCTCGCAGGTGCTGCAGCAGACCGACATGGCGATGACCGTCCCCGAGCGCTTCGCCCGCCGCCATCAGTTGCGCTACCAGCCCCTGCCGGTGGAGGTGCCTGCGCTGGAAACGCACCTGTACTGGCATGAAAGCACTGATCAGGACCCGGCCAACCGCTGGATGCGCGAGCAGATCACCGAGTTGTGCGAGCGCGTGGTAGCCGAGGAAGAAAAGGCTGTGGAGCCGGCCTGAAGACGCTACGAGGGGCGTTCAACAAGCCCCTCGCAACGCGTAGAAAAATGTTCCACTCAAACCTGAATACCGAGAAATTTTTCTTACTAAAAGTGAGAAGCACGCTGCTGGAAGCGAAAATCATCTTTCAAACTGCGGGTACGCTTGCTCCAACGATTGCCGATTTCACGGCGACAGACACGGACCCGCCCCAATGCCCAGCGCCCCGCTCTACTTCGATTACGCCGCCACCACTCCGGTCGATGACCGGGTCATCGAAACCATGCTTGCCTGCCTTGGTAGGCAGGCCAACTTCGGCAACCCGGCGTCCAGTAGCCATGCCTTCGGCCAGGCAGCCCGCCACGCTGTGGAGCAGGCCCGCCAGCAAGTGGCCGAATGCGTTGGCGCGCAGGCCGATGCACTGGTCTGGACCTCGGGTGCAACCGAGTCCAACAACCTGGCGCTCAAGGGCATTGCCCAGGGACTGGGCCAGCCCGGGCACCTGATCACCAGCCAGCTGGAACACAAGGCCGTGCTCGACACGGCGGCCGAACTGGAGCGCCAGGGCTGGGCCGTTACCCGCCTGGCAGCGGATGCCGGCGGCCTGATTCAGCCTGCCGCGGTGCAGGCAGCGTTGCGCGCCGACACCCGCCTGGTGTCACTGATGGCGGTCAACAATGAACTGGGCACGATCACCGACTTTGCCGCCATTGGCGAACAGGTACGTGCCCACGGTGCCCTGCTGCACGTGGATGCGGCGCAGGCGGTGGGCAAACTGGCCATCGACCTGAGCGCGATGGCCGTGGACCTGATGTCCTTCTCGGCGCACAAGGTGTATGGCCCCAAGGGCATCGGTGCGCTCTACGTCGGGCCACGTGCCCGCATGCTGATGCGTGCGCAGATGCACGGCGGCGGCCATGAGCAAGGCTTGCGCTCCGGCACCCTGGCTACCCACCAGATCGCCGGCATGGGGACCGCCTTTGCCCTGGCCGGCCAGCCCGGCGACAGCGAACACCTGCGCCTCGAGCAACTGGCCAGGCGCCTGCGCGAAGGCCTGCTGGCCCTGCCCGGCGTCACCCTCAACGGCTGCGCCAGGCAGCGCATTCCCCATACGCTGAACCTGTGCATCGACAGCACGGGTTTCAACAGTGCGGCGCTGGCCAGCGAGCTGGCGCTGTCGACCACCTCGGCCTGCAACTCGGCGAGCAATGCGGCCTCGCATGTACTGCTCGCGCTGGGGCTGGATGAACGCCAGGCACGTAACAGCGTGCGCCTGAGCATCGGGCGTTTCAGCAACGAGGCTGAAGTGGACAAGGCCCTCGAAGTGTTTGGGAGAGTGCTGACAACAGCATCAGCGGCACTTTGGTGAAGCTGCCCTAGAACAGCCGGCTGTCCGGGGTGAAGTCTTCGACCTCGAGCCTGGCGCTGATTGCCTGCGGGTGGCGCGGGTTGAACAGGTAATTGGTGGTGCTGGGCATGATCGCGCTCGGCACCGGCAGCAGCAATGCCGAGCACTCATCGAGAAAACGATTGCCCAGGCCCCGGGTCAGTTCGGTCTGGCTCGACCAGCCAGGCTGCAAAGTGGGCAACTGCGCTTGCGAAACGGTGTCGGGCAACTCGATACGGAGCAGCCGCATGGTGGTGGGGAAATCCTCAGGGTCGATCTCCAGGTGCACCAGCACCTCGAGCATCGCCCCGGCCGGGCTGGTGGCTGCATACACCACTGGCCGGCCCGCCTGGTGCCAGCGGCCGCTGACACGCAAGCCACCCGTTCCGCTCAAGTCTGCATAGGCGCTGATACGCCACAGAATCACAGGCCGAAGCCCTCGGCGATCTGCAGCAACATCTCTTCGACCTGTGTGGTGCCCTGCTGGGTGGTGAGCATCTGCATCGGCGTCAGCCCCGAGAAGCGCTCCTTGGGCTTGGACAGCCAGCGCTTGGCCTTGCCCGCCTCACCGAACACGGCTTCGGCCATGGCGGTGATATGGGCCGAGCGGAACAGCCGGTCGCTTTCTTCCACGGTCAGTGGCTGGTCACGTTCGATGCGGGTTTTCAGCGTGCGCAGGGGAATGATCTGGTCACGCTCCACGGGGGTGAACACGCCGAGTTCGGTCAGTTTCACCAGCCAGGTTGCAGCGAAGCCATGGGTGATGCGGGTGTGGATTTCAAAATCACTGGCGAGTTCGGGGATTTCCAGCAATGCGTGCAGGCGCGCCCGGTACTCGTGGTAACCGTTGTCGCGAAGCACTTCGGCAAGCATGGCGCTCTCCTTTCCGGCGTTTGCCGACAAGTATGCGGCATATGCCGAATATTTGCCAGTTCATGAGACCGCGCGGGAGCGGCCTTGCGCCGCGAAGGGGCCGCAAGGCGGCCCCGCCCACCTCACAGGAAGGTGAACACCTGCGAAGCCGGCAACCGCGACTTGTTCAAGCCTGCGTTGAAGTCCGTCTCGCTGCGATAGCCCAGGCTGAGAATGACCACGCTGGTGAACCCACGCTCACGCAAGCCCAGTTCGGCATCGAGAACCTTGCTGTCGAAGCCTTCGATCGGCGTAGCGTCCAGCCCATGTGCCGCAGCCCCCAGCAAGGCAGTACCCAACGCCAGGTAGGTCTGCTTTTCCATCCAGTGCTGCACGTCCTTCTGGTCAAAACGGTGCAGGTCGACGTAATGCCGGCGGCTCTGGTTCTGCCCGGCACGCGCCTGGTCATCGCGGAAGCGGCCATCGGCAGCTTCCTGGTCGAGCACCGCATTCAGGTGCGCTTCGGTCATCTCGGTACGGGTGCAGAACACGATCACATGCGAGGCATCGAGGATCTTTGGCGAATTGTAGGCATAGCGCTCTGTGGTGCTCTTGGCCAGCCGGGCCTTGCCTTCGGCGCTGTCGGCAACGATGAAATGCCACGGCTGCGAGTTGACCGAGGACGGGCTGTGGCGCAATTGCTCGAGCAGTGCATCGACAGTGGCCTGGGGAATACGGCGCGAGGCATCGTAGGCTTTGGTGGTGTAACGGCGCTTGGCCAGCGAGACGGTATCCATGCAACGACTCCGGGAATGAACAAGGGATTTGCCCGGCATCTTATCTTTCCTGCAGAAAAGAAAAACCGGCACAATGCAGCAACACTTTCATCCCAGGAGTGAAAATGCTGCGCATCGCCGACCTCGAACTGTTCGTCCGCAGCAGCGTGCTAGGCAGCTTCACCGCCGCCGCCCACGAAGCCGAGCTGCTGCCGGGCCAGGTGGCCGCCGCGATCAAGCGCCTGGAGCGCGACCTCGACGTGCGTCTGTTCGCCCGCACCACCCGCAGCCTGCGCCTGACCGCCGAAGGCGAGTTGTACCTGCCGACGGCCTTGAACGTGCTGGAGAGCTTGCGCCAAGGGCGTGAAGACCTGCATGGCAACGCCAACACCCTGCGCGGTACCCTGCAGGTGTCGGCACCGTCCGACCTCGGCCGCAATATGCTGCTGCCATGGCTGAGCGCCTTCCGCCGCGAGCACCCGGCCCTGCACCTGCGCTTCTTCCTGTCCGACCAGATCGCGGATCTCAACCGCGACCCGGTGGATGTGGCGATCCGCTATGGCCTCAACCAGGACGCCAACTACATTGCCCTGCCGCTGGCCGACTGGAACCGCCGGGTGCTGGTCGCCGCGCCCGACTACCTGGCTCGCCACGGCCGCCCGCTCACGCCCGATGCCCTGCAGCAGCACGCCTGCCTGCTGTACATGCAGTACAACCGGGTCTACGACAAATGGCGGGTGGGCAACCGTACCGTGCAGGTACGCGGGCCGCTGGTCAGCGACGATGCCGACGTGATCCGCCGGCTGGCCTTGCAGGGCGAAGGCATTGTCTACAAGTCGTGGCTGGACGTAAGTGCCAACATCGTGGCCGGCGAACTGGAAATCGTCCTGCCCGAATACCTCGGTGAGCCCGTCCCGGTCACCCTGGTGTGCCCGCACCGCAAGCAACTCACGCCCGCTGTGGCGCAACTGCACCTGTGGCTGCGCGAACGCTTCGAGGCACTGCGCAACCGGGCGCTGACCAATGGCTGCACAATCGTCCCAGACTGAACGGCGGGCAGGGGCTGCAGTACTGGTTTGAGTATTCAATCGCCAGTACCGGCCTCTTCGCGGGCACGCCCGCTCCCACAGGTACTGCATCAATTTCAGGAGCGATGCAGTACCTGTGGCAGCGGGCGTGCCCGCGAAGAAACCGGCACGGTCACTCAGGAATGCCCAGGCACCCCGCCCAGCGCTTCGCGGAATCGCCGGGTGCTGGCAACGGCCAGCAACAACCCGACCACCGCGACGCTACCGCCCACCAGGCCGATATCCGCCACGTCCAACTGGCTGCTGACGATACTGCCCAGCAACGCGCCACCGCCGATACCGATGTTGTAGATACCCGAGAACAGCGCCATGGCCACATCGGTGGCATCGGACGCCAGCTTCAGGGTCTTGGACTGCAGCGACAGGCTGAAGCTGAGGATCGCCACGCCCCAGAACATGCTCAACACGGCGAACAAATAGAAGTTGCCCGACAGCGGTAGCAGCAGCAACAGGCACGCCGCCAGCAGGCCGATCGAGCCCACCAGGAAGCCATGCGGAAAGCGGTCGCTGTAACGGCTGAACAGCAACGAGCCGAACACCCCGGCACCGCCGAACAGCAGCAGCAACAGCGTGGTGCGCTCCCCGCCGATCTGCGCCACGTGCAGGGCGAACGGCTCGATGTAGCTGTAGGCGGTGAACTGCGCGGTAATCACCAGCGTCACCAGCACATAGGTGATCACCAGCGCCGGGCGCTTGAACAGGACCGGCAGGCTGCGCAGCGAGCCCGAGTTCTGGCTGGGCAGCAGCGGCAGCGACTTCATCAGGCACAGCATGGTTGCCAGCGCTACCCCGGCAATGCTCAGGAAAGTGACGCGCCAGCCCAGCGCTTCACCCACCACACGGCCCAACGGAATGCCCAGGACCATGGCCAGGGTGGTGCCGGTCGCCAGCAGGCCCAGCGCCTTGGCCTGCTGGCCGGGCGGCGCCACGCGTACTGCCAGGGAGGCCGTGATGGCCCAGAACACCGCATGCGCCAGGGCAATGCCGATACGGCTGACCAGCAACATGGCAAAGCTCTGTGACAACCACGACAGCAAGTGGCTGACGATGAACACCAGGAACACGAACAGCAACAGGCGCCGCCGCTCGATGTTGCGGGTCAGCAGCATCATCGGCAGCGAGGCCAGCGCTACCACCCAGGCATAGATGGTCAGCATCAGGCCGACCTGGGCGGTGCTCATGTCGAAGCTGCGGCCAATGTCGCTGAGCAACGCCACCGGGACGAACTCGGTCGTGTTGAAGATAAAGGCCGCCAGAGCCAGGGCAATGACGCTCAGCCAACTGCCGCTACCCGCCGTGGGTGGCATGTTGGTAGGTGTGGGTCCGTTCATGGGGGAAACCGGTTCTCCGCAGACAAGGCAACAGGGCGCACGCCACCCACCCGCTTGCCGGGGTGTCGACGCATGCTTTGTTATTGGAAGGAATGTCCGGCATGGTACGCGTCAAGCCTGGGCCTCACAACCGCGAGTCGAGCAGAAGGAGTACCATGCGCGCTTTGTGTGAAATGCGAACGCAGCAACAAGGAGCCCGATCCGCTCATGGACCAGCAGCCCCCTCAGCAGCAGTGGCAGCAGGCCGTTACCGCCTATGCCCAAGCCGTCAACGCTTATGTCGCGCAGGGCCGCGCGCAAGGCTGGGATGACCTCGAAGAACCCCTGCCGCAAGCCACCGAGCACTTGCTCGATGCCTGGCTGGAAGCCTTGCAAGCCGCCAACCGGCCTGGTGTCGAAGCCTTCGAGCAGCAAGCCTTCCGCGAAGCCTGGCCGCCCGCCCACCACCCATTGCTGGCGCTGATCGAGGAACACGGGCAAGGCATCTGCAACGTCCTGCTGCTGGACGACGGCAGCCTGCTGGCACGCATCGGCATGCCGCATGACAAAGGCCAGGTGGTGCACATCGACAGTCACGGGGTGACCCCGGTGATCGGCGTCGATCACTTCGGCCGCTGCCCGGCCCGGCGCTACTTCGCCCTGGCCAATGCCGAGGGCGTGCGCGTGACCGATGGCTGGGGCGGCCCGCAGGTGCTGCGCCTGGCCTGGCCCACGGGGCTGGAGGGGTTGCCGCCGGGTTACCCGTTCGAGCCGTTCGACCTGCCGCCCGCGCCGACCGCGCTGATCCCCTTCCCGGATGGCCAACGGGTACTGCTGGTGAGTGCCGAAGGTATTTTCCTGCTGACCCGCCACGGTGCGACCCGCCTGCTGCCGCACCAGGCCCGGGTGCTCGACGAACTGGACGAAGGCACCGACCCGGACGACATCAGCCTCGGGCTGAGCATGGAGCACGGCGCAGTGTCGGCGGACGGCCGGTTGATCGTAATCGGCGAGCAAGGCAGCCGTCACCTGGTGCTGGACGACCAGCTCAGGCCCGTGGCGGCAATCGGCCCTGGTAGCGAGTACCCGCACTTCGCGCTGTTCAACCGCAAGGGTGACCAGCTGCTTCTCAACGCCTGTCATTTCTACAGTGGTGCCACGCTGGCCGTCAGGGTAGCCGACTTGCCGGGGCTGGATACCGATTACTACAGCCAGGACCCGCGTACCCCGCTGGTGCAGGATGGCGCACGGGTGTATGCCGGGGTGGCGCGCGACGGCGAGTACATCGTGGGGGATGCCTATGGTTACCTGCGGGCGTTTGGCGAAGATGGCGTGGAGCATTGGCAGCACTTTCTGGGGTCGACCATCAGTGCGCTGGATGTCAGTGCCGACGGGCGTACGCTGGTGGCGGCGAGCCATGCCGGGTTCGTTTCGGTGATTGCCCTGGACAGCGGGCGGCCAGCCTGGCAGATCGGTACCGGGGCACATGGCGAGGTACGGCGATGGTTGTTCTGGAAAGGCTGGGACAGGGCATTGGCGTGGTAACAGATCCAGCTTCTTCATTCCCTGTACTGGCCTCTTCGCGGGCTCGCCCGCTCCCACAGTTACTGCACAGATTTCTGAAGCTGTGATTTACCTGTGGGAACGGGCGTGCCCGCGAAGAGGCCGGTACAGGTAACCAATCAGCCCTGCAGAGTGGCCATGTCGATGACGAAGCGGTACTTCACATCCCCGGCGATCATCCGCTCATACGCCTGGTTGATATTGCGGATATCCAGCAACTCGATATCACATCGGATGTCGTGCTCGGCACAGAAATCCAGCACCTCCTGCGTCTCGGCAGTACCGCCAATCAACGACCCCGCCAGCACCCGGCGCTTGAGCACCAGGTTGGCCGCATGCAGCGCCGGATCGATCGGCTCGATCAGGCCGACCAGGATATGCACGCCATCGAACTTGAGCGTTTCCAGGTACGGGTTAAGGTCGTGCTGCACCGGGATGGTATCGAGCAGGAAATCAAAACGGCCCGCCGCGGCGCGCATCTGTTCGGCATCGGTAGACACGATCACATGGTCGGCACCCTGGCGCCGGGCCTCCTCGGCCTTGGCCGGGGAACGGGTGAACAGCGTCACTTCGGCGCCCAGGGCCTTGGCCAGTTTGATACCCATGTGGCCCAGGCCGCCCATGCCGAGGATGCCGATCTTGTGACCCGGGCCGACACCGTGGTGCTTGAGCGGCGAATAGGTGGTGATGCCGGCGCAAAGGATCGGCGCGGCGCTGGGCAGGTCCATGCCGGCCGGAATGCGCATCACGAAGCGCTCGCTGACCACGATGCTGCTGGAGTAACCGCCCATGGTGTTGCTACCGTCGACCCGATCCGGGGTGGCATAGGTCATGGTCGGCCCTTCCAGGCAGTATTGCTCCAGGTCCTTGGCACAGGCTTCGCAGCGGCGGCACGAATCGACCATGCAGCCAACACCGACCAGGTCGCCGACCTTGTGCGTGGTCACGTTGTCGCCCACTGCGGTGACCCGGCCGATGATCTCGTGGCCTGGCATCAACGGGTACACGGCAATGCCCCATTCATTGCGCGCCTGGTGGATGTCGGAGTGGCACACGCCGCAGTACAGGATCTCGATGGCGACGTCATCCGGGCGCGGGCTGCGACGCTGGAAGGTCATGGGAGCCAGGGGGCTGGCAGGGGTCTGGGCGGCGTAACCGATGGCGGTGTACATGCAGGGCCTCGCTATGAAGTGAAACGATTCAGGCGACACATTTTGCGCGCCATGCCCCGCCTCGCCCACAGCTGATTCTCCGGTATCCGTGCCTGATTCTCCGAAGATACCACGCAGCACCTGGCACCAAGCCTTGATTCTGAGATGATTAGACTGTCTGATCCTCTGCCCAGGTCCATCATGCAACTGACCCGACACGTCGACGCCAATGCGCCGCTTTGCACACTGATCCGCAGCCTTGCCACGCGCCCGGGCTTCGTGCCTACGCATCTGCCTCAGGTACAGGTGCTGAGCTGGGACCACTATGTGGCCAGCAGCCCGCAGATCTACGAACCCAGCCTGATGATCCTGGCCCAGGGCAGCAAGCTGGCGCGCCTGGGGCCGCGCACCCTGGAGTACGGCGCCGGGCATTACCTGGTGCAGGCATTGTCGGTGCCGTTCATGTGTGAAACCTTCGCCACCCCCGAAGCACCGTTGCTGGGCGTGGCGGTAGACATCGACCGCGGCGTGCTGGGTGAACTGGTGCAAAGCATGGCCCTGGCGCCGGATGCCGCGGTGCAGGCGCAAACCCCGCATTCAATGACCTCGGCTGCACTCGATGCGCCGATGCGAGAATGCGTGGAACGGCTGCTGCGCTGCCTGCAAGACCCGATGGACGCCAAGGTGCTGGGCCCGGCACGGGTACGCGAGGTGCTGTACACCGCCTTGCGCGGCCCACAGGCGGGCGTGTTGCGGGCGCTGGTGGAGCAACAGGGGCACTTCGCCCGCATCGGGGCCGCCCTTGCCCACCTGCGCGAACACTACACCGAGCCGCTGAGCGTGGAAGCGCTGGCCGCGCGCGCCAATATGAGCGTTTCGACCTTCCACGAGCACTTCAAGCGCTGCACCGACATGGCACCGATGCAGTACCTCAAGCGCCTGCGGCTGCTGAAGGCGCAGCAGATGCTGATCGGCGAAGGCCTGGGGGTGGCGCAGACCGCACACCGGGTGGGCTACCAGAGCACCTCGCAGTTCAGCCGCGAGTACAAGCGCCAGTTCGCCCGCAGCCCGGGGGATGAGTTGCCGTACCAGAGCCTGCCGGTGTGATCGCCTGCCCTGGCCCCATCTCCGGCAAACCGGCTCTCACCCTTCTGAGTTTAAGAAACCTTGAAGACACAAGAAGGCTGGGTCGAGCGGGTCTTCAGCAGCGAGGTCACGGCCTGAATCAGCTCGACAGCGGCCATTGCGCCAACGGCCAGTAAGCGCCCTTGCGCGACTCATACAGTGTGAAATGGCGGGCAGCGAGGTAGAAATCCGGCGCGCTGCCGGCCTCTGGCGGCTGGCCACGGTAGTCCCTGGCCAGCGTCAGGTGCGGGCGATATTCGCGGTCGGCCGCTTCCACCCCCAACGGCAGCAGCGCCTGCTGCAAGCTGTACACCAGTTGCAACAGGGCTGGTGGCGTGTGCTGCGCCTCCAGCACCAGGGCGCTGGCCCGCTGCCACGCCTGCAAGCGGTCCAGCAATAGCCGTGGTGCCGTCGCCGGCAGCGCCAGCTGATCGACCGCCGCGCAAATTGCTGGCACCTGGGCGGTATCCACATCACCAAGGAATAGCAATGTCACATGGAAGTTGGCGGCCGGCACCGGCTTGCCGCTGCGCAGGTTCAGACCGCGTCGCCACTGGGCCAGGGCACGGCGCTGGGCATCGCTGACCGGCAACGCGAAGAACAGCCGCTTGAAGGGGGTACCGCTGGGGCGTGCGTCCTGAATCATACGAACTCCTGAACATGAAACGTTTGCGCAAGGCTGCAGGGCATTAAACCTAAGTCGCCCCGTCGTTGCGTAACAATAAGTACAAACTACCCCCATGATTGTTTATGCTGGCGGGCTCATGCCATGGCGCATGGCCATTTTTCGACAAGTAAACGTCCATGAAAATTGCACTCGTACTCATCTTTGCCCTCTCGATCGCCTATGTTCACTTGCGCGGTCGGGTTCGCCACAAGCTGACCCGTCAGCTGGGCGACCACTCCAGCTTCCTGGCCCCGGTCAACAGCTTTCTGTATCTGTTTTCCAGGCACCCGGCCAAGCCTTATCTGCCAGTGGAGGCCTTCCCCGAACTGCAGACACTGCAGGACCACTGGAAGGAGATCCGCGAGGAAGCCCAGCAGCTGCTGCATGTTGGCGAAATCAAGAAATCCGACAATTACGATGATGTCGGTTTCAACTCATTCTTCAAGACTGGCTGGAAGCGCTTCTACCTGAAGTGGTACGGCGAAAGCCACCCGTCGGCGATGACTCTGTGCCCACGCACCACCGAGTTGCTCAAAGGCATCGGTACGGTCAAGGCCGCCATGTTCGCCACCCTGCCGCCGGGCGCCAAGCTGGTACGCCACCGCGACCCGTATGCCGGCTCCTATCGCTACCACCTGGGTCTGGACACGCCGAACGACGATGGTTGCTACATCGACGTGGATGGTGAGAAGTACTCCTGGCGCGATGGCGAGGGCGTGGTCTTCGACGAGACCTACATCCACTACGCGGCCAATACCACCGAGCACAACCGCATCATCCTGTTCTGCGACATCGAACGCCCGCTCAAGTACCGCTGGGCAACCGCGTTCAACCGCTGGTTCAGCCGCAACGTCATGGCCGCTGCCGCCGCCCCCAACGATGCCGGCGACAAGACCGGTGGCATCAACCGGCTGTTCATCCGCATCTACAAGATCCGCGAACGTGGCAAGGCGCTGAAGAAGCGCAACCGCACCCGCTACTACCTGGAGAAGTGGGCGTTCGTCGCGGCATTGGTGCTGGTGTTCATCTACATCTGACCGGTGTGGGAGCGCGCAGCCCAAGGGCCTGCGCGCAACCAACCAAAGTACAAGTCTCACACTCCCCACTCTTCGACTAGCCTGAAAGCTCCACTCGCAACCTCCCCAAGGTGAAGACGATGAGCATGATGGACTGGGACGCCTACCGTAAGCAGTTGATGGCCGGCATCGGCGATCTCAAGCAGCTTTCCCCTGACACCGTGGCAGGCTATATGACCGCCAGCGGCGCGGGGGCCAAGACCAACCACCTGGACGCCAAGACCCGCGAGCTGATCTCCCTAGCCGTGGCAGTCACCACCCGCTGCGACGGCTGCATTGCCGTGCACTCGCAGCAGGCCGTCAAGCACGGCGCCAGCCGCGAGGAAATCGCCGAGGCACTCGGCGTGGCCGTGGCGATGAACGCCGGTGCCGCGCTGGTCTACTCGGCACGGGCCATGGATGCAGTGGGCAAGGCCAACGGATGAATGCAAATGGCGTCGCCGCCCTTGCGCGACGGCGCCGCGCCACCCAGACTGGGCGGCCCAGCCCTTGCAGGAACCCGCATGATCCACATCCGCCCCATGACCCCGGAAGATTTCAAACACTTCTGGCCCACCTTCCAGGCCATTGTCCAGGCCCGTGAAACCTACGCATTCGACCCGAACCTGAGCTTCGATCAGGCTCGCCAGCTGTGGCTGGAGCTGCCCATGCGCACGCTGGTGGCCGAGGAAGACGGCAAGCTGCTGGGTTCCTATTACCTCAAGGCCAATGCCGCCGGGCCTGGCGGGCACGTGGGCAATTGTGGCTACATGGTCTGTGAGTCGGCACGCGGCCGGGGCGTGGCGAAGTTGATGTGCGAGCACTCACAGAAACAGGCGCGCCAGGAAGGCTTTCTGGCCCTGCAGTTCAACTCTGTGGTGGCCACCAATGAGGTGGCTGTGGCGCTGTGGCACAAGCTGGGCTTCGAAACCGTTGGCCGCTTGCCCAAGGCCTATCGCCACGCCCGCCTGGGGCTGGTGGACTGCCTGGTGATGTACAAGTGGCTGGCGGATGAGCCAGTGGTGGAGAAGCCACCGCTGCTGATCGGGCGCAAGAATATCGAGGCGCGGGTATCGCGGCGGCGCGGGCGCTAGCCTTCTCTCGCAGGCCTGGCCTCTTCGCGGGCTTGCCCGTTCCCACAAGTACTGCGCAAGGCCTGAGAGCAGCGCTGTACCTGTGGGAGCGGGCAAGCCCGCGAAGAGGCCGGACCTGCCCACCACCCCGCCAATAACCCCAGCGAATTTGACGCCCCCGCGTTTCAATGGTCAGATGCGCGCCAGTTTCAGGTGCCCTGCGCCGCCGTGCGCAGGGTGAAACGGGAAGCCGGTGCGTCGTGTTGCCCACGACAAGTCCGGCGCTGCCCCCGCAACGGTAAGCGAGCGAACCCTTCGAGATACCACTGTGCACCTGCATGGGAAGGTGAAGGTTTCATGCCCCTCGCAAGCCCGGAGACCGGCCTGGAGCTTCACTTGGCAACCCGCGGTGGGCGGGCGCAGGCCGGTATCCGTGTGCGCCCCTGCTGCACGGTGTGCCTTTGCGTGTTTTCCACCGGGATCCATTCATTCCTGCAGTAGTGGAACGACATGTCCCGTACCTTCAAGCTTCACCCCCTTGCGGCCTGCCTGGCCGTGTCCCTGCCGGCCCTGGCCGATGACCTCGACCGAGAGCCACTGGCCCTGCCCTCCACGGCTATCACCGATACCCAGGGCAGCCACGCCATCGACCTGGCCACCCCGACCCAGGCTGGCTCGCGCCTGGGCCTCAGCGCCCTGGAAACACCGGCCAGCACCAGCAGCATCAGCGCCGAGCAGATCCAGCAGCGCAACAACCTCACCGTACAGGACGCGGTGACCCGTTCACCGGGTATCAGCTATGTGGGTTCCCCGGGCGACGGCGGCACGGGCCTATCCGCCCGCGGCTTTACCGGGCACAGCTCGGTGATGACCTTGTTCGACGGCGCACGCCTGTACACCGGTGCCGGTACCCAGACGTTCCCGGTCGACCCTTGGATGGTCGAGCGCATCGATGTGATTCGTGGCCCGGCCTCGGTGCTGTATGGCGAAGGCGCCACCGGGGCGGTGGTCAATGTGACACCGAAAAAGCCGTTTGCCGGCGAGGTACACAACCACCTGCGCCTGGGCTACGGTTCGTGGGACCGCCAGCAGCTCGGCCTGGACAGCGGCGGCAGCCTCGGCGAGCGCCTGAGCTACCGCCTGGCCCTGAACCAGCAAGCCGGTAACGGTTGGGTCGATCGCACTCCGTCACGCAGCATGGCGCTAAGCGCCGCGCTGCGCTTCGACGCCAGCGACGATCTCAGCTTCACCCTCGCCCACGACCGGGGCGATGCGAAGCCTGCCAACTACTACGGCACCCCGCTGATTGACGGCCACTACCGCAGCAGCCTGCGCAACAAGAACTACAACGTGCAGGACGATGTGCAGCATTACGTCGATGAATGGACCCGCCTGAACACTGACTGGACGTTGAACGACCACCTCAGCACCAGCAACCAGCTGTACTACATCAAGAGCCGCCGTCACTGGCGCAACGCCGAGGACTACAGCTGGGACGCCGAGCACCAGCAGTTGCTGCGCGGCAGTTACCTGGAAATCAAGCACAACCAGGAACAGTTCGGCGATCGCCAGGCCTTCACCCTCGATCACACGTTGTTCGGCCTGGCCAGCAGGACCGTGGTCGGCGCCGAGTACAACAAGGTCCGTTTCAACGTCGACAGCAACGCGCCCTACAACGATGTGGGCGGCGACTACGTCGACCCGTGGCAGCCGCAGCCGGGTTGGTTCCACAGCGCCTCGCCGCTGCGCCCGCAAACGCTGTCCACCACCCACACCTTCGCCCTGTTCGCCGAAAACCGCCTGCAGTTGAGCGAACGCTTGTCACTGGTCACCGGCGTGCGCCGCGACCAGAACCACATCGACCAGGCAAAGCTGACAGACGACAGCCGCAGCGACCAGAGCCTGCAAGGTGGCAACTGGCGTGCCGGGCTGGTGTTCGCGGTCAGCGACGACCTGTCGTTGTATGGCCAGTACGCCACCAGCGAGGATGGGGTCGACAACCTTGTAAGTCTGAACGCCAAGCAGATGCACTACGACCTGACCGAGGCCAGGCAGACCGAAGTGGGCCTCAAGCAGCGCTTCTGGGAGGGACGGGGCGAATGGACATTGGCCGCCTACCACATCGTCAAGAAGAAGCTGCTGGTGGATGATCCGGTCACCCACGACAAGCAGCAGGCTGGCCAGCAGACCTCCGACGGCCTGGAGGCATCCCTGGAACTGGCGCTGGCGCACCAGTGGCAGGTGTCGGCCAACGCGGCGATCGTGCGCGCCAGGTATGACGATTTCGATGAAATGGTCGGCGGCGTGGCACAGGACCGTGCCGGCAATCGCCCGGCCAACGTACCGCGGCGTACTGCCAACCTTTGGTTGAGCAAAGGCTTCGGCCAGCAGGTGGAGGCCGGTATTGGCGCGCGCTATGTGGATGAGCGCTATGCCAACACCGCCAACACCCAGAGCGCCCCCGGCTACACCGTGGTCGATGCCAACATCGGCTGGCAGGTGTTGCCGGATGTAAGGCTGGGGTTGCAGTTGAACAACCTGTTCGACCGTGAGTATGTGCAGTCGGCGTTCAGTGGCCAGCAGTGGTTGATGGGTACGCCACGGTCGTACTTTGCGACGGTGGATTACAGCTTCTGACCTGAACTGCCTGCACCGGCCTCTTCGCGGGCTTGCCCGCTCCCACAGGTACTGCACCGATTTCAGCATGGGTGAAATTCCTGTGGGAGCGGGCACGCCCGCGAAAGGGCCGGTACAGGCCCCACAAAAACAGTTACCAACTCACTACCAATTAGTTATAAGATAACGTTTCATTTGACATCCATTCCTGCCAGCGAACGTTCATGACAAGCGCCACCGCCACCCCCACCCTGCTCACCCAGCGCCTGCAGAGCATCGATGCCCTGCGCGGCCTGGTGATCCTGTTCATGCTCCTGGACCACGTCCGCGAAACCTTCTTCCTGCACCGTCAGGTCAGCGACCCGATGGCAATCGATACCACCGAGCCCTCGCTGTTCTTCAGCCGCACCCTGGCCCACCTGTGCGCGCCGGTATTCGTCATGCTGACCGGCCTGTCGGCCTGGCTGTACGGCGAGAAACACCAGGGCCGCAGCGATGTCTCGGCGTTCCTGTTCAAACGCGGGCTATTCCTGGTGGTGCTGGAATTCACCCTGGTCAACTTCGCCTGGACCTTCCAGCTGCCACCCAGCGTCATCTACCTGCAAGTGATCTGGGCCATCGGCGTCAGCATGATCGCCCTGTCGTTGCTGGTCTGGTTGCCACGTGCCGCCCTGATCGCCCTGGGCGCCATCATCATCGCCGGCCACAATTTGCTCGATGGCCTGCACTTTGGCGCCGAATCCGCCCTGCATGTGCCATGGGCGATACTGCATGACCGGGGCTGGCTGGCGTTCTCCGAAAGCCTGCGCCTGCGCACCTCGTACCCGGTGCTGCCGTGGGTCGGTGTCATTGCCCTGGGCTATGGTCTGGGCCCGTGGTTCGCCCGTGGCAGCGATGCCGGCCAGCGCCAGCATCGCCTGCTGCTGGCCGGGTTGATCGCGCTGCCGGGCTTTGTCGTGCTGCGCCTGCTCAACGGCTACGGCGAGGCGCCATGGAGCGCTTACCCAACCCTCACGCAAACCCTGATGAGCTTCTTCAACATCACCAAGTACCCACCGTCGCTGCTGTTCCTGGCCCTGACCCTGGGCTGCGGCCTGCTGTTGCTGCGCGCCTTCGAACGCGCTGGCCAGGCCCGCTGGATCAGCGCCCTGGCGGTGTTCGGCGCGGCCCCCATGTTCTTCTATTTGCTGCACCTGTATGTGCTGAAGCTGCTGTACCTGGCCAGCGTGGCGCTGTTCGGCCGCAACCATGGCGACTACTTCGGCTTCGACGGCATCGCCGCGGTGTGGCTGGGGGCCGTGTTGCTGGCGGTTTCACTGTACCTGCCGGTGCGCTGGTTCGCCCGGCTGAAGGCGCGGCGACGTGACATCCGCTGGCTTAAGTACTTCTGAAAAGCGTTTTCACCCGGCGGCGCGATGGTCTACCATGCCGGCCGCCGGTTTCCATCACGGAACTAACAGGGAATCCCAGGCCCGTCATGACGGGCCAAACGGAACTGCCCCCGCAACTGTAGGTGCCGAGCCTGCTCCATCGATGCCACTGGGCCAGCAACCCGGGAAGGCCGGAGCCAGGCCATGACGCACCAGTCAGGAGACCTGCCGGCCTACATTCACCAACCGGCGGGGTGTCCGGGATTGGCCATCAGTGTTGCCCCTGCCAACCGCGGGGCTCGGCGATGCCTGTCCGTGCGTTCCTCACCCGAACTGTCCGATAGGAGATCGCCCAGCATGCTGCCCCGTTTAGCCACCCTGCTCGCTGGCCTCGGCCTCACCGGCCTGGCCCAGGCTGCTGCCACCCACTACCCGCTGACGCTCGACAACTGCGGCAAGCCGCAAACCTTCGCCCAGGCACCGCAGCGCGCGGTCACCATCGGCCAGGCCGGTACCGAGATGCTCTACGCGCTGGGGCTGGGCGACAAACTGGCGGGCACCTCGCTGTGGTTCAACAATGTGCTGCCCGAGTACCAGGCGCAGAACGACAAGGTGCCGCGCCTGGCCGACAATGAGCCCAGCTTCGAGGGGGTGGTAGGCAAGCGCCCGCAGCTGGTGACGGTGCAGTTCGAATGGATGGTCGGTGCCCAAGGCGCAGTCGGCACCCGGGAACAGTTCGACGAACTGAACATCCCCACCTACCTGTTACCGTCGGATTGCGAAGGCAAGGACAACCTGGTGGGCGCCGACGGCACCCGCCTGCAGGCGTTCCAGGTCGAGAGCATCTACAAGAGCGTCAGCCAGCTGGCGGCAATCTTCGACGTGCCAGACCGTGGCACGGCCCTGAACGCCGAGCTCAAAGGCCGCCTGGACAGTGCCAAGGCGCAACTGGCCGGCAAGGACCTGTCCACCACCTCGGCGCTGTTCTGGTTCTCCAGCGCCGACCTGCACATCGACCCCTACGTGGCGGGACGCCAGGGGGTCGCCGATTTCATGCTGCGCACCCTCGGCGTGCGCAATGTGGTCGAATCCAGCGAAGAGTGGCCGACCGTTGGCTGGGAAACCCTGGCCAAGGCCAACCCCACCTGGCTGATCATCGCCCGCATGGACCGCCGCCGCTACCCCGCGGACGACTACCGGAAGAAGCTGGCATTCCTGCGCAGCGACCCGGTAACGCGCAACATGGATGCGGTGAAGCACGACCGCATCATCATCCTCGACGCCGACGCCATGCAGGCCGGCATTCGCCTGTTCCGCGGCCTGCAGACACTGTCCGCAGCCTTCGCCAGCGGTAAAGCAGCCCAATGATGATGCGCCTGTTCCCCTGCATCGCTGTTGCCCTGGCCGCTCTGTTGATAGCCCTGCTGGCCGGCACCGCTATCGGTGAGAGCAACCTGTCACCCGGCGTGGTCGGCCAGGTGCTGGCCAACCACCTGTGGCAGGCCGGCTACCCGGTCGACCCGATCGATGCCGGCATCATCTGGAACTACCGCCTGACCCGCACTTTGGTTGCGGCGGCCTGTGGGGCCGGCCTGGCCATCTGCGGCGTGATCCTTCAGGCGCTGTTGCGCAACCCGTTGGCCGAACCTTACCTGCTGGGGCTGTCTGCCGGTGCCTCGACCGGTGCGGTGCTGGTCGGCCTGCTGGGCCTTGGCAGCGTGGCGCTGAGCATGTCCGGCGGCGCTTTCATTGGCGCCTTGGCAGCGTTTGCCCTGGTGCTGGTGCTGGCCCGCGCAGCCGGCCCCAGCAGCAACAACGCCCAGGTGATTCTCGCCGGGATCGCCGGCTCGCAACTGTTCAACGCCCTCACCGCCCTTCTCATCACCAAGTCGGCTACCGCCGAGCAGGCGCGCGGCATCCTGTTCTGGCTGCTGGGCAACCTTAGCGGCGTGCGGTGGCCTTCGGTGTGGCTGGCCGTGCCAGTGGCGCTGTTCGGGCTGGTGGTGTGCCTGTGGCACCGCCGTGTGCTGGATGCCTTCACCTTCGGTGCCGACTCGGCGGCGTCGCTGGGTATCCCGGTGCGGCGCACCCAGTTGCTGCTGATCAGCTGCGCGGCGCTGGTGACCGCGGTGATGGTATCCATCGTCGGCGCCATCGGTTTTGTCGGGCTGGTGATTCCCCATGCCCTGCGCCTGCTGCTCGGCCCCGGGCATAGCCGCCTGCTTCCCGCCAGCGCACTGGGCGGGGCACTGTTCCTGGTTGCCGCCGACATCCTGTCGCGCACCTTGATCCCCGGCCAGGTGATCCCCGTTGGTGTAGTCACCGCACTGCTCGGCGCACCGGTCTTCGCGTTGATCCTGATCAGCCGCCGGGGGCGCCCATGACAGTCATGACGGCGGTACGGGTGGCCCCCTTGAGTTGCCAGCGCCTGGGGCTGCAGCTGGCCGGCAATACCGTACTCAGCGACATCGAACTGAGTGTTGTCACCGGTGAAACCCTGGGCATCGTCGGCCCCAACGGCTCCGGCAAATCCTCGCTGCTGAAGGTGCTGGCCGGGCTGCGCAGGCCAGGCAGCGGCAGCGTGCAGCTGCTGGGCGAGCCACTGGCACAGTTACCGCGCCGCCGTGTCGCCCAGGCCCTCGCGCTGGTCGAACAGCAGGCCGATACCCTTGATGCGATCAGCGTGTTCGACGCCGTTGCCCTGGGCCGCACGCCCTGGTTGTCGGCGCTGGCGCCATTCTCCCGGGAAGACCGCGCGATCGTCGAGCAAGCCCTGGCCGACCTCGACGCCCTGCACCTGCGCACACGCTTGTGGGGGTCGCTGTCCGGTGGCGAGCGCCAGCGCGTGCACATCGCCCGAGCCCTGGCACAGCGGCCCCAGGTGCTACTGCTGGACGAGCCGACCAACCACCTCGATATCCAGCACCAGCTAGGCCTGCTGCAACAGGTGCAAGCCCTGCCGGTGACCACCCTGGTGGCCCTGCACGACCTCAACCAGGCGCTTACCTGCGACCGTATCGCGGTGCTCGACAAGGGCCGCCTGGTCGCCCTCGGCAAACCGCTCGAGGTGCTCACCCCCGAGCGCCTGCTGAGCACCTTCGGCGTGCACGCCCACTATCTCATCGACCCCTTCGACGGCGCGCGCATCTTGCGTTTTCGCGCCCCCTGAACAGGAAGTTCCGCCCATGCCGCGCCCTGTCGCCCTGCTGCTCGCCAGCACCCTGCTAGCGCCGGCTGCGCTGGCCGAATCTGCCCAGTCGCAAAGCAACGGTTTTGTCGAAGATGGCCGCTGGAGCCTGCTCAACCGCAGCGTATTCGACCAGCGCGACTACAAACATGGCGGGCGCAACAGTGCCGCGCGCAACGCTTACAAGCCGCGCAATGAACGTAACGGCAAGGCCGAGGAATGGGCCTATGGGCTGATGGGCACCTTCCAGTCCGGCTTCACCCAGGGCTTGATCGGTGTCGGGGTCGATGCCCACGCCTACCTCGGCGTGCAACTTGACAGCGGCGGCGGGCGCGCGGGCAAGGCGCGCTTGCTCGGGCTGGATAACGAGGGGCACCCGAAAAACGAATACAGCCGTGCCGGCGCGGCACTGAAACTGCGCCTGTCCAATACGGTGCTGGCCTACGGTGAGCAACGGGTCAAGACCCCGGTGTTCAGCTCCTCGGACAGCCGCCTGCTGCCCGAGACTGCCACCGGTTTCTTCCTCGCCAGCAACGAATTCGACAATCTCAAGCTGGTGGCCGGACACTTCAACGAGAGTACCGACCGCAATGCCTCCAGCCACGATCAGGGCTTCGTGGTCAACTACTCCAACGGCCGTCAGGGCAACAGCTTCGACCTGGCCGGTGTGTCGTGGAACCCAAGCGCCGCCTTCAGCGGCAGCATTTACACCTCACGCTACCAGGACAGCTGGAACCAGCACTACCTGGGCAGCACCCTCAGCCATGCCCTGGACGAGCGCCGCAGTCTCAGCCTCGACCTCAACCTGTACCGCACCACCGACACCGGCAAGGCGCTGTCCGGGCGCATCGACAACACCACCTGGAGCCTGGTCTCGCGCTATAACCATGGGCCGCACGGCTTCAGCCTGGGCTGGCAGCAAGTGGACGGCAACACGCCATTCGACTACGTGACGCGGGGGGCGATCTTCATCGCCAACGCGGTGCAGATGTCGGACTTCAACGCGCCGAACGAGAAATCGTGGCAGGCGCGCTATGACCTGAACATGGGCGCCTACGGCGTGCCAGGGTTGAACCTGACGGCACTATATGTGCGCGGTTTCGCTATCGACGGCACCCACGTCGACCCTGCGGGCGGGTATGCGTACCTGGGGTATGGCAAGGGCGGCAAACATTGGGAGCGGGACCTTGAGGCGCGGTATGTGGTGCAGGATGGCAAGGCCAAAGGCACCGTGTTTTCGCTGCGCCATGACGTGCATCGGGGCAATACGGCGCAGGCGGAGCTGGATGGCGACCAGATACGGTTGGCGGTGGAATGGCCGTTGGGGGGCGGGTTCTGAGGTAGCGCGTGGTCAGAAAGGCTTTGGGGCCGCATGGCGGCCCCAAAATCGATCAGGCGACCGAACTGCCAACTGGCTTCAACCCCCACTCCGCCCGCTCCTGCGCATTCAGCGCCGCCACCACCTCTGCAAAGGTCCGCTCCAGCTCCGCGCTGACATTGCCAAACGCCCGGTAATTGGTCAGCAGGTAGCGCTTCACGGTCCTGGGCCAGCGCCTTTCCTTGTGTGCCGTATTGATGATGCCTTTGGCGTCATGCCGCGTGGCCCCACGCCACAGGTCCATCAACCTGTTCTCGAAATCACCGAAGGTCCACAGGTCTGTGCGGTCTTCGAACTCGTCCAGCAGTTTGAGTTTGTACAGGGCCATGTGCGTCATGGTGAATCTCCCTTGGCTGCATTGAAAAATCCGAGCACCTGGGAAGGTAAGCAAGCCGGGCTGGTTTTGAAATGAACGCGTCGATCACCTGCGCGGCACCGTTGTAGGCACTTTCTGACTTGTCAGCGCAGCCATACCTGCCGACATCGGTATAATCGGTAGCATTCACTGCCCAACCAGGCCACGCCATGCCTCGCTTCCAGAAGTTGCTGTTGCCCCTGCTGCTGACTGCCGCTATCACCGCCTGCGACCAGAAACCCTCCCGGGAAGAACAGATCCTGGCCCAACTGCCACTCCAGGATGCCTACGCGCACAACATCGAGCGCATGGCTGTGCTGCTCGGCCGCACGCACCCGCAACTGTCGCAGGCGACCATCCAGGGTGTGCTGCGCAAGCATCTGACCGTCGAGGACCAGCGCCAGGACCTGTTCCGGCTGTACAGCGAGAAGAACTTCAGCGATGCCGAGTTCGCCTCCATCGTCGAGGCCACCCATGACCCGGCCAAGGCCCGTGCCATGGAACACACCGAGGCCGGCAAGCGCCTGAGCGACAAGCTTACCGCCCTGATGCGCGAGACCGCCCGCGACGCGAAGGTGCAGGCCTTGGCCGAGCAGCGTATGCAACAGGTGGAGGACGAACTGGACGCGCTGGAAAAGGCCGGCTCCTGAACGCGGTTCCCCACTGCGGCCATAACGCGTAAGGTTATGCCCGTTCAATAGCTGTTTTCACATCACTTGAGGTCAGGATTGCCACACACCAAGCACGGATTGCGCCTGGATTTACGCACACTCATTCTGGTGCTCTGCGCCCTTACCGCCGTGGTCATGTTGTGCGCCAGCTATTTCGCCAGCTACCGGGTGCAGCGCCAACTGCTGATCGACCAAGCCCTGGAAGCCAACCGGGTGTATGCGATGAAGCTGGCCACCATCACCGAGACCTTTATCGGCAACGCCCTGCAGCAGCTGTCGTTCAGCGCTGGCGTGCAAGGCCGGCAGCTCGGTGATGCCGTCGCCCTGCAGGCAGAGACCGAGCGCGTCCTGAACCAGAGCCTGGCCTTCAACTCCACATTCGTGATCGATGCCAACGGGGTGCTGCTGGCGATTTCCCCCGCCCCGTTGCGGCACCTGGTCGGCAAGCACATGCAGTCGCCCGGTGTTCAAGCGGCGCTGCAGGCGCGCGGGCCACTGGTATCGACGCCTTACGTGACGGCGGCCAACAACCTGGTGGTGGCGCTGTCGCAGCCCATTTTCGACAGCAATGGCCGCTATCTGGGATATGTCAGCGGTAGCCTGTACCTGCGTGAACACAACATCCTCAACAGCCTGCTGGGCGAGCACTTCTACAAGGACGGTTCCTACCTGTACGTGGTCGACCGCAACCGCCGTCTGCTGTACCACCCCGACAGCCAGCGCGTGGGTACGGTGGTTGAAGGCAACGCATTGATCGACCAGCTGACGACCCTGGGCAGCGGCACCCGGCAGTTGACCAACAGCCTCGGCGTGGAAATGCTCGCCGGGTTCGCCACCGTGCCCAGCACCGGTTGGGGCGTAGTGGCGCAGCAGCCGCTGACTCAGACGTTGAGGCCGCTGAGCAACCTGATTCTCAACGTGGTCGGCACCTCCGTACCGTTGGCGCTGGTGGGCAGCGTGCTGCTGTGGTGGCTGGCCATGACCATTGCCCGGCCGTTGTGGCAGCTTGCCGCCGGCGCCCGCTCGATGGACCGTGCCGGCACTGCCGAGCGCCTGCATCGGGTACCGGCCTGGTACTTCGAGGCGGCCGAGCTCAAGCGCGCGCTGCTGTTTGGGCTCAACCTGCTGCAGGAACGTATCGGCCGGCTCAACCGCGACGCCCAGACCGACCCGCTGACCGGCCTGGGCAACCGCCGTAGCCTGGAGTTCAGCCTGTCGTTGCTGGAAGCCGAGGGCCGGTCGTTTTCGGCGATCGTGCTGGATGTTGACCACTTCAAGCGGGTAAATGACTGCCACGGGCATGAAGTGGGAGACCAGGTACTGCGCCGGCTCGCCGAGCTGATGCGCCGCTGCTGCCGCGAGGGCGACCTGCTGTGCCGCACCGGCGGCGAAGAGTTCCTGATGCTGTTGCCGGGGGCCAGCCTGGACGTTGCAGCGGTGGTGGCCGAGCGGCTGCGCGTGACGGTGCAGGATACACCGGTGGAGCCGGTGGGCGCGGTGACGGTGTCGCTGGGGGTGGCGCACTGGGATGGCAAGCCCGAGAGCGATCCGGGGGATGCGTTGAGCGAAGCTGACCAAGCGCTTTACCGGGCCAAGCAGGAGGGGCGTAATCGGGTAGTTGTTGGCTGAACGTCTTGCCTCGCCTGTACCGGCCCTTTCGCGGGCACGCCCGCTCCCACAGGTAATGCGCCACCCTTGAGAGCAGCAGAGTTCCTGTGGGAGCGGGCATGCCCGCGAAAGGGCTGCAAGGCAGCCCCAAAATCTTGAGCCCGAAGCACTACCCGACCGTTCGTCCGGATGGTAGATTCGCCGCCATGAAAACCACCCGACACACCCGCATGCTGACCGCCTGGACGCTCTACGCCAGCGTCCTGTTCAGCCTTGTGCTGTGCGGCCTGCACCATGGCCAGATGGGTGGCCTGCGCCTGGCCGGCCTGGAAGGCGGTTTCTGCTCGGTCAACAGCGAGCACGGCGTAGCCATCGACCTGGATGGCGCCGGCAGCGATCAGCACATGGCCCAGCTCGACTGCCCGGTGTGCTCCTCGTTCGGCCTGGCCGTACCGCTCAGCAGCAGCGGCTGGTCGTTCACCCCGGCACAAACCGTGGCCAGCTCGCCCATCGTGGTGCGCAGCTGGGCGCAACCGCCGCCACGCTATCAACGCCCCGCACTCAATCCCCGCGCCTCTCCTGCCACCTTCCCCGCAGCCGTACTTCATTTCGCCTGACCTGAGCCGGGCGCGCCTGACTGCGCGTTCGCGGTCAGCCATGACCTTTGCGTGGAAGACACTTCAACATGCTTCGCAATACCTCCCTGGTGCTGCTCATGGGCACCTGCAACCTTGCCTGGGCGGACGCTGCCCCGGTAGAACTGAGCGCCACCACCATCGACGGTGAACGCGACGCCGCCAGCGGCGTGCAACTGGACGAGCCGATCCGCACCGGCTCGCGCCTGGGCCTTACCGCGCGGGAAACGCCGGCCTCGGTCAGTGTCTCGGACCGCCACCTGATCGAAGAACGCGGCGCCAACGACAGCCAGGACGTGATCAACGCCATGACCGGCGTCAATGCCTCGGCCAACCCTGGCTTCGGCGGCTTCGTCGCCTATCGCGGCTTCACCCAGAACCAGGTTACCCAGTTGTACAACGGCATAAACCTGGGCTACAGCAGCGCCACCCGGCCAGTGGATGCCTGGGTACTCGACCGCGTCGAACTGATTGGCGGGCCGTCGTCGTTCCTGCACGGTGCGGGCGCGGTGGGCGGCTCGATCAACTACATCACCAAATTGGCCGGCCGCGATCAGCAAACCCTCGACGGCCGTATCCGCCTTGGCAGCTTCGACGACAGCGAAGTGGCGTTCGGCATCAACCAGGCACTGGCCAGCAACCCCGCCGATGCCCGCCACTTCATGCGCCTGGACTTCAGCCGCGGGCATGGCAACGGCTACGTCGACCGCAACGAACGGCACACCGACAGCCTGGCCTTCTCGTTGCTGAGCGACCTCACGCCCAACCTCACTCACACCCTGGCGCTGGAGTACCAGGAAGACCGCGAAGACAGCCCCTACTGGGGTTCGCCGATCCTGCCCGGGCGCAGCACGATGAAAATCGCCAACAGCCGCCGCTTTGAAAACTACAACGTCGGCGACGGCCGCTACGAGCAACGGGTACGCTGGCTGCGCTCGATCCTTGACTACCAGCTCAGCGACAGCACCAGCGTGCACAACACGCTGTACCACTACAACGCCCAACGTGATTACCGCAACCTCGAACGCTACAGCTACACCGACGATGGCAAGGTACGGCGCAGCAGCCCTTACCTGCAACGCCACGACCAGAACCTGCTGGGCGACCGCATCGAGCTGCGCCACGACAACCAGCTGTTCGGCCTGGCCAGCCAGTGGTCGCTGGGGCTGGAGTACTCGCGCATGCGCCAGACCCTCTACCCCACCTCGAGCAGCTGGAGCGACGTGGTCGATGCCGAGCACTTCGCCCCCGGCAGCTTCGACGACATCCCCGGGGTGAATGCCGGCCTGACCAAGCAACGCCGCCACGAGGTGACCAACCGCGCGCTGTTTGCCGAAAACCGCCTGCAGCTCACCGAACGCCTGGCCCTGCTCACTGCCCTGCGCTACGACTACCTGGACATGCAAGTGACCAACTACGGCGCGGTAACGCCAACCTCGCCGGCGTTCTTCGAACGGCGCTGGGAACCGCTTTCCGGGCGTATCGGCCTGACCTATGCGCTGACGCCGTCCGCCAGCGTCTATGCGCAGTACAGTACCTCTGCCGACCTGCCAGCCGGCTCGCTGGCAGCAGCGACCTACTCCAACGTCGGGCTGTTCGACCTGTCCAAGGGCGAACAGTGGGAAGTGGGCAGCAAGTTCGACTTTCTCGACGGGCGCGGGGCGGCCACGCTGGCGCTGTACCAGATCGTGCGCAAGGACTTTGCCGTGCGCGACTCCAACGACGCCAACCTCACGGTCCAGGCCGGGCAGCAGACCTCACGTGGTGTCGAGCTGTCCGGGCGCCTGCAGGTGACGCCGAAGCTGCTGGCCGAGGCCAACTATGCCTATGTCGATGCGCATTACGACGCGTTCAACGAGGCAGTCAACGGCGTATCGGTTTCGCGCAAGGGCAACGCACCGGTGAACGTACCCGCCAACGTCGCCAACCTCTGGCTGACCTACAGCCTGACCCCGGCGTGGTCGGTGGGGGTTGACGGGCGCTACGTGGGCTCGGTGTACGCCGACAATGCCAACAGCTTGAAGGCCCCGGCCTACAGCCTGTTCGGCGCGTTTGCCCGCTACCGCCTGGATGAGCACACCACGCTGACCGGGCGGGTACGCAACCTGACCGACGAGGTGTATGCCAAGCAGGCCTACAACAGCCAGTACTACATGGGGCCACCGCGTACCTTCGAACTGGCGCTGGACATGCGTTTCTGAGCGCATGGCCCTATGGCCGGCAAGCCAGCTCCCACAGAATTTGCACCGCACTCAAGGCTTGTGCAGTACCTGTGGGAGCTGGCTTGCCGGCGATAGGGCCATCAGGGACAGCCCATCATGTTCGGTTGAATCAGGCATCCCGAGGTCGCCCTCGACAAAGCGGCCTCCAGCGCCCGGCGATCTACTGGCAATTACAACAATGATGGCGCGGCCCGACCGCGCCACTTTCATCATGCCTGCCAATGGAACCGGAGAGCTCTCGCATGCCCGCACCTCACGAGGTATCCCCCGCCACCCTGCGCCGGGTGATCGCCGCCTCGGCCATCGGCAATTTCGTCGAATGGTTCGACTTCGCCGTCTACGGCTTTCTCGCAACCCTGATCGCCAGCCAGTTCTTCGCCAGCGAAGACGCCAGTGTGGCCTTGCTCAAGACCTTTGCGGTGTTCGCCGTAGCCTTCGCCCTGCGCCCGCTGGGCGGCATCGTGTTCGGCGCGCTGGGTGACCGCCTGGGGCGCAAGCGTATCCTGTCGCTGACCATCCTGCTGATGGCCGGCTCCACTACCCTGATCGGCCTGCTGCCGACCTACGCCAGCATCGGCCTGGCAGCCCCCGCACTGCTGACCCTGGCGCGCTGCCTGCAGGGCTTTTCCGCCGGTGGCGAGTATGCAGGTGCCTGCGCCTACCTGATGGAGCACGCGCCCAACGACAAGCGCGCCTTCTATGGCAGCTTCGTACCGGTCTCGACCTTTTCCGCCTTTGCCTGCGCGGCGGTGATCGCCTATGGCCTGGAAGCCAGCCTGTCGGTCGAAGCGATGAATGCCTGGGGCTGGCGCATCCCGTTCCTGATCGCCGCCCCGCTGGGACTGGTCGGCCTGTACCTGCGCTGGCGCATGGAAGAAACCCCGGCGTTCCGCGAAGCCATTGCCCAGGGCAACGAGCATGAACATTCACCGCTCAAGGAAACCCTGCGCAACCATGGCCGAACGATCCGCAACCTGGGGGCCTTCATTTCTCTGACCGCGCTGTCGTTCTACATGTTCACCACCTACTTCGCCACCTACCTGCAACTGGTCGGCAACCTGACCCGCGCGCAATCGCTGCTGGTGACCACCGTGGCCCTGCTGTTCGCCGCCGTCGGCTGCCCGCTGGCCGGCGCGTTCTCGGACCGCGTCGGGCGGCGCAAGACCATCGGCTTTACCTGCCTGTGGGTGATGCTGTGCGTTTTCCCCGCGTACTGGCTCGCCAGCTCCGGCTCGATGTCCGGCGCGCTGCTAGGGGTGGTCCTGCTGGCGGTGGGGGCATTGTGCAGTGGTGTGGTCACGGCGGCATTGCTGTCGGAAAGCTTCCCCACCCGTACCCGCTATACCGCTTCGGCGATTACCTACAACGTGGCCTATACGCTGTTTGGCGGCACCGCGCCGTTGGTGGCGACCTGGCTGATCGGGCAGACCGGCAGCAGCCTGGCCCCGGCGTTCTACCTGGTAGTGATAGCACTGGTGGCGTTGGTGGGTGGGTTGGCGTTGCCGGAAACTTCGCGGATTTCGTTGCATGATGAGGCGGGAACAGAGAGTGCGCGGCCCGGAGCCCGTAGTACCGTTTGATATTTTTGGGGCTGCTTTGCAGCCCTTCGCGGGCTCGCCCGCTCCCACAGGGATCGCGCAAACCATGGGTTCAGCGACACACCTGTGGGAGCGGGCAAGCCCGCGAAGGGCCGCAACGCGGCCCCGGAGGCTCAACCCTCCTGCACCTCTTCGCGCCGATACGCCCACTGATACAACGCCGGCAACACCAGCAAGGTCAGTGCGGTGGATGACAGAATCCCGCCAATCACCACGGTCGCCAGCGGCCTCTGCACCTCGGCCCCGGTCCCGGTAGCCAAGGCCATCGGGATGAACCCCAGCGACGCCACCAGTGCCGTCATCAGCACCGGCCGCAAGCGCGTCAGCGCACCCTCCTCGACCGCCGCCCGCAACGTGCGCCCTTCCTCTCGCAGGCCACGGATAAAGGCGATCATCACCAACCCGTTGAGTACCGCCACCCCCGACAAGGCAATGAACCCCACGCCTGCGGAAATGGACAACGGAATGTCGCGCAACCACAGCGCCAGCACCCCGCCGGTAAGGGCGAACGGGATGCCGGTGAACACCAGCAGGCCATCCCTGAGGTTGTTGAACATCATCAGCAACAGCGCCATGACCAGCAGCAAGGCCACCGGCACCACCACCTGCAGGCGTTCGGCCGCCGACTGCAGCTGCTCGAACTGACCGCCCCAGCGTGTCCAGTAACCCGGCGGTATGCGCACCTGCTCGATCAGCGTCTGCTCGGCCTGCTCGACGAACGAACCCAGGTCACGCCCGCGCACGTTGGCACTGACCACCACCACCCGCTTGCCATCCTCGCGGCTGACCTGGTTCGGCCCCAGCTGCAGGTGCAGCGTGGCTACCTGCGCCAGCGGGATGAAGCCGATCTGCCCGGCCCCCGCAGCAGCACTGGCAGGCACAGGAATCAGCAGGCTGGCCAGCCCGTCGACATCGGTCCGCAGGGTTTCCGACAGGCGCACCACCATGTCGAAACGGCGGTCACCTTCGTACAATGTGCCCGCCTTGCGGCCACCCACGGCAATGGCAATGGCGTCCTGCACGTCACCCACGTTCAAGCCATGGCGTGCCGCCTTGTCGCGGTCGATATCAATGGTCAGCACCGGCAGGCCAGTGGTCTGCTCGACCTTCACCTCGGACGCGCCCGGCACACCTTGCAGGCTGCTGGCGATCTGCGCGGCGGTGCGGTTGAGCACGTCCATGTCATCACCGAACAGCTTCACCGCCACATCGCTGCGCACCCCGGATATCAGCTCGTTGAAACGCAGCTGGATTGGCTGCGACAGCTCGTAGTTGCTGCCTGGCACGCTGGCAGCGGCACGTTGTACCTCGGCGATCAGCTCATCCCGCGGCTTGCCCGGGTCGCCCCATTGCTCCCGCGGGCGCAGCATCACATAGGCATCGGAAATGTTCGGCGGCATCGGGTCGGAGGCGATCTCGGCGGTGCCGGTGCGGGCGAACACCCGCTCTACTTCCGGCACCCGGGCGATGATCGCCTGCTCCAGACGCTGCTGCATGACGACCGACTGCGACAGGCTGGTGCCCGGAACGCGCAGGGCCTGCAGCGCGAAGTCGCCTTCGCTGAGGCTGGGGATGAACTCGCTGCCCATGCGGCTGGCCATCAACCCGGACAACACCACCAGGGTAGCGGCGGCGGCGAACGCCAGCTTGCGTCGGCCCAGCACCCAGGCCAGCACCGGGGCATAGCGCTGACGCGCCATGCGCATTACCAGGCCTTCCTCTTCCTTGACCTTGCCGGTGACGAACAGGGCAATGGCCGCCGGGACGAAGGTAACCGAGAGGATCATGGCACCTAGCAGGGCGATGACCACGGTAAAGGCCATCGGGTGGAACATCTTGCCTTCCACCCCGGTCAGGGCAAAGATCGGCAGGTATACCACCATGATGATCAGCTGGCCGTAGATCAGCGGCCGGCGCGCCTCACGGGCGGCCGCGAACACTTCATGGAAGCGCTCGGCGCGGGTCAGCATGCGGCCATGGCGTTGCTGGGCATGGGCCAGGCGGCGGATAGCGTTCTCCACGATCACCACCGCACCGTCGACGATGATGCCGAAGTCCAGTGCGCCCAGGCTCATCAGGTTGGCACTGACCTTGTTGCTGAACATGCCGGTGAAGGTGAACAGCATCGACAACGGAATGACCATGGCGGTGATCAGCGCAGCGCGGATATTGCCCAGGAACAGGAACAACACGGCGATGACCAGGATGGCGCCCTCGACCAGGTTCTTCTTCACCGTGGCGATGGCCTTTTCCACCAGGTTGGTGCGGTCGTACACCGTCACCGCTACCACGCCCTTGGGCAGGTTGCGGTTGATCTCCACCAGCTTGGCGGCAACCGCCTGGGACACCGTGCGGCTGTTCTCGCCAATCAGCATGAACACCGTGCCCAGCACCACTTCCCGACCGTTTTCGGTAGCCGCGCCCGAGCGTAGCTCTTCGCCCAGGCCGACCTGGGCGACATGGCTGACGCGTATTGGCGTGCCATCGACACTGGAAATGACGATGTTGGCGATGTCCTCGGCCGACGCGACCTGTCCTGGCGCACGAATCAGCAACTGCTCGCCATTGCGCTCGATGTAGCCGGCACCGACGTTGGCATTGTTGCTCTCCAGCGCCGCGATCAGGTCGTTGAGGGTGAGTTTGTAAGCCGCCAGGCGCTTGGGCTCCGGCGCAATCAGGTATTGCCTGGCATGGCCGCCGATGCTGTTGACCTCGGCCACCCCGGGCACGTTGCGCAGTTGCGGCTTGATGATCCAGTCCTGGATCACCCGCAGGTCGGTCGGGGTGTAGGGCGTGCCGTCGTCCTTCAGCGCGCCCTGCTCGGCTTCCACCGTCCACAGAAAGATTTCACCCAGCCCGGTGGAAATCGGCCCCATGCCCGCTTCGATGCCGTCGGGCAACTGCTCTCGCGCCACTTGCAGGCGCTCGTTGACCAGTTGACGGGCGAAGAACAGGTCAGTGCCGTCATCGAAGATGACCGTGACTTGCGACAGGCCCGAGCGCGACAGTGAGCGGGTCTGCTTGAGCCCGGGCAGGCCGGCCATGGCGGTCTCGATGGCGAAGGTGATGCGCTGCTCGGTCTCCAGCGGTGAATAACCGGGCGCGGCGGTATTGATCTGCACCTGGACGTTGGTGATGTCCGGTACAGCGTCGATCGGCAGTTTCTGGTAGCTGTGGATACCCACCGCGGCCATCAGTACAACGGCCAGCATCACCACCAGGCGCTGCTCGATGGCGAATTGGATCAGGCGTTCGAACATGCAGGCGTCCCCGTGATCAATGGCTATGTTCGGCCGAGCCCTTGCCCAGCTCGGACTTGAGGACAAAGCTGCCGGCGGCGGCCACCTGGGTTCCGGCGGCCAGGCCGCTGGTGATTTCCACCTGGCCTGCGTCGCGGCGGCCGGTCTTCACGGGGAGGGCCTCGAAGCCCTCCTCGGTGCGGGCAAACACCACGGTCTGCTGCTCCCAGGCTTGCAGGGCGCTTTCCGGCACCACCACGGTGGCATTGAAGCGCTCGACGCTGACCGCGACATTGACGAACAGCCCCGGGCGCCAGGCGCCGTTGGGGTTGGCCAGGGTGGCGCGGACAGTGGCAGCGCGGTTCTGCTCGCCGAGCAGGCTGCCAACGTAGTTGACCTTGCCCTCGACCCGGGCCCCCAGGTCCGGCGCGCTGACCGTGACTTTGCGGCCGGTGACCACCTTGTCCAGGTCGCGTGGGGCGACGGCGAAGGTGGCCCAGACCCGGTTCAGGTCAGACAGAGTGAAGGCATTGCTGGTCTCATCGACCACCTCGCCCACGGTCAGGTGCTTTTCCACCACCACTGCATCGAACGGCGCGCGCAGTTCATAGCGGTTGCCGCTGCCGGCCGGGCCCACGGCGGCGACCTTCTGCCGAGCATTGGCCAAGGCAATCTCGGCCTCCTGCAACGCCTGGCGGGCCTGCAGGTAATCCTGTTCGGCGCTGATGCGCTCCTGCCACAGCTGTTGTTCACGCTGGAAGGTCAGGCGCGCCAGTTCCAGGCGGCGTTGAGCAGCCTGTTGCTCGCTGCGCAGGTCGGAAATCTGCTGGCTGGCGATCACCGCCAGTACCTGGCCACGTTTGACCGCCTGGCCCAGCTCGGCTTGCACCGCCTCGACCACACCGGGCACGCGTGGCACGACGTGGGCGGTACGGTCTTCGTCAAAGCGGATTTCCCCCGGGAAGCTGATGGCGGTACCCAGCTCACGAGGGCCGGCCTTGGCCAGTTGCACACCGGCAGCTTCGATCTGGGCGGGGGACAGGTGCAGCTTGCCCTCTTCTTCGTGGCCTGCGCCGGCCTCTTGCTCGCCGTGGCCGTGGCTGTCTTCGCCGTGGTCGTCGTGCCGGGCTTGCGTGCTCGACGCCTTGCCAAGGTTGTCGGTCCAGGCCAGGCCACCCAGGCCAAGCGCGGCGATGGCGGCAGCCAGAAGGGCTAGCTTGCGTGGATTAGTCATTGTTGCTCCTGCTGTTCGATTTGTTGCTCAGGCCGTCGAGGTCGCCATAAATCCGCTCGACCTGCGCCCGCGCGTCGGTCGCCGAGGCCAGTGCCTCGAGGTACAGCCCGCGTGCCTCAATCAGCGTGCGCTGGGCGTCGAGCACATCGAGAAAGGCGAACTTGCCCATTTCGAAACCGCGGGTGGCGGTGTCCACGGCCTGCTGCGCAGAAGGCAGGATGGTTCGGTCATAGGCCTGCACTTCCTGCATGGCCGTGGCCCACTGGCTGACGGCGCTGCGGGTCTCACTGCGCAGGCGCAGCTCCACGGCGTTGCGCAGGTCACGCGCCTGGTCGGCACGGCGGGCCGCGGCCAGCATGTTGCCCTGGTTGCGGTCGAACAACGGCAAGGGCATTGACAGGCCCAGCACATTGACCCGCTCGCGGTCTTCGCGGCTGTACTGGCTGCCCACGCTGACGGTGAGGTTGGGAATGCGCAGGGCCTTTTCCGAGCCCAGGGTCGCCTCGCCGCGCTCGACCTGGGCAGCGGCCAGGCGCCATTCGACCGTCTGCTCGACCTGGCTGAGCAGGGCATCAGCGCTGGGCGCATCACCGGGGGACGGGTTGGCGGCCTGCAACTGGTCGAAGCTTGCCAACGGGCTGCCGGTCAACCGTGCCAGGGCCTGGTAGGCCACGCTGCGCTGGGTTTGCGCGCGACGCACTTCGGCCTGGGCCTGGGCCATTTGCACCTGGGCCCGGGTGGCTTCCACGGGCGATGACTGGCCAGCGCTCACCCGCCCTTGCACCACCCGCAACCCACGCTCGGTCAACGCCTGCGATTGCTGCGCCAGCTCCAGCGCGGTCTGCGCGCGCAAGGCCGCATGAAAGGCCTGCACCACATCGGCGCGCAAGCCGTTGCGCTGGCGCTCCAGGTCGAGCTGGGCAATGGCCTGGCCGGCTCCGGCCACGGCGATACGTGCGCCGCGCTTGCCGCCCAGCTCCAACGGTTGGCTGAGAGTGACAGTGGTGGTGCTGGTGTCACGCCGGGTGTCCTCCACCTCCCAGGACAGTTCCGGGTTGGGGATCAGCCCGGCCTGGCGCCGCTCGCCGTCGGCAATGCCGATCTCCCGGCCGGCCGCAGCCAGCTCCGGGTTTCGGGCAAAGGCGGCATCAAGCGCCTGGGGCAGGCTCAGGCTCTGGCTGGCCTGGGCGCTGGGGGCGCCGGCCAGCAACAGGCAGAGCAACGCGGTGTTGCGGGGGATGGGCACGAAACAGGTCCTCGTCGGCGAGTTTTGACGAGGGACTGTAGAAAGCCGTGCTTATCGGGGCGGTGGCGGGAAAATTACAATTTCGTAATCCAGCTGCTCCTGCAGAGGGTGTGTTGAGGGTTCGATAATCGCCCACTTTCCAGGTACAGCGGTTTAGTCCAATTGACTAAACTAACCAGGCGGTACAAAACTAAACGCATCCAACAACAAAAAAGCGATGCCCTCATGAAGCCCCTTATTCTCGTACTCAACGGCCCCAACCTGAACATGCTGGGCACCCGCGAGCCTGCCCAATATGGCCACGAAACCCTCGCCGACCTGGCCCAGGGCTGTGCCGATACCGCCCATGCCCACGGCCTGGAAATCGAATTCCGCCAAACCAACCACGAAGGCGAACTGATCGACTGGATCCATGCTGCCCGTGGCCGCTGCGCCGGCATCGTGATCAACCCCGGTGCCTGGACCCACACCTCTGTGGCCATCCGCGATGCGCTGGTGGCCGGCGAAGTGCCGGTTATCGAAGTGCACCTGTCCAACGTGCACAGGCGCGAACCGTTCCGCCACCTGTCGTTCGTATCGTCGATCGCCGTCGGGGTCATCTGCGGCCTGGGCAGCCATGGCTACCGCATGGCCATCAGCCACTTCGCCGAAATGTTGCAGGGCCGCAGCGCATGAGCCAGCAAGCCATCCTCGCCGGGCTGATCGGCCGCGGCATCCAGCTGTCGCGTACCCCTGCCCTGCACGAACACGAAGGTGATGCCCAGGCGCTGCGCTACCTGTACCGGCTGATCGATGCCGACCAGTTGCAACTGGACGACAGCGCCCTGCCCGGCCTGCTCGACGCTGCCCAGCACACCGGTTTCACCGGGCTCAACATCACCTACCCGTTCAAGCAGGCGATACTGCCGCTGCTCGACGAACTATCGGACGAAGCACGCGGCATCGGCGCGGTGAACACAGTGGTGCTCAAGGACGGCAAGCGGGTCGGCCACAACACCGACTGCCTGGGCTTTGCCGAAGGCTTGCGCCGCGGCCTGCCGGATGTGGCACGGCGCCAGGTGGTGCAGATGGGTGCCGGTGGCGCAGGTTCCGCCGTCGCCCATGCCCTGCTGGGTGAAGGGGTCGAGCGGCTGGTACTGTTCGAAGTGGACGCAGCCCGTGCACAGGCCCTGGTGGACAACCTGAATGCCCATTTCGGTGCCGGCCGCGCGGTGCTCGGCACAGACCTGGCCACGGCCCTGGCCGAGGCGGACGGGTTGGTCAACACCACGCCGGTGGGCATGGCCAAGCTGCCGGGCACGCCACTGCCGGTGGAGCTGCTGCATGCGCGCCTGTGGGTGGCGGAGATCATCTATTTTCCGCTGGAAACCGAACTGCTGCGCGCCGCCCGGGCGCTGGGCTGCCGCACCCTGGATGGCAGCAACATGGCCGTGTTCCAGGCGGTGAAGGCGTTCGAGCTGTTCAGCGGGCGCCAGGCGGATGCGGCACGGATGCAGGCGCATTTCGCTAGCTTCACCTGATAGATCGTTGCTGGCTTCTTCGCGGGTAAACCCGCTCCCACAGGTACTGCGAAAGCTTCACTGATCACGCAATCCTGTGGGAGTGCCGGCACAGCCAATCACCCTTTCTCATCCAGCAACGCCTGTATCACCTGCTCCTGCCCACTGTAATCCCCCTCGCCAAAGTGCACATGGCGCACCTGCCCCTTGCGGTCGACAAAGTAGTGTGCCGGCCAGAACTGGTTGCCCCAGGCATTCCACACCTTGTAGTCGTTATCCACCGCCACCGGGTAACCGATCCCCAGCCCGGCTACCTTGTCACGCAAGGTACCCACATCGTGCTCGTAGTCGTACTCCGGCGTGTGCACGCCGACCACCACCAGGCCCTGGTCAGCATAACGCCGCGCCCAGTCGTTCACATGCGGCAGGCTGCGCTGGCAGTTGATGCAGTCCCAGGTCCAGAAGTCCACCAGTACCACCTTGCCCTTGAGTCCTGGGGCGTCCAGTGGCGCCGAGTTCAGCCACTGGCTGGCACCTGACAGCGACGGCATGGCGCCATAGCTGTCGCGAGCCATCAGGTGCCCGGCCAGGCCCAGGCCGGACAGTGCAAGGGCAATGCCGCCCACCTTCAACAACAAGCGACGATCAATTCTCATGGCAACCGCCGGTAGCGTAGGTACGATACTGCACGCTCTGCTGCTGGCCCTTGGAGTCGAGGTAGTCCATGCGGGTATTCACCAGGCCGCAGGCGTCGCTCTGGTCATCCTGTATCGACAGCACTTTCTTCACGTCCAGGTGATCACCGTAGCGGTACTGCATGACCCCGGTTTCGTCCATCGGCATGGTGGAGGCCTGGGCGGCAATGGCGCCGAAGCTGAGCACGGCGAACAGACTGGCACGGGCGAAGGTTTTGAAGTTCATGGCATCTCTCCTGTGTAACGCTTGAGGTTGGGGAGTCGTGCTCCCCGGTCGAGAGCCATTTCACGCCGGCCAGGTATCCCGGATGTGTCGCCCGAAGCTGTGATGTGCTTCCTCCTGTGTCTGCACATGCGCCGGGCACCCATTACAAAAACGCAAATAACCAAGCAAAATCAGGCAGTTACAACAACATTACATGCTCGAAACAGGCGTCAGTTCTGTACAAATAGATACAATAGAATCAGGTGGTTACGGATGCATTTTGGGGAGGATTTTTGAGCTACTTAACCGGAATGAGCTTCCGGTAATGCAGCAGTAGCGGAAAAAATCGACCTCAGGCCGCCCCCCCTGCTTAGTTGCCATAATTACCCACTGCTCGGCACCACCATGACTGCGCATGAAGGGCGCCGTCGACCTCCTCAACTCCGGTAATGTTGAGGCCGAGCTGGGCCATGCCATTGAGCTTGGCGTCGTGCAGCCGGGGAATGATGTCGGGACCGGGTGACGGGTTGAACACCCTGGCCTGGGTCGAAACCCGGCCCAGCGGCTCACTATGGTAATCGCCGATGTGGATGTCGGCCCGCAGTGGCTGGACCTTCCTGAGCTGATCGGAGGGGATGGTCACACCCTTCACGCTCAGATGGCCGCAGGAGCTGTCTGCGGCCGTTGCCAGGATTGCCTAGCGTCAGGCGCGGATCACCTCAAGGCGATCCCGACCAGCCGGTGTGATGGCGTTCTCCCCTTCATCGCTAATGCGATACCGTCCGGACACCATCCTGGTTATTGAGAACCGGACCAGCCCGCTTTGGGATAAGGCTTCGCCCGCTTCGAAGCTCATTGCCTGCTCCAAGTCGAAGATTTTGATTTCTCCGATTTTGTAGCGGGCGAAGGCTACCAGGGCGTTATCCAATTCCTGTTGGCTGATCTTTCGAGCGACTTCCATTCGACCTCCCAGGTCATGAGAGTCCCGGTCCGTGGGATTGGAGGCAACGAACCGGGCGGTTTGTTGAAGGCGGACCGTACTACGCCACCACTGAAGTCGCTACTGGCTTTCCATCCATGCTGGATGGGTGGGCAGGTCATAGATGTGTTCAACGTCAGTGCTTGATTGGCGACAGAGGAATGCGCGTCCAGGCGAAGACGGGGGCCAGGCTCAGGATCAGTACCAGCATTACACTGGGATGCGAAAGCCGAGATGTATCTCGACAGCCGGGGCTCTGCATGGATCGATGTCGCTCAGGTTTGTAATTTAGTTTTGGGGAGATATTGGGGATGCTTCGGGGAGAAAAGAAAAACCCTTTAGATTCAGCGCGTTAAGAATTTTGCCGTATGTACGCCAGATACACTGCAATACAAAGCCCCGCAGGCAAGCGCGAACGCGCTCGGTACACTGCGCCCATCCCCTCTTGCACAGGAACGCAGCGCATGGAACATGTCGATCACATCCTGATCGTCGACGACGACCGCGAAATCCGCGAACTGGTCGGCAACTACCTGAAGAAGAACGGTCTGCGCACCAGCATCGTCGCTGACGGCCGGCAGATGCGTGCGTTTCTCGAAGCCAACAGCGTCGACCTGATCGTCCTCGACATCATGATGCCCGGCGACGACGGCCTGCTGTTGTGCCGCGAGCTGCGCGCCGGCAAGCACCGCAACACCCCGGTGCTGATGCTCACCGCCCGCAACGACGAAACCGACCGCATCATCGGCCTGGAAATGGGCGCCGACGATTACCTGACCAAGCCGTTCTCGGCCCGCGAACTGCTGGCCCGTATCAACGCCGTGCTGCGCCGCACGCGCATGCTGCCGCCAAACCTGACCATCAGCGAAAGCAGCCGCCTGCTCGGTTTCGGCCAGTGGCGGCTGGACACCACTGCGCGCCACCTGCTCGACACCGAAGGCACCTTGGTAGCCCTGAGTGGTGCCGAATACCGCCTGCTGCGGGTATTCCTCGACCACCCGCAGCGAGTGCTCAGCCGTGAGCAGTTGCTCAACCTGACCCAGGGCCGCGAAGCCGACATTTTCGACCGTTCCATCGACCTGCTGGTCAGCCGCCTGCGCCAGCGCCTGGGTGACGACGCCCGCGAACCCAGCTGCATCAAGACCGTGCGCAGCGAGGGCTACGTGTTCTCGCTGCCGGTGCAACTGCTCGAGTCGCCATCATGAAGTGGCCACGTACCCTGGCCTCGCGCCTGGCACTGATCTTCTTCACCTGCCTGGTGCTGGCCTACGGCCTGTCGTTCGGCCTGCAGGCCTACGAACGTTACATCAGCAGCCGATCGATGATGCTCAGCACCCTGGAGCAGGACGTGGCCACCTCGGTGGCGATCCTCGACCGCCTGCCTGCGGCCGAACGCGCCGCCTGGTTGCCGCGCTTGGAGCGGCGTACCTACCGCTACCGGCTGGACCAGGGCCTGGCTGGTGAAGCCATGCCGAGCAGCGACCCACCCATGGCCGCCGATTCGATCGTCAAGGCCATTGGCGCCGACTATCGCCTGACCTTCCAGGAAATCCCCGGCCCGAATGCACACTTCCAGGCACACCTGACGCTCGCCGATGGCGCACCGCTGACCATTGACGTAACCCCGGCCCCGGTGCCGGTGGCCCGCTGGCTGCCGGTGGTGTTGCTGATCCAGTTGGCCGTGCTGTTGCTGTGCACCTGGCTGGCAGTGCGCCTGGCGATCGGCCCGCTGACCCGCCTGGCCCAGGCAGTGGACAACCTGGACCCGGACAAACCAGGCGTGCAGCTGGATGAAAGCGGCCCGCGCGAAGTACGCTACGCGGCCGTGGCTTTCAATGCCCTGCAGGCGCGCATAGCTGCCTACCTCAAGGAACGCATGCAGTTGCTGGCGGCCATTTCCCACGACCTGCAAACGCCGATCACGCGCATGAAGTTGCGTGTCGAAGTGATGGATGAAGGGGTGGAAAAGGACAAGCTGTGGAGCGACCTGGGCGAGATGGAACACCTGGTGCGCGAAGGCGTGGCCTATGCCCGCAGCATGGACACCAGTACCGAGACACCGTGCCGGGTCAACCTTGATGCCTTTCTCGACAGCCTGGTATTCGACTACCAGGACAGTGGCGCCCGGGTCGAGCGCCATGGCAGCAGCGCCAGCCTGCTGGAAACCCGCCCGCATGCCCTGCGCCGGGTGCTGGTGAACCTGGTGGACAACGCCCTGAAGTTTGCCGGCGCTGCCGAACTGGAGGTATGCCGCCAGGGTGAGATGACCGTGATCCGCGTACTCGACAATGGGCCAGGCATACCCGCTGGCGAGCTGGATGAAGTGCTCAAGCCATTCTATCGAGTGGAAGGCTCACGCAACCGCAGTACCGGCGGTACCGGGCTGGGGCTGGCGATTGCCCACCAGCTGATCCAGGCCATGGGCGGTCGACTGACCCTGAGCAACCGCGCAAGCGGCGGGTTGTGCGCGCAGATAGAGCTGAAGTAAGGCAATCACAGGTAGGAGCGGCCTTGTGTCGCGATCGGGCCGCAAAGCGGCCCCGGCAATTCATGCGGCAAAGTTGAAAACCTGGGGCTGCTTCGCAGCCCATCGCGACACAAGGCCGCTCCTACAGGGACTGCGGCGCTTGTGCGACTTCTACAATCCGATACACAACCCCACCACCGCCGACACACTGCAGATACCCCACCCCGACACACTCCCGGTCACATAACCACACACCGGGAGCCTCCCTGATGAAACCCCTCACCCTTCCCACCGGCTGGAAGCTGTTCGCCACGCTCGCCGGCCTGACCCTGGCGATGACCGCCGTGGTGCTGGCCAGCCAACCTGACCCGGACGGCCTGCGCAGCGCGATCCGTGCCACTGCGCGCAGCTCCTTCGCGCTATTCCTGCTGGCCTTCCTGGCCTCGTCGCTGGTGACCTTGCTGCCTGGCACAAGCAGCCGCCGCATCCTGCAGGAGCGGCGCTACCTGGGGTTGGCATTCGCCTTTTCCCATACCGTGCATGGCGTACTGATCTACCGCTATGCCCAGCAATTCCCCGAACTGTTCTGGGCCGGCCGTACGCTCACCTCCAGCCTGCCCGGTACCCTCGGCTACCTGTTCCTGCTGCTGCTCACCATCACCTCGTTCAAGGCCCCCATGCGCCTGTTGGGTGGCCGCGCCTGGCAGGCCCTGCACAGCAGCGGCATGTGGGTACTGGCCGCGGTGTTCTGCCTGTCGTTCTACAAACGCATCCCCATGGGGGGCTGGTACCCGCTGGCGTTCGCCCTGATGTTCAGCGCCATTGCCGTCAAGCTCACCGCCAAGCTGGCCCGTCAGCAACGCCGTAACGCCCGTGCCCTTCCTGAAGAGAGAAAACCAGCATGACCACCTTGACCCGCACCCTGAGCACCTTCGACCGTTTCGGTACCTGGAGCGCCGACCTGCCGTTGCGGCTGTTCCTGGCCTGGGAGTTTTTCGAATCCGGCTGGGAGAAATTCAATGGCAGCAACTGGTTCGCCGACCTGCAAGCGAACTTCCCGTTCCCCTTCAACCTGCTGCCTGCAGAGCTGAACTGGCAGCTGTCGATGTGGGCGGAGCTGATCCTGCCGTTACTGCTGTTGCTGGGGCTGGGTACCCGGCTGGCCTCATTGGGGCTGATGGTGGTGACCGTGGTGGCGATTGCCGCAGTACATTGGCCGGCGCACTGGTCGAGCCTGGCCGAACTGGCCCAAGGTTATGCCATTACCGACCAGGGCTTTGGCAATTACAAGCTGCCGCTGATCTACCTGGTGGCGTTGCTGCCACTGCTGCTGAAAGGGGCTGGGCGGTTGAGCCTGGATCATTGGCTCAGAGGGCGGTTCTGCAGGTGATATTGCCGGGGCTGTGTCGCGATAGGGGCGCAAGGCGCCCCCGTACCCGCACTCAACATGTACCGATGATGACCCCCTGCTCGCGCAGCCCCTCCAGCAAGGCCAACCCCTCCTCCACAGCACCGCCCAACGCCTGCAGCCGCGCCCGCCCACTGCCCTGCTCCAGCGCCAGCAACCGGTACGCCAGCGGCGCCAGACGCGCGAAGCGCACCTTGAACTCCGCATCGCGATAAACCAGCAACAAGGTCGGCGCCGCTGGCGCGACCGCTGGCTGGTAATCCGCCCCGATACGCTCCACCGGCCACCGATAGGCCAACACCCGCGCCACACACGACAACAGCGGCTCCCCTTCCAGCAGGTCACCTGCCGGGTCATGGGCCGGGTCCTCGGCATCGCTCAGATACAACTGCGCCTCGACCCACTCATAGTGCGCCAGCTCCAGCTGCCAGGGCGCATCCAGCTCGATGCCTTGCAGGTAATCGACGAAGGCTTCGGCAAGCTCGGTGAACAACGGTGTCTGGCTGCGATAGTTGGCATAGAAATCACGCACCCGGGCATGCCAGCGCCGTTCACCCAACGCCTGGCGCATCACCGGAAAACTGCCGGCCAGCAAACCTTCGATAGCACCATAGAACAACTCGCGGTATATCTTCAGGCGCCGGGCCTCCACGCCCGGTGGCGGTGCATGCCGCTGCGGGTCACGCAGGTGCCGGGCCAAGGTGTACTGCTGCTCACGCAAGGTCTCATTCATTTGCCTGCCCTCCCGAGGTACTTTGCACTGCACGAATGCGCGCCGTTTCGGCAAGCAGTTCCGCCAGCGGCGGGTAATTGAAATCACGTTCGAGCACGGTCGGTTGCACACCGAAGCGCGCACAGGCGACCGCGTACAACGCCCACACATCTTCCTTCACCGCAGCCCCGTGGGTATCGACCTTGAGGTCCGGTGCTTCGTCGTAATGGCCCGCCACGTGCATCCCGGCCACCCGCGCCTGGGGCAAGCCGGCAAGGAATTCGTGGGCGTCGTACCCGTGGTTGCAGGCATTGACGAAGACGTTGTTGACGTCCAGCAGCAGGTCGCAGTCGGCCTCATCAAGTACCGCACGGATGAACTCGAGTTCGCTCATCGCCTGGTACGGCGCGGCGTAGTAGCTGATGTTTTCCACGGCAATACGCCGCTCCAGGTGTTCCTGGGCCTGGCGAATCCGCGCGGCCACGTGGCGCACCGCTTCGTCGGTGAACGGAATGGGCATCAGGTCGTACAGGTGCCCGTCATCGCTGCAGTAGCTCAGGTGCTCGCTGTACAGGTGCACCTGGTGGCGATCGAGAAACTGGCGGGTCTGGCCAAGGAAATGGCGGTCCAGCGGCTCGCTGCCACCCAGCGACAACGACAGCCCGTGGCAGGTAATGGCAAAACGCTCCGCCAACTGCGCCAGGCCCTTGCCGTAGGCACCACCCACGGCAATCCAGTTCTCCGGTGCGCATTCGAGAAAGTCCACGGTGCCAGCGTCCAGGGCCAGCAGTTCCGGCAACAGGCCGCGACGCAGGCCAAGCCCGGCCTGCAAAGATGAAGGGGACAAAGATGTGGAGTGCATGAACAGGTCTCCGCAACAGGCACAACGCCCCGCCTGACCAGCAGGAGGGGCGTTGTGCGGTTCATGGGGTAGAGGGTCAGGATTTGCCGGTCAGGTGACTGAACAAACCTTCAGGCATGGCCTTGCCATTCGCCTGGTAGATCGCCTTGAGGTGATCCGCGGCCTCCTGTTCGGAGATGAAACCATCATGGTTGCTGTCGATCTTGTCGAAGTCACCGGCACGGTCTTTGGCCACCGCCAGGAACTCGTCGCGCGAGACCTTGCCGTCGTGGTTGCTGTCGGTCTTGGCGAACGAGGCATCACCACACTTGCCCTCGCCACACTTGCCTTCGGCACCGGCCTTGGCGCTGGCGCCGCATTTGCCCTCACCGCATTTGCCTTCGCCCTGGGTGGCCTTGGCGCTGCCACCACATTTGCCCTCACCACACTTGCCCTCGCCGGCCACCTTGGCCGAAGCCAGCTGGTAACCCTGGGCCAAAGGCTCGACAGCAAAGGCGCTGCTGCTCAATGCCATGCTACCGATCAGGGCAGCGCCGAGCAGGCCGAGGGTGTTTCGTACTTGTGTCATGGTGTCGCTCCACTGTGGTTGGAATGTGGAGCCATTAGGCCGTTGCGGTATGTCGTGGATGTATCGCGCGGGGTGCGGTTTTGTATGGGAATGGGTCTGCGGCGTGGGCAGATACAATGGAATACACGACGGCCCCAAGGCGCCTCGGGGCCGTCGTGCGGGGTCAGTCTTCCAGCGGTTTGGGCGGCGCGGCAGGTTTGGCGGGCTTGGCTGGCTTGCTGTCCTTGGCCTTGGCTTCCGGTGCCGCTGCAGCCACAGGTTCGGGCGCCGTCATGGCTTTTTCGCTGGCAGGCAGCTCATCGACCGCCTTGAAAATAACCTGCGGATCGATGGCCCCGCCCTCCTCATCGTCCTTGAGCATGTGCCGTTCACCGTCCTTGCCCACCAGGATCACCTTGGTGCCTTTGCTGGCACCCAGCTTCAACTCGCGTATCAAGGCCATGGTAGTCTGCTGCTCCAGGTTCTTGTCCTCCCGCTTGCCCATCATGTTGGCGACGCTGTAGACCACCAGGTTGCGCTCTTTGAAGGCCGCCTGGGTGGCCGGGTCCTTGAGGGCTTCGTTCAAGCCGCGCAACGTCGGGTCGGCGCTGCTGGGCGCAATGACGACCAAGGGCCTGGCCTTGCCCAGTTCCTTGGCCAGCGGCGCGTCACTATCGGCAGCGGACACAGGGCCGACCAGTGCGAGCAAGGTGGCGAGGGTCAATGACCGGACGAGCATGCGTATCTCCTTATTCTCTCGATAAACCAGAAGACTACAGATCAGGGAGAAAGATCCGACAAGCGAGCGTAAACCAACCTGGCGCTGCGGGGCTTCAACGAAAAGTAACTGGCCATTACCAGACGTAGCCTGTCATCCGCTCCATTCACGCCCCCTCGCGCTCGGCCTTGACCTGAGAATAGCCCAATGTGCCCCTTACACCCAGCGATGCAGAGCGTCAGTAGTCAGTTGCAACCGGGTATCTGCAGTCCACTGCTCGACCTTTGCTTTGGCCACTTCGTCGGCAAGGCTGGCCAACTCGGTTTGCATGCTCTCCGGCACCAACAGCTTTTTCTCGTAACGGGTCTGCAGATACTTTTCCCAGAACGGTTGTTCGACCATCCACACTGCCACCAATTCGGCAGTTTCATTCTGCATCACCTCACTCCGCACGCGCGCAACCGCGGCATTGTCCAGGTTCGGAATCCCTTCATGGAGCATGCTCTGCGTGTTGACCGGTAGGTCCAGGTCGTCTCGCAAGCGGATCGAATAAGCCAGCGCCCATTCGATCGACTCGTTCCCGGCACCTACCGCCTCGGCCTCGCGCAACGCGATGAAGTTGACCTGCTGCTGTCTCCACAACCGCCGCGCCAGTTTCACCAGCGCGCTCTCCTGGTCACGCGAAGGGGCCCCCTGCTCTGCATCCCAGACGAGACATCGGATTTCGAGCTGCTGGAAAACCACCATTGCATTGTCCGCGCAGTTCTCGATCACGGCACTGGCGAATATGTCTTTGGCCAGTGCCGGCGCATCCTCGATCTTTTGCATCATCGCCAAAACCCGCGAAGCCAGCATCTCCCCATACCGGGGGTGGAGGAAGTCCCGCGAGCGCAGGAGCTGCGCCAACAAGCGCATGAAGTTCTCCGCTCCATCCATCAGCTCGGTACTGATCCACAAGCAACCAAGATCCTCGCGCTGTTCACCGTCCAGGCGGTCCAGCCAGCGCAGTTTATAAGGGACTGTGCTGGTTTCCGGAATTTCCCAGGCTTCCTGTAGCTCTGCAGCCTGGCGCTCCAGGACCGGGTTGCCCGAGAGCACCACGTAGCCGTTCTGCCACAAACGGGACTGGGTGAAATCGCGGGGCAGCGACGCAATGGCGTTGTTGGAAGCGTCGAGCATGTACAAACTCTGGCAGTCCATGGTGCCTTCGGGAAGCGCGGCCAGCCCGGTATTGCGCAAACGCAGTTCGGCCAAATGCTCCATCCGTGCAACCGAAAACGCGCTTTGCAAGCGATTGTTCGACAGGTTCAGGTAGCGTAACTGCGGACAACTTGCCAGCATCTCGGCCTCAAGCGCGTCCAGCGAAATCTGATTGCCGGTCACGTCGAGTATGCGCAGGTTGCCAAGCAACCACAGGCTGCTTGGCAGATGTCGCAGCTGGTTGTAGCCGAGCTCCAGAGATGTCAGATTCGGGAATGAGAGCAGAAACTGCGCCGGCACCGCTTTCAACAGCAGGCTGCGCAGGGAAAGTTCGGTAACATGCGGGAAGGTGAACAGCGGTCCCAGCTCTGGCAACGACTGCAGGTCATGCCCGCTGTACTGCCAGATTACCGACCGCCGTTGCCCCTCGGGGGTAACATGATCGGGCACCCGTTCCCGCCAGCATTGCATGATCGCTTTGCGAAACCGCCTGCGTTCAGCCCTTTCACCGGCCATCAACCCGTGGCGCTCCCAGCTTCGCAGATGGTCACTCAGCCGGCGTGCTTGCTCTTCGAGTATGCCAAGCTCACTGGCGGTATCGCGTCCAGATGCATGCAACCTGGCCAGCCAGTCTTCGATTTTTTCATCGGAGTAATCCGGGTAAAGGTCGCGTAGACGTGCCGCGAACGCCCGGGGTCGCGACGCAGGCCGGGCAAAGCGTCCCTGACAGCCGCCCAACGGGTAGCCGATCCTGCCGTCGTCCAGCCGCAGCGGCGTCAGCAACCATGGCTGTCGAGGATCTTTGCCCAAGGCTTGGACGAGCACTTTGCTGTGCGCCTGCACTTGCCGAGCCAGCAGTTCTCTCAAGCCTTGGGCATAGGGTTGATGGATGCCGAGGGCCGCAATATCTGCAGGGGCGAACGCATCAACCAGTATTTCGAACAGCTCGCCGGGGCCGCGCAACTCGACGCCCAGCGCGTCCTCAAGCCCGAATAGCCCGTTTTCATGCACCAGCCTGTAGTTCGCTCCATTGCCACTGGTAGTCATGACCGGCCGCGGACTATCGCCATCGTAGAGCCGCCAGCGCGGCCTGATCTCCCTGGTGTCGAAGTTATCAAGCAGCGTCAGCGCTACCTTGGCCTGGTCCAGCGACTGAGGCGTCTGGATGAACAACGCTTCGCAGGCTCGCGCAACACGAATGCGCAGTACGCTCAACCTGGCCCGGGTGACCAGCCGGAACGGCACCCTGCCGCTGGCCAGGGCCTGAAAATCGACGCCATGCTGTGACAACCCGTTCACAAGCTCGCGGGCAGCCAGGCGATGCAGGCTAGGGAATGTGCGGCGCAACGTCGCCGATGCAGCGTCGTCTGGTTCCTGCTGCTCTTCGTACAGCTGTTGGAACAGTTGGCGACGTCTTGTCGACAGCTGCGCTGCCAATGCTGGCCCCTCATGCTCGGTAACGCCAGGTAATGCGCGGGCCCTCAGCAGCAACGGCGCGTCATCCGCTACCCGCCCAAGCTTCAAATCGTCCAGCAAGGCCTGCAGCCGGCGGTCGATAAGCAGGCGTTCAACGGTATCGACCAGCTCAGCTTCAGCCGGCCGACCATAAACATGCAATGCCCGAAGGTAATCTGCATCCAGTGCGTGGATGGCCATGGCCTGGTCAATCTGTTCATCATCCAGGCGAGCAAAACGCTCACCCAGACGGCGGAACATCCTGTGCTTGTCTGTCCAGCTGGCAGGTTGCTCGGTCCATAACCGCCAGGCACCGGCGTCATTGTGGCGCAACAAAGGCCCATGGCCACCTCTTGGCGCCAGCTGCCATTCTTCATCTGCGCGCTGGACGATTTCATAATAATGGCCGTCCATGTTCATCCAGCTTCTGTCCTGGGCACGGTAGATGCCCATTGCATCGGCTACCTCCTTTGCAGGGGGGGCAGCACTGCGAAACGGCACCAGGTCTGCATTCCAGAGTTTCTCGGTACCGTCTTCCAGGCGCGCTGGCACCCACTGGTCCACTGCAGCCCAGGCCCGGCTCGCTTCCCGCCATACCACAGCAGTGGCACCGATCACGGCCAGGTCTTTGGCCACGCTGAGCACATGTTCCATTGCTGCGCTGGTATCGCCCTCGCGCCAGTCCTCCACGGCCTGGAACAGCTCGCCCAGCAAGTCCCAGACCATTACCGCCAGCAGCAGTGCATTGAGTGCCGGGATGAACACGCCAGCCACTGTTGCCAGTGTCCAACCCTCGGCAACCAGCCTTTGCCGATGGGCTTCCTGGGCCTTGCGGTCGAGGTCTGATACTGGCGTCGCAATCAGTGCAGCATCGTCCTTGATGTGCTCGATGCGCGCCCAGGCAAGGTGCTCGAACAACGGCAACGGGTAGTCGCGCATGTGCTGGTCCATTTCCCGGGTAGCCCAACTGGCGACACCCACCAGGTCCTTTGCAACCCTGGAAAAGAACTGCTGGCTGTCGCGCCGACGCACGAAACGCCTGAAGAACGACTGGTAGCGCGTATCCCGCAGACGCTGGCCCAGTACTTTGCGGGTGAAGCTTTCAAGGTCGGGGCTTACCGTCCAGGAGCCATTGGGGTCATCGGGAATGTAGACAATGATCTTGCGGCTGGCGTTGAACAGCCAACCTTCGTGAAGTACTTCCAATATCACGATCTGTTGCAAATCACAGCCGAACGCACTGAGTTGTCGGGCCACGACTTTCGACTCGTAGAATGTGCCGGGGCGTCCCTGCTTGCACAGGTCCAGCACCAGTTCCAGTTCGGCGGCACTCAGTATTCCATCGCTTTTGGCCTTGCACGCATCGATCAGCATGACCGAGCTGTACAGTTGGGCAAGCGTCGAAGCCATGTTGCGCCAGCCGCGCGCCTGGGTGCTCGGCGCTTTGAGCACGGTGTCCAGATGCTGTTGATAGCGCCTGCCCAGATCCAGCTGACGGCACAAGCGTGCGAAGGCAGGTGCGGTTGGTGAGGTGAGCCGTTGCGACAGGCTATCGACGATGCAGTTGTCCTTGTGCTGTTCGTTTCGCCCCTCGCCGGGTGTGAAGTTGTCCAGTGCCGCCTCGATCAACGGCACTTCGAAATAGTCCTTGTCCGCCACCGGGTAACGCCCCCACACAGTGCCCTGGCTTGGAGCTGTGTAGGTGTACCAACGCCTGAAAAACATGCCATCAACATTTTTTTGGGTGCCGAATTCTTTTTGCATGGCACGTTGAAGCAACGGCTTGACGAAATGGTCGATACCCTCGATTCGCGCAAGCTCCTTTGCCAGCCACTGTCGACAGGCCAGGCTGTCTTTCAACGCATCGCGCAATGCAGCATGCTGTGATTCATACAAACCGTTGACCGGTATGTTCTGCTCGGTCGGCGATACGATACGCAGCCGGCGAATCCATCTGGGCAGCCGCTTGACGATGAGGCCGTCCTGATAGGCCTGCTCCATGGCCAGCGTATCGACGGTTGGCGGTAGTTCCTGGCTGGGTGTAGTCACGTTGTTGCGCCTCGGGCTGATCCAAAGGCCCGACACTAGACGCAGGCTTGCCAAGCGATAGGCTAGATAGGTACCACCTCTTCAGAACAGCGCCAGCTGCTGGCCGGTCAAACCTTCGAAACTGTCGCCAACGAAAGGCAGGATGGCATCGGCCACCGGTTGCAACTGCCGCGTCAGGTAATGCTCGTAGTCCACCGGCGCTTGCAGGTTTTCCAGAGGTTCAGGGCCTGCCACGGTGATCAGATAGCTGATCCAGCCGCCACGCTGGTATTGCATCGGGCGGCCAAGGTGGTGGTTGTAGTCATCGGCCAGCCGGGCCGCGCGCACGTGCGGCGGCACATTGCGTTGATAGTCGGCCAGTGGCCGACGCAGGCGCTTGCGGTACACCAGCAACTCGTCCAGCTCACCGGCAAGCGTCTGCCGCACATAGTCGCGCACGTAGTCACGGTATGGCTGGCCACGGAATATCCGCCCGTACAGCTCTTGCTGGAACTGCCGGGCCAGAGGCGACCAGTCGGTACGCACCGACTCCAGGCCCTTGTAGACCATCTGCTCGCTGCCATCGGCCCGCTGCACCAGCCCGGCGTAGCGCTTCTTGCTGCCTTCGTCCGTGCCGCGGATGGTGGGCATCAGGAAGCGCCGGTAATGCACCTCGAACTGCAGCTCCAGCGCGCTTTCCAGGTTCATCTGCTCGCGCAGGTGTTCGCGCCACCACTGGTTGACCTGGGTTACCAGCTCGCGGCCGATGCGTGCTGCAGCCTCTTCGCCGTGGGCGCCCTTGAGCCAGACGAACGTGGAGTCGGTATCGCCGTAGATCACCTCATAGCCCCTGGCCTCGATCAGCGCGCGGGTCTGGCGCATGATCTGGTGGCCGCGCATGGTGATCGACGAAGCCAGGCGCGGGTCGAAGAAGCGGCAGCCGCTCGAACCCAACACGCCGTAGAAGGCATTCATGATGATCTTCAGCGCCTGCGAAAGCGGCGCGTTGCCCTCGCGCTTGGCCGCTTCCCGGCCCTGCCATACCCGCTCGACGATGGCTGGCAGGCAATGCTCGCTACGGGAGAAACGCGCACCGCGGAAGCCTGCCACCGAATGTTCATCGTCGGGCAGGCGCAAACCTTCGACCAGCCCCACCGGGTCGATCAGGAAGGTACGAATGATCGACGGGTACAGGCTCTTGTAGTCCAGCACCAGCACCGAGTCGTAAAGGCCCGGGCGCGAATCCATGACGAAGCCACCGGGGCTGGCCTCGTCAGGGCGGCTGCCGAGATTCGGCGCGACGAAGCCCAGGCGGTGCATCTGCGGAATGTACAAGTGGCAGAACGCGGCCACCGAGCCTCCACTGCGGTCCACGGCAAGGCCGGTGACCGATGAACGCTCCAACAGGAATTCGAGCAGGCGGGTATGGGCGAAAATGCGCGTCACCAGCTCGCAATCCTTGAGGTTGTAGCGCGCCAACGCCGGTTTGTCCTCGGCGAAGCGGCGGTTGATTTCGTCCATGCGCTGGTACGGCGTGTCGATGGCCTTGCCTTCACCGAGCAGGGTCTGGGCGACACTTTCGAGGCTGAACGAAGGGAAGCTCCAGGTCGCCGAGCGCAGTGCCTCGATGCCGTCGATCAGCAGCCGCCCCGGGGCATCGGCGAATACATGGCCACCACCGGCATGGCTGCGCAAGGTCATCGGCGCGCCATTGCGCCCAAGTGCCAGCGGTACCTGCAGCAGCCTGGCGTGTTCATGCAACAGGCGCAGGTCGAACTGGACCAGGTTCCAGCCGATGATTGCGTCCGGGTCATGCGTGGCCATCCACTGGTTGAGGCAGGCCAGCATCTCGGCACGGTCGGTGCAGTAGTGCAAGTGGAAGTCCAGGCAGTCAGCCGTGCCGTTTGCCGGGCCGAGCATATATACCTGGCGCTGGCCACAGCCTTCCAGGGCAATGCTGTACAGCTCGCCCCGCTCGCTGGTCTCGATGTCCAGCGACACCAGGCGCAGCGGCGGGCGATAACCCGACACTGGCTTGAGCTGGGCCTCGCAGAACACGCCTTGGGCATCCGGTTGGCCGGTGAACTGCACCGGGGCGGTGATGAAGCGCTCCATCAGGTAGCGCTCGGGCGGGCGGATATCGGCCTCGAACACCTCGATACCAGCCGCACGCAGACGTTGCTCCAGTTGCATCAGTTGCCGGTGCTGACGGCAGTAAAGGCCCAGCATCGGGCGTTGGTCAAAGTCCTTCAGTTGCAGTGGCCGCAGCTCGACAGCGGGTTCGTTGGCCAGCAGCACCCGTGCGTGCGCTTCCTGCGCCTGAGGGATGAATGCCACCGATACCTGTGGCGCCAGGCGCAACTGCCGTGGCCCCTGGTCGGTGGCCAGCCAGAATTCCACGCAGGTGCCTTCGGGCGTGTCATGCCAGTGTCGGGTCAGGACAAAGCCCTGCTGCAACTCCACCGCGTCGACCTCTGAATCGTTTGTTGTGCTGATTGCGGCGATTCTACCGCCGATGCACCGTCGCAGCGCGTTTTGTTGGGGCCAACCGGTGTTTGTCGCAACATTTACAGCGCCGGTCGCTTGCCGGTGGCCGGCCGCATGCTGGAACGCGTGTTCAACCGTACAGGTAGTTGATGTCCTTGCAGGCCAGCGGCGGCACCTGGCCAAGCAGGAATTCGCGCAGCTTGTGCATCTGCCGCGCCTTGGGGCTGGCCTTGAGCCAGGTCATGTAGTAGCCGTCACCGGTAGCCACCGCATGCTTGAACGGCGTGACCAGGCGGCCGGCCGCCAGGTCGGCACTGGCCAGCACCAGGTCGACCACCGAAATACCCAAGCCTTGCTGTGCGGCCGAGATGCCCTGGTCGAGGGTATCGAACACTTGCCCGTGGTCGATACTGATGTCCAGTGCGTCCATGCGAGCCAGCCAGCGCCGCCAGTCACGCCGGTCGGGAGACGGGTGCAGGAACTCGCACTGGGCCAGGTCGGCCAGATCCGGTTGTGCCTGGGCCATGTAGTCGGGGTGGCACACCGGGATCAGCCACTCATCGAACAGCTTGAAACTCTCGATATCGGCGGGAAAGCGCCCGTTGGCCAGGAGGATTGCACAGTCGTAGGGTTCGGAATAGAAGTCCACACTGTCGATGTCCATCCACACGCTGGACAGTTGCACGCTGCAGTTGTCCTCGATCTTCTTGAACCCGTCCAGCGCCCGCAGCAGCCAGCGCACGGTGAGCGTGGACGGCGCCTTCAAGCGCAGGCCGTAGCGATCCTGGCGCAGCAGGGCGCAAGCATTCTCGATGATCTTGAAACCAACCTTCAGCTCCTGCGCCAGCAGGCGACCATGCTCGGTCAGGGCCAGTTTCGGCCCGCGACGTTCGAACAGGTCGCAGCCGAACATGGCTTCGAGGGTCTTGATGTGGTGGCTGACAGCGCCCTGGGTCAGGGCCAATTCTTCCGCGGCGCGGGTAAACGAGCCATAGCGAGAGGCCACCTCGAAGGCACGCAGCGCGTGCAAAGCCTGAATCCGTTCCGACATGGCGACGCCCTGAGCATGAATAAGACTAATAGTAGGTCATAGTTCCACGCGTTTTACAACGTCAAGTACGTCTTGGAAAATGCAGGTAAATAACAAACATAACCAAGATCCTGCCTGCATGTGTCTGGAACGTTCATCAAATTTACGCCTGGGGAAATCATGTCGACGGGTTATGGAACTTGCTATCGCCTGGATGCGCTAGAGCTGGCCGCTGAACATGTCCGCAACACGCAACATTGGACCTTCAAAGCCGTAGAACATTTTCGCAGTATTCTCGCCAACCCCGAGTTCCCCTGCCTGTTCGGCCGCAAGGCGGTAAACGGTGCAACCTGCCACATCCTCTTCGCCCGCGCCGGGCAGCTGGCCGATGACATCGCCATGGGCCTGGCCGACTACGTGCGCACCGTCGCACCTGTCCCACCCAAACAGCGTATCGGCAGCCCGCTGGTGGTGTTTCTCGAAACCGCTGCCGACTACACATTGGCCGAGCAACAGGCGCTGGCCTGGAAAGTGTTGCGTGGCGTGCACGCGCGCGACCCGCAGCCCTGGCCGCAGAGCATCCCGACCGATCCCGACGACAACGCCTGGTCGTTCTGCTTTGCCGGCATGCCGTTGTTCATAAACATGAACTTCCCTGGCCACCAGCAGATGAAAAGCCGCAACCTGGGACCACACATAACCTTCGTCATCAACCCGCGGGCGAACTTCGACGAAGTAGCCAACGCCAACACCGAAAGCGGCAAACGTATTCGTGAGCGCATCCGCGAGCGCGTGCACCATTACAACGACGGCATCATGCCCGACACCCTTGGCTTCTTCGGCGAAGCCGACAACTACGAGTGGAAGCAGTACCAACTGCAGGAAGCAGGCTCGCTCAACCCGTCCCGCTGCCCGTTCCACGCCCATGCCGCACACCCGGCAACACCCGACATATTGATCGAGAACTGACCGTGAATACCGCACTCACTGCCACCTATGCCCTTACCGTCCTGCTACTGATTGCCACACCCGGCCCGGTGGTGGCACTGATCGTCAATACCGCGGCTGCCTCCGGCTCACGCAAGGCCATGTTCACCGCTGTCGGCACCAACTGGGCATCGCTGGTGCTGATCGGCGCGGCGGCCTGGATCATCCTCACCAGCGCCGCCATCGACAAGGCCTGGCTCAGCACCATGAGCCTGCTGGGTTGCCTGTTCATCGGCTACATCGCCGTCGGCACGCTGCGCGACGCCCTGCAGGCGCCTGCCGCCGAGGCGCCGGGCGAGCTCGCCAAGCCGGGCCGCGGCGGGCTGCTGCAAGGTTTCATGGTGGGTATTTCCAACCCGAAGGACATCATTTTCTTCATTGCCTTCTTCCCGCAGTTCATCCAGATCACCGAGTCGTTCGGCAAAAGCATGGTGGTGCTGTCGCTGCTGTGGGTAGCCATCGACTTTGCCGTGCTCAGCCTCTACATCTTCGCCATCGGCAAGATCGCCTCTCAGCGTAGCAACCGCATGATCAGCCTGGCCTCGGGGGTCGCCCTGCTGCTGATCGCCGCCGGTGGCCTGCTGTACAACCTCAAGGAACTGGCGGCCTGAACGCGATGCAAAGTGCCAGCGGCGACAGGAAGGAGAGACCATGACCACGCGTGACACGAGCCCGTCGCCTTCGCCGTTGCAACAGGACTACCAGCGCTTTCTGCTGCTGGGCAGCCAACGTGCACCGCACACCGTGCATGTACACGAAACCGGCTACCGCTCCGGCACCATCAACACCGATGCCCTGGGCCTGCGCTACAGCCACTGTGCCGGCAAGCGCTTTTCGGTGGCCGAACGCGGTAGTGCAGCGCGCATCAACCTGCTGGTTGGCGGCTCCACTGCCCTGGGCATCGGTGCCAGTTCCGACGAACACACGGTGGCCTCACACCTGTCGATGCTTACCGGCGAAGTCTGGCTGAGCCTGGCCGGCTGTGGGCTCAATGCCAGCCAGGAGCTGCTGATGTTTCTCACCCATCAGCACCGCCTTGGCCAGCTCGGCCACGTGGTGGTACTCAGCGGCCTCAACAGCCTGGCCCATGAAGCCCTCTGCGAAGTGCTCGCCAGCCTGAATGGCCCGCAGCATGCCAAGGCCTACCAAAACTTTCTCACCAGTTTCAGCGAAGGCATACAAGCCACGGCGGCGCCGCGCCGGCAATCGCTATGGCAGCGTATCGGCCAGGCCTTGGCCACATCTCCGGTCGCAATGCCTGCCACCTGGACGCTGTCGCCCCCGGAAAAGCGCCTGGCCCGTGCCGCCGACAACATTGGCCGGACCTTGCGCCAATGGGATCGCCTGCTGGCAAACAGCTACTCCACTCTCACCTTCATCCTGCAGCCATTGCTGCCTTGGTGTCGGGATAGCCTGCCCGCTGGCGAGCAGGCCATGCTCGACGCGCTGCAGCGGCAACCGGCGAACTTCGACCGTCTGCTGGACGGCGCATTCGACAGCCAGTTGCACTCGGCCTTTTTCCGCCGCATCAAGAGCCAGGCCGACCCGGTCCCCTGCTACGACATGAACTGCATGCTCAGCAGCTCGCCGGTGTTCGGGGCTGACCTGTTCATCGACCGCCTGCACCTGAACGATCTGGGCAACAATGCCTTGGCCAAGGTCATTACCGCCAAGCTTGGCCTGGCCCAGGAAAAACATGCCCAGCGCAAGGTCACGCCGATCAAGCTCGTCTGACAGTTGCCGGGTGGTCTTCCGGCAGGCCCCTTGGGTGGCTAGAATAGGCCGTCGTTCCGATCTGCCAGAGGCGCACGCTTGACCGCCATGAACATCGAAGCCGTCCATCAGTACCTCGCATCCCGTGGGGCTTGCCTGTGAACCGCATGCTTCGCTTGCCCCCACTGCTGATCGCCCTGATGCCACTGGCGGCGCATGCGCTGGAAGTGCGCATCGACCCTCATGCCGACCTGCTCTACCGGCAGGCATTGCCCCTGCTGGAACAGGCCGATAACCAGGATGACGGCGCCAGTACGCTGCGCACCGCCGTGGGCGGCGACCCGGAACTCAGCCGCCAGGGCCAGGCCATGGCCCATACCCTGCCGACCGCGGTCGCCCTGCTGAAAAAGTCGGTGGAACTGGGCCACCCGGTCGCACAGTACCGCCTGGCACTGTACTACATGACCTACCTGCCGGCCGCGCAAATCCCGGATGCCGCCTGCCCATTGCTCGAAGCCAGCCTCAAGCAGGGCTTTGCCGCACCGGCGCCGGCCATCGCCACCTGGTGCCCGCCCTATAACGTCAGCAACGAGTACCGTTCTGCGCTGGAGGCCATCCCCAGCATGGCCACCGTATATGCCCCGTACTACCCGCAACCGGCGACGCGCCTGGCCTGCAACCGCAGCCGGCCACAAGGCCTGGAAATGCAATGGGGGCGCCAGCGTGACTACCAGGCCGAGGTGTACCGCCTGCTCGGCGACCTGGACCCGCAGCACCGCCAGAGCCTGCTGCAGAAGGCCGTGGACACCAACGGCTGCGTGACGGCGCAGCAGCACCTGACCAGCCGTCCCTGACCATCAGCCGTCGCGAACCCCTGGGAGCAGCTGTCTTGCTCAATTTCTAAAAGCTGGCGCGATCACTGTGGGAGCGGGCTTGCCCGCGAACACGGGCCAAGCCCGTGCCATCCACCGCGATGTCTTCTTCGGGGGAACCCGCTCCCACAAGATCGAGACCAGCAAGATCGTTCAAGCCATCCCCCGCCCCGTCTGGCATGCTGGCCTGCCACGTCCACGCACTGCAGCCACCATGCCCCACATCGCCCGCCAAGCCTTCCTCCACGGCGCCATCGCCATTCTCCCGTTGTCCCTGGCCGTCGCCCCCTGGGGCCTGCTGGCCGGTTCCATGGCCATCGAGGCCAGTCTCAGCGCCTGGGAAGGGCAAGGGCTGTCGGCCATTGTCTTCGCCGGTGCCGCGCAACTGGTGGCCATCGGCATGCTCAAGGGCGGCGCCAACCTGGCATCGATCCTGCTGACCACCCTGCTGCTGACCTCGCAGCACCTGTTGTACGGCCTGTCGATGCGCCCGGTACTGTCCAGCCAGCCGCTGCGCTGGCGCCTGGGCCTGGGCTTCCTGCTGACCGACGAGTTCTTCGCCCTCACCAGCCAGTACGACCAGCAGCAGTTCAACCGCTGGTACGCCCTGGGGGTGGGCCTGACCTTCTATGTCGCCTGGAACCTGTTCACCCTGGCCGGCATCCTGCTGGGCCAGAACATTCCGCACCTGGACCAGTTCGGCCTGGACTTTTCCATCGTCGCCACCTTCGTCGCGCTGATTGCCCCACTGGTGCGCAACCTGGCCACAGGGTTGTGCGTAGCCGTGTCGCTGTTCTGTTCGGTGCTGTTCAGCCACTGGCACTGGGAAACCGCCCTGGTGGCCGCAGGCCTGCTGGGTATGAGCGCCGGTTTCATCTGCCAGAAGTTCGCCGGAGCCCGCGCATGACCTGGATCCTGATTTTCGCCATGGGTGCCATCGTATTCCTCAACCGCTATGCGTTCCTGGAGCCCCGCCTGCCCTTGCGCCTGAGCTCGAACGCCCGGCAGTTCCTCGGCTTTGCGGTACCGGGGATGCTTACCGCGATCTGCGGCCCGATCATCTTCATGCCCGAGCACCAACTGAACCTGAGCCTGCTCAACCCCTACCTGCTGGGTTCGCTGGTAGCCATCGCCCTGGTGCTGTTGACCCGCAGCGTGTTGCTGAGCATGCTGATAAGCATGTTGATCTTCTTCCTTCTGCGCAGCTGGCTGGCATGAGCCCGCCCCAGCGCGAGCAGACACACCTCTGGCAGGCGCCGGCACTGGGCGACGTCGAGATGTTGCACGCGCGCTATTTCCAGCAGCGCTTCGCCCCGCATGTGCATGAAGGCTATGTATTCACCGTGATCGAGTCGGGCGCACAGCGCTTCTGGCATCGCGGCAGCGAGCACCTGGCGCCGGTCGGCAGCATGGTGCTGATCAACCCCGACGAGCTGCACACCGGTGCCACCGCCCACGAAGCGGGCTGGCGCTACCGCGGGTTCTACCCGGAACATGAACGGGTAACCGGGGTGCTCGACGAACTGGAACTGGGCCGCCACGGCATGCCCAGCTTCAAGGACAGCGTGATCCACGACCCGGCCCTGGCGCTTGCCTTCAGCCAGTTGCACCAGCTGTCCGAAGCCGGCGCCAGTGCCCTGCAGCAGCAGACCGCCTGGCGCCAGGCGGTGCTGGCCCTGGTGCAACGGCACGGGCAATGCGCCGAACCTGCCGCCCCCGGCCACGAACCGCTGGCGGTGGCCCGCGCCCGTGAGCTGCTGGAAAGCCAGCTGGCCGACCCGCCCTCGCTCGAAGCACTGGCGGCTGCGGTCAACCTGTCGCCGTTCCACTTCGCCCGGGTGTTCCGCCAGGCCACCGGCCTGCCGCCGCATGCCTGGCTAAAGCAGCGCCGGCTGGCCCGCGCACGGGAAATGCTGAAGAGCGGCCTGGTGGCGTCGGAGGTAGCGTTCGACCTGGGCTTTGCCGACCAGAGCCATTTGAGCAGGCAGTTCAAGCAGGCATACGGTGTGTCGCCGGGGGCCTATCGGCAAGCATGTGTTCATTCGACCGTGCCAACCACCACCTCCAAGGACTGGACACCTTCGGGCTTCCCTTCATAGCCCTCCAGGCCTCGGCAACGCAGTCCCATGCGTCAACATCGAGCGCCACGCTATATACGATTGTCGGTGTCATCCGCATTCCCTTTCAGGTTCCAGCGCACAGGCGCGATAAACAGCATCGACGTCATCCAGAGGAAGGTTGCCGGCCCCGCCAGCACAAACACCAGACTGGCAACCAGACCTGAAACTGCATCACCAATGACGGCCGTGAAGTAGTAAAGGGAAAAGTTCCTGCCCACTTCATGCTCACTGGACAAACACTGAATGTTGGTCACGATAGCGATATCAACAAATGCACCGATGAAGCCGACCAGGAACAAAACCGACAGAAACAGCCAGCTGTTGAACTGCAGCGCCACTGCTGCGGCCAAAAACAATGCGCCGTATAGCAGCCAGTAACGCAGCACCAACCGTGCGGTTGTGCGCGGATTGAAGCGTGTGTAGAGCACGCCCCCCAGAACGGTGCCGGATGCAAGCAATGAGAATACGTAACCCACCGCTGCTTCGGATATGAAATGCTCCAGTACCGAAGCCGGAAGGATGAAGCGAATCACTGACGTCGCAAACATCGCGCAGACCGTGGTGCAACCAATAACGGCAAACAACGGCGCATTGCTGGCCCTTAGCTGGCTTACACTGCGCGCAGCATCGCGGACGATGGCACGCCCATCAAAGGCCTGCGTGGCACTTTGCCTGCCAGGCCCCAGGGTAAGGATGGAAATGGCCGACAGCACCAGACACGTCGCAAAAAACAAGAACGTTGCTTCGCGAGAAAGCAGTATCACGCAGGCCGAAAAAACCAGCGGACCGATAATCGAGGCCGCATCCTCGATCACCTGGACACCGCTATTGACTGAGGCCAACTGCTCCCTTGCGACAATTTCCGGGAAGTACGCGCGAAATGTCGGCGCATAGAGGCATTCGAGCGCCGTCATGACCATCGCAAGACCAACCAATAGGGGTAATACCGGTTTAAACAGGCCGAACAAGGCAAAGAAGGCAAGCGCCAAAAGGCCTTTGGCAGCCTCGACTGCCAACAGGGTTTTCTTTTTGTCGGTATTGTCCGCCAACCACCCACCCAAGGGCGAAAACACGACACTTGGCAAGTAACGAAAAAAATAGGCAATGCCAATCAGAAGCAGATCAGCATCGGTGAGGGACACGATTGCCACAGCAAACGCAGCTTCAAAGGCAAATTCACCACATTTGGAAAATCCATAGCCAAACGCCAGCGATCGCGTTCCGTAGTTAAGACTCAGCGCTTGCATACCTCATGCTTTCCTCAGCCAGTGGCATAAATCAACTCATACTCGGTGATATCTCACCCAGGCACATCAAGCCGCTCGAAAGCCAGTTTCCTTTCATGTGCTAACTTCTTTTCAGACTATTTGGAATTTCCCTTGTATCGCTTGGGCAACTACAACCTAAGGCTAATCGAGCATCACTCTCAACATCCAGGTTGTAACAGCGCCACAGCCTGAGGCGTGGTTCGAACCAGACCCAAGAACATTCCTACAAGTACACTTAATGAGGCGGGAAGATCTTTGAATGTGCGACCCTACGAAACAGAGCGCCTCAGCGCATCGCTTTCAAGCGCCAAATGGCATACCGCATACATCGCAACGGAGCCGACTTTAAACACGTTGTTTATAAGTAACGAGTTATTGCAGCGCCTCAGAAGCAGCCATTTGCCGCTACCTCTACCCAGCTGCAATGACAGCCGTGCGGCGCCAGCCCTCTGCTACACTGACAGGGCTGAATGGAGGATCCTGCCATGTCCGAAAGAGAGCTCACCACCCTCCTGTCGCTGATGAACCAGCGCCAGGCCTGCCTGAGCAGTGCCTGCAAGGAGATAGCCGACTGGATCGACCGGCAGGGCGACGTGCCCGCCGCCGGCAAGATCCGCGCAAGTCTCAAGGCCCTGGAGGCTGATGAGGCGCAGGTCCGCAAGACCTTGACCTCGCTGACCCTCGACAGGCCGCTGCCCAGGTTTCGCAGCTGATTGAACCGAGGGCTGCCTTGCAGCCCATCGCGACACAAGGCCGCTCGCACAGGGGATACGCGTTCTCCTGTAGGAGCGCCTTGTGTCGCGATGGGGCGCAAAGCGCCCCCAAAGGGTTCAACCTGATCAGTGCTTCATGTGCATGTGATCATGCCCAGCGCCCGCTTCGGCGTTGAGCGCACGCACTTCGGCCTGCACTTCCAGGGTTTCCTTGACCCCCTTGGCATCTTCGATAGTCAGGGTCAGTGGTACTTTCTCGCCTTCCTTCACCTGATTGTTCAGGCCCATCAGCATCACATGCAGGCTATTCGGGTCGAGGGTCACTGCCTTGCCGGCCGGTAACTCGACCGCCTTGACCTCACGCATGCCCATAACGTCGCCGTTCATGGTCATCTCGTGCACCTGCACGGTCTTGGCCACAGGTGACGCCACGCCCACCAGCTGGCTGTCGCTGCTGGCAGTCAAGGTCATGAAGGCGCCAGTGGACTGCTGGTGCGGCACGGTCGCACGAACCCAGGCATCACTCACCGTCGTCTGGGCCAGGGCCGGCAACCCCAGCCCCATCAGCACAAGGGCAGCCAAGCCGCGTTTGATCGGTTGCATCGACATTCAGCAAATCTCCATCAGGGTGACCAGGTCTTCGGCGCATTCCTTTGCAGTCAGGGAATGGCCCAGGCTAAGGCGCAGGGTGCCACGCGTATCGTAGACGTAGCTGGTGGACGAGTGAGAGACGGTATAGGTATCGCCGGCCGGTACCTTCTCGTAAAACACCTTGAATTCCTTGGCCACCGCGGCGATTTCCTCGGGGGTACCGGTCAGCGCGGTGAACGACGGGTCGAACGCCTTGACGTAGGCATCGAGCACTTCGGGGGTATCACGCTCCGGGTCCAGGGTGATCAGCACCACCTGGAACAGGTCGCGATCGCGGCCCTTCAGCAGCTGACGGATTTGCGCCGCACGCGCCAGAGTGGTCGGGCACACCGCCGGGCACTGGGTGAAGCCGAAGAAGATCATCGGCATGCTGCCGTAGAAACTCGAAAGGGTGCGCACATTGCCTTGGGTGTCCTTGAGGCTGAACTTGCGCCCAAGGATCTCGTTGCTCATGTTCTTGCCGTGCTTGAACTCAAGCCCCCGGGCCGGGCTGCAGCCTGCCAGCAGGCCAAGCCCGAGAACGCCCATCCCGGCGACAACTGCGCGCCGGGTATAAAGATCATTCATGAAACCATCCTTTACAGGGAAGGTGCCGGCCCTCGGGACGGGCCGGTCGAAAAACCGGGGCATTCTGGCACGACACCCCGAGGGGTTCTACCCGACGAAGGCAAGGACCGGCTGCAGCCCTTTGAATACGGGCTGCGGCCTGTTGTCGCAGGGGTTGAAACAGTAACACTTTGTTGCTAAGGAAGTACGTTCAACGCGATCCCTGTAGGAGCGGCCTTGTGTCGCGAAAGGGCCGCGCGGCGGCCCCGGCAATATCAGCTTCGCCGCAAATATCCCGGGGCTGCTCCGCAGCCCTTTCGCGACGCAAGGCCGCTCCTACACACGACAGAGCGCGTCAGCCTCAGTAGTAGGCGTTCTCTTTCTGGCTGTGATCAGTCACGTCACGCACGCCCTTGAGCTCGGGAATACGCTCGAGCAGGGTGCGCTCGATGCCTTCCTTGAGGGTTACATCGGCCTGGCCACAGCCCTGGCAACCACCACCGAACTGCAGCACGGCAATGCCGTCGTCAACCACGTCCACCAGGCTCACCTGGCCGCCGTGGCTGGCCAGGCCGGGGTTGATCTCGGTCTGCAGGTAGTAGTTGATGCGCTCGTTGATCGGGCTGTCTTCGTTGACCATCGGCACCTTGGCATTCGGCGCCTTGATGGTCAGCTGGCCACCCATGCGGTCGGTGGCATAATCGACCAGTGCATCTTCCAGGAACGGCACGCTGACTGCGTCCAGGTAAGCGGTGAAGCTCTTCAGCCCCACGGCGGTGTCGTCAGGCTTCTCTTCGCCCGGCTTGCAGTAGGCGATGCAGGTTTCGGCGTACTGGGTGCCCGGTTGGGTGATGAAAATGCGAATGCCGATGCCAGGCGTATTCTGCTTGGAGAGCAGATCGGCCAGGTAGTCATGGGCGGCGTCGGTAATGGTTATAGCGCTCATGTAGGTTCCTCACAGACTTGCGGCCAAGTGTACGCCAACCCGGCCTTCGAACAAAGTCCTAGTATTTGACTCGGGAAAGCGCATATTCAGGGGCCCGCCCTCTTGGCGCCGCCAGCCAGGCCTGCATGCGCCGGTACAGGCCGCGCTCCAGCCACTGGTAGCTGAACCACGACATTAGTCCAATGGACGGCACGCACAGGGCGAACACCAGGTACGGGTTCAATTGCAGGCGCTGGCTGGCGAACCAGCCGGCGTACAGCACCAGCACATGGACCAGGTACACCGAATACGAACAGTCGCCCAGCGCCTTGAGCAACCGGTTGCCGCGAAACACCGGTTCCAGTGCGACGAAGGCCAGCACGATCATTGCGCTCGGCACGCCCCAGTGCAGCAAGCGCCGGGAAGCGTCCAGGTGATAGATGGCAAGGCCTGCCACCGCCAGCAACGCCAATGGCAGCCAGCGGCCCTGGTGGATCAGCCCGCGATGGTGCAGCACGCCCAAGCCGATGCCGAGCAGGAACTCGTAGATGATGTCGTTATTGTAGAAGCGGCTGAGCACGCCCAACCGGCCCAGTATCTCGCTCGCCAGCAGCAGCGCGGCGGTGACCAGCAGCTGGTGATGACGTTGGCGCACCAGGAAAGCAGCGCCGAACAGCAGGTAGAAGAACATCTCGAAGTTAAGCGTCCAGCCTACGTTCAGTGTCGGGTACAAGCCATAGCCACCGGGGTTTTCCGCCGGGATGAACAGCAGTGAAAGCAGCAGGTGATGCCATGTGAATGCCTGGTGCGGCATCCATTGGCTGCAGGCCAGCAGCAGGGTTGCCATCAGTGCCGTATAGAACCAGTAGGCCGGGACGATTCGCAACGCCCGGTTGAGCAAAAACTGGCGGGGCTCGATGACCTTGTCGCAAGTCGACAGGTAAATGACCAGCCCGCTGATGACGAAGAATATGTCGACGCCTGCGGCGCCGCGGTCGGTGAACAATTGGCCGATGGGGCCCGAGGCTTGGAAGTCGAAGAAGATCTGCATGAAATGGTGGCAGACCACCACCCAGGCGGCGAACGCCCGCAGTGCCTGAAGCGAATACAGCATGGAGTACCCTGCAATTGCCGGTGCATTGAGGCCCGGCGAGCGCACCGCGCTCGTTCGCGGGCTTGCCCGCTCCCACAGGGCTCATGCCATGCCCGAAAGCACTGCAATTCCTGTGGGAGCGGGCAAGCCCGCGAATGGGGCTGCACAGCAGCTCCCGGACCACCCACCCATTCCGACCGCAGGGTAATCGGAAAGGTCAGCCCGACCGATCAGAGGTTCTCGTAGCGGTTCATGTCCAGCACGCCCGCCTCGACCGGCTCGGTCTCCTTGATGTAACTGTTCAGGTCATGGAAGTAGCGCCAGAACTCTGGATGACTGCGGCGCACACCCCAGCGCATGACAATGCGCTCGAACCTGGCCGGGTCATCTTTCGCATACTCCATGTCCTCGACGAACTCCGGCACATCCTTGGCCGGGATGTTGAAGATGAAGTTGGGGTAGCTACTGAGCACGCCCGGATACAGGGTCAGGGTATCCAGCCCCGGCTGGTAGCGGTAAGCCTCGCCCAGCAGGAACGCCACGTTGCTGTGCGCACGGTTGCGCAGCAGGCTGTACACCTGGCGCTGGCCACCCTGCCCTTCGATGCGCAGCATGGTCGCCTCGGGCAGCTGGTTGATCACCTTCAACCCGGCAGCCGGGCGCGACACCAGGCGGCTGAGCGACTGCTCGGCATTGCGGAACTCTTCACTCTCCTGCGGCCGTGAGCAGAATGCGCCCTGGCAGCGGTTGATCGGGTCAGGCGCGGCATTCAGGCTGCCGGTGCGCTGCAACAGCTTCAGGCCAAAGTCACGCTTCGGGTCGCGAGCGTCGAGCTGGATACCGCTCGGGGTATCGGTGTCGATGTCTTCATAATCCATCCACATCTTCACCTTGCCGCTGTTCTGGTACCAGTCGCCGAGAATCGCCTGGCGCTGGTCGGCCGGCATCAGGCGCAGGAAATTGATCTCGGCGCCGTTGCGGATAAGGTCGAAGTACAGGCGCGTCTGCAACTGGTGCGAGACGTTGCCGAACACATCGAAGTTGACTGCAAGCTGGTAATAGGTGCGCTCGAACAACGGGTAGTCGAACAGCCACACGGTCAGCGGCACGTCACCGATCAGGCCCTTGGTGACCGAGGCGCTGTCGAAGTGGCGGAAAATGCTCAGCAACGCGTTGTCGTTGCCGGCCCACAGCGTCGCCCAGCCCGGCGCCGGCATGTCGGCATAGGCTTCGCGGCGCAGTTTTTCGTACTCGTTGCGCTTGTCACGGTAGGCGTGCCACAGGCTCAGCACGCTGCCCACGTCATCGATCTGCCCTGGCATGGCCAGCAACGGCGTGGCCTTGCCACGGTACTCGGCATCGGTGATGTAGCGGTCATGGGCCGGTTCCTGGAACAATGCCCAGAAGTTGTCGCGGATCACGTCGGTGGCGATCTGCCCACGGCATACCGGGCCACGGATGAAGGTGCGCACGAAGTACTCGGCGTTATCCAGCATGAACTGGTAGCGCGCCACTGCCGGGATCGCTTCGAAGGTTTCGAACGGGTTGGCCCGGTGGCGCGGGCCATAGCCTGGCAGCGCAGTGGCATGCCAGTCACCGGCGTAGAACAGCTGCTTGACCCGCTTGAGCTTCTGCGGCCCCATCGGGTAGGTGATGTGCGTCTTGTGCACGATCACGCCCTGCACCGGAATCAACCGGTAGTAGAAGTCGGTGCCCGGCGGGTCATTGGGGCGGCGCGTGGCGATCAGGTCGACCGGCTGGCCGCTCGGCGTGCGCGAACGTACCCACTGGAAGAAGTGGCCCTGCTCGCCACCGACGAAGTAGATGTGCGCCAGGAACAGGTGCTCGTACAGCCAGCGGCCGACCAGCGCTTCGGTGGAACCCGGGCGGTTGAGCAGCTCTTCCCAGTCGGCGATCTGCTTGGCTTCAGCCGCGCTCGGCTTGATCGGCTGGTACTCGACCGGCGCACCGGCGGCCAGCCAGCGGCGCATGGTGTCGTATTCCTTGTCGGTCAGCCCGGTAACCGCCAGCGGCATGCCTTCCCTGGGGTGGGCGCCGGCATAGGCATCGAACTCATGCGGCAGCGGGCACATGTTGTTGCGGTTCAGGCCCAGGACGATTTCCTCGGGCAGCTTGGCGTTGGGCGTGAGCGGGGTCTTGTGCCCCAGCTCGAGCATGCGCGCCATCAGCGCGGCCTGGCTGCCCTGGCTATCGAGCACCGAGTAGAAGCCCTTCTTGCGCCACTCGCCCTCGCTGTGGGCGTCGTAGAACAGCCGCGTGGTGGGCACTGCCTTGCTGCGCTCGCCCTGGTACACCGGAACCTTGGTGGCCCCGCGCACCGCGCCTTCAGGGCTTTCCAGCTTCAGTTGGCAGGCGGCGTCGTTGCAGGCGTGGCAAGCCACGCATTTCTCGGTGAAGATCGGTTGAATGTCCCGGGTGTAGGAAATAGCCGGGCTTGACTGGGGGGCTTGCCCGAACGCCACACTGCTGAGGAGCAGGGCGAAAACGCCGGCAAGAATACGATGCACCATGTGCGGAAAGTCCTGGGTATTGAAAGCCATCACGATGTGTTGCCTGGTCGTCCTTGGGTGCCCTGCTCGACGCCCGCCCAACATGAGCCATTTTCATGCAAATGGGCGATATGCCTAAAAACCGCGCAGCTTTGTTATGATTCTGCACCTTCTGAAATTTGCCCGACCAGGTAGTTCCTATGTCCGACCGCAGCGCTCGTCTCCAAGCACTCCAGAACGCACTCAAAGAGCGCATCCTGATCCTCGACGGCGGCATGGGTACTATGATCCAAAGCTACCGGCTCGAGGAACACGACTATCGTGGCACGCGGTTCGCCGATTGGCCAAGCGATGTCAAGGGTAACAACGACCTGTTGCTGCTCAGCCGCCCGGACGTGATCGCCGCCATCGAGAAGGCCTACCTGGATGCCGGTGCCGATATTCTCGAAACCAACACCTTCAATGCCACGCAGATTTCCCAGGCCGACTATGGCATGGAATCGCTGGTCTACGAGCTGAACGTCGAGGGTGCGCGCATCGCCCGCCAGGTGGCCGATGCCAAGACCCTGGAAACCCCGCACAAGCCACGCTTCGTCGCTGGCGTGCTCGGCCCTACCAGCCGCACCTGCTCGATTTCCCCGGACGTCAACGACCCCGGCTACCGCAACGTCACCTTCGATGAACTGGTAACGAATTACATCGAGGCGACCCGCGGCCTGATCGAAGGCGGCGCTGACCTGCTGCTGATCGAGACCATCTTCGATACCCTCAACGCCAAGGCGGCGATCTTCGCCGTGCAGCAGGTGTTCGAGGAAGACGGCATCGAACTGCCGATCATGATCTCCGGCACCATCACCGACGCCTCGGGCCGTACCCTGTCGGGCCAGACCACCGAGGCGTTCTGGAACTCGGTACGCCACGCCAAGCCGATTTCCGTGGGCCTGAACTGCGCACTCGGCGCCAAGGACCTGCGCCCCTACCTGGAAGAGCTGGCGACCAAGGCCGACACCCATGTCTCGGCCCACCCCAACGCCGGCTTGCCGAACGCCTTCGGTGAATACGACGAAACCCCGGCGGAAATGGCCGTGGTGGTCGAGGAATTTGCCGCCAGCGGCTTCCTCAACATCATCGGCGGCTGCTGCGGCACCACCCCGGGCCACATCCAGGCCATTGCCGAGGCCGTGGCCAAGTACAAGCCGCGAGAAATTCCGGAAATTGCCAAGGCTTGCCGCCTGTCGGGCCTGGAGCCGTTCACCATCGACCGCCAGTCGCTGTTCGTCAACGTCGGCGAGCGTACCAACATCACCGGTTCCGCCAAGTTCGCCCGGCTGATCCGTGAAGAGAACTACACCGAAGCCCTGGAAGTCGCCCTGCAGCAGGTCGAGGCCGGTGCCCAGGTGATCGACATCAACATGGACGAAGGGATGCTCGACTCCCAGGCTGCCATGGTGCGTTTCCTCAACCTGATCGCCGGTGAGCCGGACATCTCGCGCGTGCCGATCATGATCGATTCGTCCAAGTGGGACGTCATCGAAGCCGGCCTGAAGTGCATTCAGGGCAAGGGCATCGTCAACTCCATCTCCATGAAGGAAGGCGTCGAGCAGTTCAAGCACCACGCCCGCCTGTGCAAGCGCTATGGCGCTGCAGTGGTGGTGATGGCCTTCGACGAGGTCGGCCAGGCCGACACTGCCGCGCGCAAAAAGGAAATCTGCCAGCGCAGCTACGACATCCTGGTCAATGAGGTGGGCTTCCCGCCGGAAGACATCATCTTTGACCCGAACATCTTCGCCGTCGCCACCGGCATCGAGGAGCACAACAACTACGCCGTCGACTTCATCGAGGCCTGTGCCTACATCCGTGACCACCTGCCCTACGCCCTGAGTTCGGGCGGTGTGTCCAACGTATCGTTCTCGTTCCGTGGCAACAACCCGGTGCGTGAGGCGATCCACTCGGTATTCCTCTACCACGCGATCCAGAACGGCCTGACCATGGGTATCGTCAACGCCGGCCAGCTGGAGATCTACGACGAGATCCCGGCAGCACTGCGTGAAAAGGTCGAGGACGTGGTGCTCAACCGCACCCCGCACGGTACCGACGCGCTGCTGGCGATTGCCGACGACTACAAGGGCGGCGGCGCCACCAGGGAAGTGGAAAACGAAGAATGGCGCTCGCTGCCGGTGGAAAAACGCCTGGAGCACGCACTGGTCAAAGGTATCACCGCGTTCATCGTCGAGGACACCGAAGAGTGCCGTCAGCAGTGCGCCCGCCCGATCGAGGTAATCGAGGGTCCGCTGATGAATGGCATGAACGTGGTCGGCGACCTGTTCGGCGCGGGCAAGATGTTCCTGCCCCAGGTGGTCAAGTCGGCGCGCGTTATGAAACAGGCGGTGGCACACCTGATCCCGTTCATCGAAGCCGAGAAAGGCGACAAGCCGGAAGCCAAGGGCAAGATCCTGATGGCCACGGTAAAAGGTGACGTGCACGACATCGGCAAGAACATCGTCGGCGTGGTGCTGGGCTGCAACGGCTACGACATCGTCGACCTTGGCGTGATGGTGCCGGCCGAGAAGATCCTGCAAACCGCCCGCGACGAGAAGTGCGACATCATCGGCCTGTCCGGCCTTATCACGCCGTCGCTGGACGAGATGGTCCACGTTGCCCGCGAAATGCAGCGGCAGGGCTTCCAGTTGCCACTGATGATCGGCGGTGCCACCACCTCCAAGGCACACACGGCGGTCAAGATCGAGCCCAAATACAGCAACGACGCCGTGGTCTACGTCACCGACGCTTCGCGCGCGGTGGGCGTTGCCACCCAGTTGCTGTCCAAGGAGCTGAAAGCCGGCTTCGTCGAAAAGACCCGCCAGGAATACGAGGAAGTACGCGAGCGCACCGCCAACCGCAGTGCCCGCACCGAGCGCCTGAGCTATGCCCAGGCGATTGCCGCCAAGCCGCAGTACGACTGGGCTGGCTACCAGCCAGCGGTGCCCTCCTTCACCGGCGTCAAGGTGCTGGAAGACATCGACCTGCGCACCCTGGCCGAGTACATCGACTGGACCCCGTTCTTCATCTCCTGGGACCTGGCCGGCAAGTTCCCGCGCATCCTCACCGACGAAGTGGTCGGCGAGGCTGCCACGGCGCTGTACAAGGATGCCCGCGAGATGCTCGACAAGCTGATCGACGAAAAACTCATCAGCGCCCGCGCGGTGTTCGGCTTCTGGCCGGCCAACCAGGTGGCCGATGACGATATCGAGGTATACGGCGAGGACGGCCAGGCCCTGGCTACCCTGCACCACCTGCGCCAGCAAACCATCAAGCCGGACGGCAAGCCCAACTGGTCGCTGGCCGATTTCGTCGCGCCGAAGGCCAGTGGCGTCACCGATTATGTCGGTGGCTTCATCACCACCGCCGGCATTGGTGCCGAGGAAGTGGCCAAGGCCTACCAGGACAAGGGCGACGACTACAGCTCGATCATGGTCAAGGCCCTGGCCGACCGCCTGGCCGAGGCCTGTGCCGAATGGCTGCACGAGCAGGTGCGTAAAGAGCACTGGGGTTATGCCCGCGACGAACACCTGGACAACGAGGCGCTGATCAAGGAGCAGTACCGCGGTATTCGCCCGGCCCCTGGCTACCCGGCCTGCCCGGACCACACCGAGAAGGAAACCCTGTTCCGCCTGCTTGATGGCACGGCCATCGGCGAGACCGGGCCGAGCGGCGTGTTCCTTACTGACCACTTCGCGATGTTCCCGGCGGCGGCGGTCAGCGGCTGGTACTTTGCCCACCCGCAGGCGCAGTACTTTGCCGTGGGCAAGGTCGACAAGGACCAGATCGAACGCTACAGCGCGCGCAAGGGCCAGGATGTGAGCGTGAGCGAGCGCTGGTTGGCGCCTAACCTGGGTTACGACAGCTAAATCGGCGCTGGCTTCTTCGCGGGCTTGCCCGCTCCCACAGGGACCGCCCTGCTCTTCAGGGCTGCGCAGTACCTGTGGGAGCGGGCAAGCCCGCGAAGAGGCCGGCAAAGCCAACCTCATTGCCTACACTGTCCCTGATTGCCTCTGATTTTTTTCAGGAGCCACCATGGACGATTCCAGCCAGGGCAAGCCCCCTACCTTCTGGCAGATGCTGCAAAGCATCCTCGCTGCCGCCTTCGGCGTTCAAAGCGGCAAGAACCGCGCCCGCGACTTCACCCACGGCAAGGCCAGCCATTTCATTGCGCTGGGGACGCTGTTCACCCTGGTGTTCATTGCCGTGCTGATCGGCCTGGTGCAGTTGGCCCTGCACCTTGCCCGCTAGCGGTGCCGGCAAAGCAAAAACGCCTGCGGGATTCCCTCCGGCAGGCGCTCTGGCTGCTTCATGGTCTTGAAAACAAGTCTACTGGTGGCTGACCCAATAAACGGCAGTGACCACCACCAGAACGATCAGGCAGAGGATCGCCCAGGCATCGACGCTGCTGTCAGCTTTGCGGACCTTGGTTGAGTTTCCCATTGCATTGCCTCTTGTAGTGGTTATGGGAATGCACATCACCCAAAGCAGTTAAGACGAGCAATGCCCTTCCCTCAAGCAGGGTCTTTCAATAATTGATCGGTGACGTCAGAAAGGGGTACTGATAGCCAGGCGGCCGCCCTTCAGCGCTGTACTGCTGGAAATCGACGCCATAGTCGGCCCGCTCCAGCAGTTTCAGCCAACGCTTTGCCCTGTCCTGGTCGATCAGCTGCAACACCGGCATGCGATGCTCGCGCAGGCCGTCGCGGTTCACCGCCAGCCCCAGGGCGTCATCGTGCAGCATCACCATGGCCCAACCGCCAAGCGTGAAATGCCCGCCCATCAGCACGCTCAGGCGCCCCTCGATACGTGCCCGCAGGGCATCCGGCGAGCTGTTGATGGCGCTGAACAGCACATCACGCCCCGGCTTGCGCCCGGCCTCCTCGAACGCCTGCATGGCACCAAAGGCCATCTCGTCATTGGCCGACCACACCAGGCGAGTGGCCGGGTAGCGCTCCAGCAGCTGCTGCGCCTGCTCATAGGCGCGCTGGCGGCTCCAGCCGCCATACACCATTTGACGCAGACGCACCTGGGGGAAATCGGCCAGGGCGCGGCGCATGCCTGCCTCGCGCAGCTGCGAGGCCGGCGTGGTCTTGACCCCGGCGAAGGCCACCAGGTCCACCGGCCCGCTGTCGCGGGGCAACTGCGCGACCATCTGGTGCAGCATCTGGAAACCCGCCTGCTCGTCGTTGGCCGTCAAGGTGCCCAACAGCTCGGCATACTTGTCGGGCTGGGCCTCGATGCTGCGGGCCTGGCTGGCAGTAAGGCCGTTGTTGACCAGAAACAGCTTGACCCCGCTGCCACGCGACAGGCGGATGATCTCCGGTGCCACGTATTGCTCGTTGACCAGCACCAGGTAATCCGGCCGCTGCGGCCCGCTCAGGATCGACCTGGCGTGGGTCAGTGCCAGGTCGGCGCGGCGCTCGCTGTATTCCACGCGCAGGCTCATGCCCAGCTCATCCGCGGCGGCCTGCATGAAGCGGGTGTAACTGGTCCAGAACGTCTCGGTGGACAGCCCCGGATTGATGAAAACCACCGAAGCCGGCTGCGCGCTTGCCGCCAGTGGCAAGGCAAGACACAAGCTATGGCACAACGCCTTGAGCATGGGCTGACATCCCTGCGAAGCAAACAAAGGATTATAAACGCCGGGCCACGCCCAGCGCACAAATGGCAGTCAGTCTCACATAGTCCAAATGGTTCTTTTCATATGCAAAAACATCACTTTAGCGCATAAACACAACCTGCTATCGTTCCTCGGCTCCGAAGCGGAGTGCGCGGCCGTGCGCGCGAATAGCTGCATGCCTGAGACAGGACTTTTATGTACGTATACGACGAGTACGATCAGCGGATCATCGAGGACCGCGTCAAGCAGTTCCGTGATCAGACCCGCCGCTATCTGGCCGGTGAGCTGAGCGAAGAAGAATTCCGCCCTCTGCGCCTGCAGAACGGCCTTTATATCCAACGTTTCGCACCGATGCTGCGTGTCGCCGTGCCGTACGGCCAGCTCAACGCCACCCAGGTCCGCACCCTGGCCAAGATCGCCCGCGACTACGACAAGGGCTACGCCCACATCTCCACCCGCCAGAACGTGCAATTCAACTGGCCGGCACTGGAAGACATCCCGGACATTCTCGCCGAACTGGCCACCGTGCAGATGCATGCGATCCAGACCAGCGGCAACTGCCTGCGCAACACCACCACCGACCAGTTCGCCGGTGTGGCCGCAGACGAAATCGTCGACCCGCGCCCGTGGTGCGAAATCGTCCGTCAGTGGACCACCTTCCACCCGGAATTCGCCTACCTGCCGCGCAAGTTCAAGATCGCCATCAACGGCTCGCAGGAAGACCGCGCCGCCATCGAAGTGCACGACATCGGCCTGGAGCCAGTGCGCAATGCCGCTGGCGAACTGGGCTTCCGTGTGCTGGTCGGTGGCGGCCTGGGCCGTACCCCGGTGGTGGGCTCGTTCATCAACGAGTTCCTGCCATGGCAGGACCTGATCAGCTACCTCGACGCCATCCTGCGCGTGTACAACCGTTACGGTCGCCGTGACAACAAGTACAAGGCGCGGATCAAGATCTTGGTCAAGGCCCTTACCCCGGAAGTGTTCGCCGAGAAGGTCGAGGCCGAAATGGTCCACCTGCGTGGCGGCAGCACCACCCTGACCGAAGCCGAAGTGCAGCGTGTATCGCGCCACTTCGTCGACCCGGCCTACCTGCCCCTGGACAACGTCGACTACGCCGCCCAGGACGCCGAGTACCCAGGTTTCGCCCGCTGGCGCTCGCGCAACACTCGCGCCCACAAGCGCCCTGGCTACGTGGCCGTGACCCTGTCGCTGAAGCCCACCGGCGTTGCCCCGGGCGACCTCACCGACAAGCAGCTGGACGCCGTGGCCGACCTGGCCGAACGCTACAGCTTCGGCTTCCTGCGTACCTCACACGAGCAGAACATCATCCTCGCCGACGTCGAGCAGCGCCAGCTGCACGCGCTGTGGCTGGAATTGCGCGAAAGCGGCTTCGCCACCCCGAACATCGGCCTGTTGACCGACATCATCTGCTGCCCGGGTGGTGATTACTGCTCGCTGGCCAACGCCAAGTCGATCCCGATCGCCGAATCCATCCAGCGCCGCTTCGACGACCTGGATTACCTGTTCGACATCGGCGAAATCGACCTGAACATCTCCGGCTGCATGAACGCCTGCGGCCACCACCACGTGGGCCACATCGGTATCCTCGGCGTGGACAAGAAGGGCGAAGAGTTCTACCAGGTGTCGCTGGGCGGCAATGCCGCACGTGGCGCGAGCCTGGGCAAGATCCTTGGCCCGTCCTTCGCCCAGGACGACATGGCCGATGTGATCGAGAAGCTGATCGCCGTGTACGTTGAGCAACGTACCGAGGAAGAGCGTTTCATCGACACCTACCAGCGTATCGGCATCGACCCCTTCAAGGAACGCGTCTATGCAGCGAATCATTAAGAACAACCAGATCGTCGACGAAACCTGGCACCTGCTGCCCAAGGAAACGTCCTTTGACGAGCTGACCAACTGCGACGACTACATCGTTCCGCTGCAGATGTGGCGCGACCATGCCCATGTGCTCAAGGCCCGCGATGGCGGCCTGGGCGTGTGGCTGGACAGCGACGAGCAGGCGGAAGAAATCGGCGAGGACGTGCATCACTTCCAGGTCATCGCGCTGAACTTTCCGGCCTTCACCGACGGGCGCAACTACTCCAATGCGCGCCTGCTGCGTGACCGCTACAAGTTCAAGGGCGAGCTGCGCGCCATTGGCGACGTGCTGCGCGACCAGCTGTTCTTCATGGCCCGTTGCGGCTTCGATGCGTTCGCCATCCGTGCCGACAAGGACCCGGAAGACGCGCTGCAAAGCCTGAAGGACTTCTCGGTGACCTACCAGGCCGCCACCGACGAGCCGCTGCCGCTGTTCCGCCGCCGCTGATCGTCATCTTGCAATGCCAGACAGCCCGCCTATATGGCGGGCTGTTTCGTTTCCCGACCCGGCCTCTTCGCGGGCTTGCCCGCTCCCACAGGTACACCTCAGGCTTCCAGGACAGTGGCATTCCTGTGGGAGCGGGCAAGCCCGCGAAGAGGCCGGCACAGGGCGAAACCGATATTCCAGCAGCACAGTCACGACTTGCCCGCCGATTCTTGACTGTGAATCAAATGACCTTGGCCCCACCCCACCTTAATCAATCCCCCTCAAACCCGCACACTGCTGCCCACACGAAGAGCGATCGAACCCGAGCGACCAGGCTCTATTCGGCTCACCCCTCACTCACCAGGAGCAGATCCATGAGCATTCCATCCTTCGGCCTCGGCACCTTCCGCCTCACCGGCCAGGCCGTCATCGATTCGGTCAAGTCGGCCCTGGAGCTGGGCTACCGGGTCATCGACACCGCACAGATCTACCAGAACGAAGCCGACGTCGGCCAGGCCATCGCCGAAAGCGGCGTACCGCGCAACGAGCTGTTCATCACCACCAAGATCTGGGTCGAAAACTACGCCGCCGCCAAGCTGATCCCCAGCCTGCGCGACAGCCTGCAGAAACTGCGCACCGACTACGTCGACCTGCTGCTGATCCACTGGCCAGCCCCAGGCAACGGCGTTGAGCTGCCCGAATACATGGCCGCCCTGGCCGAAGCCAAGAAGCTGGGTTTGACCCGCCAGATCGGTGTATCCAATTTCAACATCGACCTGACCCGCCAGGCCATCGAAGTGGTCGGCAAAGGCGAAATCGCCACCAACCAGATCGAACTCAGCCCGTACCTGCAGAACGCCAAGTTGACTGCGTTCCTCAAGGAGCAAGGCATCACCGTCACCTCATACATGACCCTGGCCTACGGCAAGGTGCTGAAAGACCCGGTACTGGCCGACATCGCCGCCAAGCACAAGGCCACCGTGGCCCAGGTTGCCCTGGCCTGGGCCCTGCAGCTGGGCTACGCGGTGATCCCGTCGTCGACCAAACGCGAAAACCTGGCCAGCAACTTGCTCGCCCGTGACCTCAAGCTAGACGCCGATGACATGGCACGCATCGCCAGGCTCGAGCGCAATGGCCGCGAAGTCAGCCCTGACGGCCTGGCGCCACTCTGGGATTGAAGCCATGACCACGCCCCTCGAACGCTTGACCGCTGGCGGCTTCAGTATCGGCCTGGAAGCGCCGCTGGACCATGACTGGACGCCCGCCGGCGATCAGGCGCGGCGCCGCGACGGCCGCCAGTTCGGCGAGCCGGACCTGGCCCGCCACGCAGAACTGGCACAACTGGCCGACCGCCTGGGCTACCGCGCGCTGTGGGTCCGCGATGTGCCGCTGTACGACCCGTCGTTCGGCGACGCCGCCCAGGTGTTCGAGGTGTTTGCCTACCTCGGCTACCTGGCCGGGATAACTCGCGACATCCTGCTCGGCACGGCTGCCGTGGTGCTGCCGATTCGCGAACCACTGCTGACCCTGAAGTCGGCCAACAGCGTGCAGCGCCTCAGCGGCAATCGCCTGCTGCTGGGCGTGGCCAGTGGTGACCGGCCGGTGGAATACCCGCTGTTCGGTCGGGATTTCGAGGGGCGCGGCAACGCATTCCGCCAACAGGTCGCGCTGCTGCGTGATGGTGCCAATGGCCACCTGCCCGAAGGGTTGGCCGTATTACCTGGCACCGTCTCGCCGCTACCGTTGCTGGTAGCCGGCCTGGCTCAGCAGAGCCCGGCATGGATCGGCAGCAACCTGGACGGCTGCCTGGCCTACCCCGGCACACCGGAGGACCACCGACACCGGGTCGCCGCCTGGCGTGCGGTGGCGGGCGACAAACCCTACAGCAGCTTTATCCACCTGGACCTGGCGGACAACCCCGACGAACCGCTGCAACGCTGGCGCTTCGGTTTCCGCGGCGGCCGCAAGGCGCTGGCGGCCGAGCTGGGCGCCCTGCGAGCGGCGGGCGTCGACCATATTGGCCTGCACCTGCGGCGTAACGTGCGGCCCCTGGACGAAACCCTGCGCGAAATCGCCGAATACGTATTGCCACAATTCCATGAGACAAAAGCCCAACTGACGGAGGCCGCCCCATGACAGGAGCATGCACAACGAAAGCCGGGCGCGTCCTGTTTGCACTGGCCATCGGTGCCTTCGGCATCGGCACCACCGAGTTCACTCCGATGGGCCTGCTGCCGGTGATCGCCCAAGGTGTCGACGTCAGCATCCCCAGCGCCGGCATGCTGATTACCGCCTACGCCATTGGTGTGATGGTCGGCGCGCCGATCATGACTCTGCTGTTCAGCCGTTTCGGCAAGCGCGCCGCACTGATGGCGCTGATGGCCATCTTCACCCTCGGTAACCTGCTGTCGTCGCTGTCGCCGGACTACTACACCCTGCTTGCCTCGCGCCTGGTCACCAGCCTCAACCACGGCGCATTCTTCGGCCTTGGCGCGGTGGTGGCCGCCAGCGTGGTGCCCAAGGAGAAACAGGCCAGCGCCGTGGCCACCATGTTCATGGGCCTGACCATCGCCAACATCGGCGGCGTGCCGGCCGCCACCTGGATCGGCCAGCAGGTCGGCTGGCGCATGGCCTTTGCCGGCACCGCGTTGCTGGGCCTGTTGGCCATGGCGGCACTGTGGTATGCCCTGCCCAAGGGTGAACGCGGCAGCGTGCCGCACGTGCGCAAGGAACTGGCGGTCATCGCCCGCCCCAGCGTGCTGCTGGCAATGGCCACCACCGTGCTCGGCGCCGGTGCCATGTTCACCTTGTACACCTACGTGGCACCGGTACTGGCCGAACTGACAGGCGCCTCTGACAGCTTCGTCACCCTCGGCCTGGTACTGATTGGTGTGGGCTTCACCCTGGGCAACAGCCTGGGTGGCCGCCTGGCCGACTGGTCGCTGGAAGGTGCAGCGCGGATCTTCCTCGCGGCTCTGGCGGTGATCATGCTGCTGATGCCGCTGGTGCTGGGCAGCCATATCGGCGCCGCCATCGCCTTGCTGGTATGGGGCATGTTCACCTTCGCCGTGGTACCGCCGCTGCAGATGCGGGTGATGATCGCCGCCATCGAAGCACCGGGGCTGGCGTCGTCTATCAACGTCGGCGCGTTCAACCTGGGCAATGCCGTGGGCGCGGCGCTGGGAGGTGCGGTGATCAGCCTGGACCTGGGCTATGCGGCAGTGCCGATGGCAGGTGGCATGCTGGCGGCTGCCGGGCTGCTGCTGGTGTGGCTGGGCGGGCGTAGAAAGGCTGCCGGGAAATCCGCAGCCGATATGGCCTGATCGCGCTCCTGCACGGGGACCGCGCCGGGCGTGGCACTTCGGCATTGTTCCACGCACTGCAATTATGATGTGCCAGGCACACCCATTCTCTGTTCAGCCAGCGGCTACTACTCTCCTACAAGCCAATCGAACTGAGGAGAATGCCGATGTCCCGCCCACCCCTGCCACCCTTCACCCGCGAAAGCGCCATCGAAAAGGTCCGCCTGGCCGAGGATGGCTGGAACAGCCGCGACCCGGCCAAGGTCGCGCTTGCCTATACCCTCGACACCGTCTGGCGCAACCGCGTCGAGTTCCCGCGAGGCCGTGCCGAGGTCGAGGCGTTTCTGACGCGCAAATGGAACCATGAACTGGAGTACCGCCTGATCAAGGAACTGTGGGCCTTCACCGGCAACCGCATTGCCGTGCGCTATGTCTACGAGTACCACGATGACAGCGGCCAGTGGTACCGCGCCCATGGCAACGAAAACTGGGAGTTTGCCGACGACGGGCTGATGCAGAACCGTCATTCGAGCATCAACGAGCACCCTATCAGCGAAGCCGAGCGCAAGTTCCGCTGGCCGTTGGGCCGGCGCCCGGATGATCACCCCGGGCTCAGCGAACTGGGGCTCTGATCAGCCCTGCGGCGGGCGCCTGGCCCGCTCCCACAGGTGTCGGGTTCAGCTCACGAAATACCCGGTTCCGGTGGGAGCAGGCGTGCCCGCGAAGGGCTGCAAAGCAGCCCCGATAAAGCCAGCCTCGATGGATGTCCGAAACGCGACAGTGGCTGCCTGTTCGGCGTGAGACAGGCAAACCGGGCACTGGCTACCCTTCTTCGGCAAATGCCTTGTTCCCTTTCGCCAGAAGAAGATCGCCCATGACGACCTCCACCGCCTCCATGGCCGCCACCACGTCTGCCGACCAACCCCAGGGTTTTCTGGTCAGCATCGTCGGCGCGGCCGCATTCGCCCACCTGCTCAACGACCTGATCCAGGCCGTGTTGCCGGCTATCTACCCTATGCTCAAGAGCGATTTCGCGCTGAGCTTTGCCCAGATCGGCTGGATCGCCCTGGTCTACCAGGTGACCGCCTCCCTGCTGCAACCCTGGGTCGGCCTGTACACCGACAAGCACCCGCAACCCTACCTGCTGCCGGCTGGCATGCTGGTAACGCTGGTGGGCATCGCCCTGCTCGCCTTCGCCAGCAGCTATGAAATGCTGCTGGTAGCCGCCGCGGTGGTCGGCGTGGGCTCGGCGACCTTCCACCCCGAAGCCTCGCGAGTGGCCAGGATGGCCTCCGGCGGGCGCTTCGGCACTGCGCAATCGACCTTCCAGGTCGGTGGCAATACCGGCTCGGCCCTCGGCCCGCTGCTGACCGCTGCCATCGTCATTCCCCACGGCCAGGCGGCCATTGCCTGGTTCATGCTGGCAGCCGCGCTGGCGGTCTTCGTGCTGCTGCGGGTGACCGGCTGGACCGTGCGCCATGGCCAGACCCGGCTCAAGACCTTCGCCGGCCAACAGGCCCCGGGCCTGTCGCACGGTGCCATGTGGCGCGCCGTGGCGGTTATCGCCGTGCTGATGTTCGCCAAGTTCGTCTACATCGCCTCGTTTACCAACTACTTCACCTTCTACCTGATCGAGCATTTCGGCCTGAGCGTGCAGAGCAGCCAGTTGTACCTGTTCGTGTTCCTTGCGGCAGTGGCGCTGGGCACCTTCGCCGGTGGCCCGGTGGGTGACCGTATCGGGCGCAAGGCGGTGATCTGGGTCTCGTTCCTCGGCGTGGCGCCCTTCGCCCTCGCCCTGCCCTATGCCAACCTGGCCTGGACGGCGGTACTGGCGGTGACCATCGGCCTGGTGATGTCCTCGGCTTTCGCCGCCCTGGTGGTGTATGCCCAGGAAGCCGTGCCGGGCCGGGTCGGCATGGTGTCGGGGGTGATGTTCGGGTTGATGTTCGGGATCAGCGGCATCGGCGCCGCCGGGCTCGGCGAGCTGGCCGACCGGCATGGCATCGAGTGGGTTTACCAGGTTATCTCGTTCTTGCCGCTGCTGGGGCTGGCCACCGCGCTGCTGCCGGCGACCCGCTCGCATGCCCGCCCCAGCCGCTGCTGCTAAAGTGGGCGTGCCGGGCTGCCAGTACAAGGGGGGCAAAATGCTGAAGCCGCAGCGTGAATTGCTGGTGGAGGTCGATCAGTGGACCTGGGAAGTGGGCAGCCGTGCGACGGACTACCCGAGCGACTGGTTCATCGAGCCTCACAGCCATGCCAAGCATCAACTGATCTATGCCATCAAAGGCCTGATGATCGTCGAGTCCGGCAACGAACGCTGGACCGTGCCCCCCAGCCGCGGCGTCTGGATGCCCTGCGGCCAGGTGCACGCGATCCGCTGCGTGGGCGATGTAAAGATGCGCAGCGTGTTCGTGCGCAGCGACGCGGCAGTGCAGCTGCCACTGCAAAGCAAGGCCATCAGCATCTCGCCGCTGCTCAGCGAACTGATCAAGGCCTCCGTAGGCTTTAGCGCACCGTTTGCCGACGACTCGCGGGAAGCCCGAGTGATGCGCCTGATCCTCGATGAGATCTGCGTGCTGCCGACCTTGCCGCTGAAGCTGTCGCAGCCCGGTGACAAGCGCCTGCAGGCGATCTGTTCGGCATTGCACGAGCGACCTGACGATAAAGCCACTGTGGCCGACTGGGGCCAGCAGCTGGGGGTGGACGAAAAGACCATCCAGCGCCTGTTTCGCAAGGAAACCGGCATGACCTTCGGCCAGTGGCGCCAACAGGCGCGGCTGATGCAGGCATTGGAGCGGATCGCCACGGGCGAGCGGATCATCGATGTGGCGGGGACGCTGGGGTATGACAGCCCTAGCGCCTTCGCCAGCATGTTCAAGCGCCAGTTCGGCATCACGCCGAGTCAGTTCTTCAAATAGCCTGCAGGAAACATACAAGATCCCCCCGCGTCGCCTGATCTCGCGCAGCAACCCTGCCAAGCCGTGTACAGTACCCTTCACAACAAAGCCCCCAGAAGGAGCCAGGCACATGAGCGTGACGCTGTCCCCCCTGCAGATCGACTGCGATTTCGATTCCGGCAACATCCAGGTGCTGGATGCCAGCAACCCGGCCAGGGTGCACCTGGCCATCCGCCCGGACACCCACAGCGGCCACTACCAGTGGTTCCACTTCAAGGTCAGCGGGCTGACGCCGGGCCAGGTCCATCGTTTCAGCCTCGACAATGCCTCCGGCTCCTCCTACAAGAACGCCTGGAGCGGCTACAACGCCGTGGCCTCCTACGACCAGCAGACCTGGTTCCGCGTCCCCAGCCAGTTCGATGGCACGGCGCTGTCCTTCGAGGTCAAGGCCGAACAGCCACACATCTGGTTCGCCTACTTCGAGCCCTACCCGCGCGCGCGCCACAACCAGCTGATCGAACGTGCACAGCAGCTGCCGGGGGTCGAGTTGCTAGCCAGTGGCCGCAGCGTACAGGGCCGCGACATTCCCCTGCTGCGTGCCGGTGACGGTGCCGCTGGCAAGCGCAAGCTGTGGCTGATTGCCCAGCAACACCCGGGCGAACACATGGCCGAGTGGTTCATGGAAGGCGTGATCGACCGCCTGCAGGCCAATGACGCGGTGATCCGGCAATTGCTGGCAAAGGCCGACCTGTACCTGATTCCCAACATGAACCCCGACGGTGCCTTCCTCGGCCACCTGCGCACCAACTTCAAGGGCAAGGACCTCAACCGTGCCTGGCAGGACGCCAGCGTCGAGTTCAGCCCCGAGGTGTTCTTCGCTCAGGCGCAGATGAAGCAATACGGCGTGGATGCGTTCATCGACGTGCATGGGGACGAGGAGATTCCCCATGTGTTCACCGCAGCCTGCGAGGGCAACCCGGGCTACACGCCGCGGCTGGCCAAACTGGAGGAGCAGTTCCGCAGCACCCTGTGCAGCCTGACCCGCGACTTCCAGACCGTGCATGGCTACACCCGCGACGAGCCGGGGCAAGCCAACACGACGCTGGCCTGCAATGCGGTGGGGATGGCCCATGATTGCCTGTCACTGACCCTGGAAATGCCGTTCAAGGACCATGACGACGCGCCGGATGCCGTCACCGGCTGGTCGGGAGCGCGCTCGAAGGCACTGGCCGGGGCGGTACTGGAGACATTGGCGAAGATGGTTGGCGATTTGCGTTGACTGAAACGGCCCATCGCCGGCAAGCCGACTCTCACAGGACTGCACATGACTCATGGCATTAGCAGGGACCCTGTGGGAGCGGCTTTAGCCGCGAACACCGGCGTAGCCGGTGCCATGCACCGCGTTGGATTCTTCGCGGCTAAAGCCGCTCCCACAGGTTACGCGGTCCGCCGCTCCCACAAGGTCCCTGCACTCAGAACTGCACATCCAGAATCACGCTATCGGTATAGGTCGCTGCCGGCGGTGTAGCCTGGTCGGTGTAGACCTTGGCGTTGTAGTTGAACACCTGGCTACCGGTACCGGTACCCGTGCCGGGGTTCACATCGGCATCGGCACTGGCCCGTCGCGCAGCCCCTGTCGAACCCCACCGCACCGCCCCGGCGCTCTTGAAAATGTCATAGGCCAGGTAGTTGTTGGCCGCCGACTTCATCCGCCGTCGCCCATTGGCTGCGTTCTGGCCGTCATCCAGGCCCACGGTGTAATTGCTGCCCTTGGTGCACGATACACTCAGGCTCTGGTTCACCGTGCCGAAGCCTGCCACCACCGGCGCACTGGCGAAGCTGATGCTGGGTGTGGAGATCTGGCAGTCGTTGGTCACCACCAGGCTCACGTACAAGCTCTGGCTACCCGAGTTGATGTCACGCCCCACGCAAAGCCCGCCGAGGCCAATCCCCGCACAGTAGTTCCAGCTCCAGGCCACGGTCAGGGTCTCCTGGTACAGCCCTGCGGCGACGTTGCTGCCAGTCTGGGTGCGCATGTAGATCGGCACAGTCTTGGGCGTGGAGCTGCCGAGCAACCCCAGCAGGTCGATGATATTGTTGCGGGCGAAGTCGTAGGGCTGACCACGGGTCAGCGGATAGTTGGTGCTGTTGTCGGCATACAGGGTGTAGGGGATCACGTCACCCGTCGGGCCGACCAGCCCGCCCGACGCGGGCAGGATGGTGGCATAGAAGTGATCATCGCTACTGAGCAGGGTGAGCAGCGAGCCACTGCACTGCAACCCCGAGTTCAGCGTCGAGGTGCTTTGTACCGTATTCAGGACCTGTCTCGAGCTGAGGCTGCCGAACGCTGCCGGCGACGTCGCAACCGACGAGCACAGCGCCCACGCCGAAGCTGCCGGCAGTAACAGCAACCCCGCCCACAACCCGCGCCAGCAGGCCGTCATTTGCACACCAACGGGCCGATCAAGGGGATCGAGCCTTGCGCTTCGGGCAGGTCGAACGCCACCTGGCAATGCCCGCCCCCTTCCAGCTCCACCTGCAGGCGGTTATGCGCCGCCAGGTTCTCCAGATACACCAGGCCATCCCAACCGACCACCGCCTGGCCGCCACTTTCAGCATGGGTGACGCGGCTGCCCAGCTTGAGCACCTGCCGGTCAGCGTCGACCAGTTCGACGCTGGCCGCCAGCACACGCCTGAGCGGGAATTCCAGCAGGTAGCCGCTGCCCCGACGCACCGCCACCCGCTGTTCCACTTCCGGCGCGAGGATGTCCGGTGGCAGGTCCATGGGGTCGATCTCGTACTTGCCGCGGTAGTAACCGCTGCCGTACGGCACCAGCAGGTGACCGTTGGCATCGGTGCGGCCGACCTCCTGGTTTTCATAGCGCACCGGCACATCGGCGTAGCCCCCGGTGCTGACCACCACGAAGGCATCATCGATACGGTTGGCCGCGAACAGCCCGGCATCCATCCACACCAGCGAGCCACTGGCGTCGGCCCAGCGGGTCATCTCGCCACTGCTGCCATACATACCAGCCTGCAACTGCACCGACTGCAGGCGCCAGGTGACATCGGCCTGGCGGTAGGCGTCGCGCTCGCTACCGGCGGCGTAGCCCAGGTTGTAGCCGACACCACCGCCCACCGGCGTGGCACGGCTGTAGTTGACCCGCTGTAGTGTTTCGCCTTGCTGGCTACGCTCCATGCCCAAGGCCAGGGTGCCGTGCAGGTCGAACGGGATCACCAGTTGCGCCTGCACCGCCCACTGGCTGTCCCCCACTTCACGGTTGGCCGACAGGTACACGCTGCTGTTGCCCCACAGCGGCCTGCTGTAACTCAGGTTGATCAGCCGGGTACGTGTGCCGTCACCGGCGCGCACGTCGAAATAGCCGGCGCCGATGTTGCCGTACTCGTTCAGGTTCAGGCTCAAGGTGACCTGTTCGCTGCGCTGGCTCAGCTGCATGTCCTGGCTATCGACCCGGGTCAGGTCGGCGTAGTCGCCGTAGCGTTGCAGGCGCTGATAGCTGAAGCCGACGCGCTGGCTGTTGTACTGGTAACCGAGGGCAACCTGGTGACCCTTGTCGCCGTCGAGCCGGCTCTGCGCCAGGGCCGCGTTGAGCACGCCGAAGTTGCCCAGCCGCATGTTGCCGCCCAGGCCGCCCAGCATCAGCGAGCCAGCGCTTTCGGCATGGGTCTCCAGGGTGAACAAGTCGCTGACCCCGTAGCGCAGGCTGGCCGAGGCAACCCCGGGGCCATAGGCAAAATCGCGCACTCCGTAGTCACGACGCAGGCTACCGGCCGCCACCGAATAATCCGTCAGGCCCTGCTGCAGCAGGCTGCTGGTGACGTAGAACGGCAAAGTGGTCGACACCTGCCGGCCAAGGGCATCGGTGGTAACCACCACTGCTTCCCCGGCGCCGTTGATGAACGGCACGTTGGTCAATGTGTAAGGGCCCGGCTGCAACTCGGTGGTGCTGGACTTGTAGCCATTGATGAACAGGTCCAGCGAGGTCGGTACCGCTGCTTCACCAGAGAACGCCGGCAACGGGTAGGTGACCAGATCGGGGCGCACGGCGAAATCGCGCGATAACTGCACGCCGCCGACCCGCACCGAGCTGGTCCAGGGCAAGGCGCCGGTGACCAGGTCACCGGCTTCGTAGGTCAGCAGGCGCTGCTCGTCGGTGAAGCGCCAAGTGGTGTCGTAACGCAAGAAGCCCTGGCGCGTGTCGTTGGCCGGCGCCCCCTCGAACGACTGGCGCCACTGACCGGTGCTGGAGAACGTACCCCAGCTGTGGAACAGCCGCAGTTCGTTCCAGGCCGCCAGATAGCTGCCGCCGTCATCGGTGTCGTTGAGGTACAGGTCGTAGTTGAACAACGCGCCGAAACTGCTGCGCGCATCGCTGGCCGGGTACAGATTGCGCCCGCCCAGCTGCTGATCGGGCAGCCAGGCCGGGGGCACTTGCAGCAGCAGGCGCTGGTTCTGGCTGTCGTAGTCGGCGCGCAACCCCGCGATGGCCTCCAGCGCCACCTCGCCCTGGGGGTTGCCCGGCAGCGAGATACCGGCCCCGCGCAGCACCTCGCTGTCCAGGTACAACTGCCCGGCGCGCTGCTGCACCGGTACCAGTTCAGCCTTGGGCATCTGATTCACCAGCAGTTCGAGGTACAGCGTTGCGTCGGCGATGACCGACAGCTCCGTGGGCGGTGGCGGCAGGTCGTTGGCCAGCGCCAGGCCAGAGCCGAACAGGGCCACCCCCAGGCAGCAGCGGTGGGTAGTCGCCGTCAGCCACCACCCACATGGTTTGCGACCATTGCCAGGTCCTCCCTGGCCGCAGCGGGGCATTCAGGCGCACGCTCATTGGCTTTGGCGGATGGGGTCCGCGCTGCTCTGGCCGTTCACCCTCCCCTTCAGCACACTGCCGGCACTGGCTGCCAGCGGTGCCGGCCAGCGCATGCTGGCCCCTGGCAGCACATAGCCCAGCAGGCCCTCGGCCAGTGGCGCGCTCTGGCTGCCCTGCTGCACCACCACATCGGTCAGGCGAGCATGCACCGGGCCGGTGTTACGCAGTTCCACATAGGGCTTGCCCTGCACGGTCACCGCGCGCCAACTGAGTTGCGGCTTGCCGACGCCCTCGGCATTGCGCTTGCCCGCCGGGTCGGCCTTGCCCCAAAGACCTTCGCCATAGACGAACAGCGGGACCGAGTAGCGCATCTGCAGGCGGATCGCCGCGGTGGTGCCGGGCTCGGCCTTGTCGACGGGGATGGCGGGCGGGATTTCGTCGATGATGATGCGGTAGGCCTGCTCCTGGCCGACTGGCGAGGGGCCAGTGCGGGTCAGGCGGATCAGTTGCTTCTGCCCGGGGGCGATGCTGGCCACCGGCGGGCTGCCGATGATCTCGCGCTGCGCCTGATACTGTTCCTGGTAGTCACCCTGGCGCCAGGCAAACACCCGCACCTGCAAGTTGGCCGGTGCGCTGCCGCGGTTTTCCAGCCAGAGTGCGCCGGCCTTCTGGTCAGCCTCCAGCACCGGGTCGATCGGCCAGATCAGCACCGAGGTGGCGGCCCCGGCCGGCAGACTCGCCAGCCACAATGCGCCGATCAATCCACGCGCCCACTTCGCGCCTGCCCCCATGAAGCTCTCCTTGGATACTGGTCGTTGGTGCCGACGTATTCACCAGGTCACGGTCACCTGTACTACATCGGTGTAGGTCCCTGCCGGCAGCGTGCCGCTCAGCTGGACCCGTCCGTACACCGGCAGTTTGATCGCCGTCGGGTCGGTGTAGCTCACGGCCACGCTCTGCCCGATCCCCAGGCTCTGGCTATAGGCCGCGTCCCGGTACAACTGGTAGGCCAGCATCTGCGTGCCGCCCGTTCGCTTGAGGTTGCGCATGCCGCTGGCACTGTTCTGCCCGCCATCCACACTCATGCTCACGGCGACCCCTGGAGTGCATTGAAAGGTCACCGTGGTACCGCCCAGCGAGGTGCCGATACTCCCGGTGGCCAGCGCCGATCGCGTGCCGTAGTCAAGCGTCCCGTAGCTGCTCGCGCCGCCAACCACCAGGCACCCGGCGACGATCTGCGCCGACACCAGGAAGCTGCTGCTGGTCGCCGCATCCAGCGGCGCGGCCAGCAGCACGCCGAGGCTGCCCAGGCCAACCGCCAGCCAGTTGCGCATGGTTCAGAACGACAGCTCGACGGACACCGTATCGGTGTACACCCCCGCCGGCAGGCCGGCCTTGCCGCGCGCCTGGCCATACAGGTTGACGATCTGGGCCACACCGCTGCTGGTCGGCAAGGTGATGGTGCCGTTGATCGCCAACAGCTGTGTGCGCCCGGCATCGGTGTAGAAATCGTACGGCACGAAGTTGCCGACGCCATCGGCCAGTGCACGGCTGCCCCCGGCCGACTGGCCGTCGTGGGAACCTGCGCCCACGCGGATCACCGGTACCGTGCCGGCCGAACAGAGAATGCTCATCGCCCCTCCGCCGCCGCCAATTACCTCGGCATCGGCAGAAGTGAACAGGGCATCCTTGGTGCCGAAGTCCAGGACACCAAAGCTCACCCCCGAGGTGCCAGAGCTGCCATTGACCTGGCATGCCGCGGTCAAGGTCAGCTTCGAGTCGATGGTCCCGGTCGTGGCGGCCTGGGCCTGGGAAGCCAGCGCCAGGCCCAGGCCGGCGAGGATGCAGCGTGAGAGGTTCATTCGCATCGAAGTCTCCTTGCGTCGTTACCAGTCCAGGGTCACCCTGAGGGTGTCACGGTACAGCCCGGCCGGTAGCGCGCGCGGTTGCGCCACTACCACACCGTAGATGGGGATCGGTATCTGCCGGGTACTGCTGATGGTGAAGGCACGCGCCTGGCCGATGCCGTAACGGCTGTTACCGCCCGGGTCGATCGCCAGCTGGTAAGGGATCAGCTCGCGGCCGTTACTCAGGCGCCGTATACCGTCACTGCCATTCAGGCCGCCGTTGATGCGCACGTTGATCGCCCGCACCTCGGGCGTGCAACTGATCTGCAGGCTGCCCTCGCCGCTCATGTCATCGACCCGGCTGCGCAGCGGCTGGTCCCAGTGCGGAGCGCGCTCACCGAAGTCCAGCACCCCCGGTTTGCCCACCACCGTTGGTTGCGTCGCGTTGCTGCTGACCTGGCAAGCCGCGCTGATTACCAGCCGCGCCTGTATGAAACCGCTGCTGGTGCCATGCGCAACACCACCGGGCACCAGCAGCGGACCGAGGGTCAGCAGCAGGATAGAGGTGCGGTTCATGGCGTCGCGTCCTTGGGCATGGCGGCATCCCTACCAGGTGACGGTTACTTTGAGCAGGTCGGCATACCTGCCTGCGTGCGGTACCCAGGCCAGCTTGTCGATCCGTGCATACAGCGGCAGCTCGACCGAGCCGCTGTCCGGCACCCGCGCCGCATGCACCCCATTCACTACCAGAGGTTCGCGCCAGGCGGGGTCACGGTACAGGCGATACGGGATGGGCCGGGCCGCGTCATCATCGCTGGCCAGAAAGCGCAACTCGCCGACGCCACCATGCTGCCCCCCGTCGACTCGGACCTGGTACGGGGTGTCGGGATTGCACTCCAGGCGTGGCGGGTGCTGGCTCGGCAACACGCCGCTGAGCGGTGCGCCAGGGCCATCCAGGCGCGCAGCAACGCCCAGGTCGATCCGCCCCAGTGCCTGCGCACCCGCATCGCGGGGCTGGTTGACCAGCATGCAGCCGCGCTGCACCAGCACCCGTACCTCTACCAGGAAATCTGCCGCCACGGCACTGCTGCTCAACATAAGGCCCAACAGGGCTGCCAGGAAGCGCTCCGTCACCTTGCTTTTCCTTGTCGATGTCTGCTGGTCTGAGCGTAGCAGCGAGATGGTGTCACAGTGCTGGCATGCAACCATTTTTTTGTATTAGCCGAAAAGCGCTACCACGTAAAAAAAACTACCTGGAACAGAACGCATCGCCAGCATTCCTCTCAAATGGCCATAGGCCGGTAACCAGGCCGATATTCTGTTAGGGTGTATTCCCTTCATCCTGCCTAGACTCATGCGGCATGCATGGACGAACACGACAGGAGCGTTTTCATAGATGATTGCAGACAGCACGCTCACCCAAGCCCTCGAGCGCTGCGCCCAGGAGCCCATCCGGCAGCCTGGCAGCATCCAGCCCCACGGTTTCCTTCTGGTGCTGGACGAAACCGACATGCAGGTACTCCAGGCCAGTGAAAATATCGAGCACTGGCTGGGCATACCGGCCGCTGAACTGGCCGGTTGTGACTTCGCCGAACTGGTAAGCGGTGGCTTCGACCTGCGCCTGCACCTGGCACGCCTGCCGCAGGACGAGGTCTTTCCATTCCACATCAGCGATGTGCACCTGCGCCAGGACGCACCTTACCGTGGCAACCTGCACTTGCTGGTCCACCGTCACGACCAGGTGCTGATCGCCGAGTTCGAACCCCCTCGCCTGCCGGCAGACCTTGCCGGGCAAGGCGACTACTACCCGCTGGTGCGCAGCTTCGTCGGCCGTCTGCACCAGGCCGGTAGCCTTGAAGAACTGCTGCAGCAAACAGTGCTGCAACTCAAGCGCATCACCGGCTTTGGTCGGGTCAAGGCCTACCGCTTCGACGCCGAGGGTAACGGCCAGGTGCTGGCCGAAGTGGCCGACCCGGGTTACCCGAGCTACCTGGGCCTGTGTTTCCCCGCTTCGGACATACCCAGCCAGGCGCGCGAGCTGTACCGAATCAACCGCATCCGCGTGATCGAGGATGCCAATTACCAGGCCTCGCCGCTGCTGCCCGCTGTCAACCCGCGCACCGGCAAGCCCCTGGACCTGAGCTTTGCCGCACTGCGCAGCGTGTCGCCAGTGCATCTGCAATACATGCGCAACATGGGCACCTTGGCATCGATGTCGCTGTCGATCATGGTCGACGGGCAGTTGTGGGGGCTGGTGTCCTGTCACCATGAGCAGCCGCGACCGGTGGACCTGCGCACCCGCACCGCCTGCGAACTGCTGGCCAGTGTGTTGTCGCTGCAGATCGAGTCGCGCGAGTCCCATGCCAACACGCGCCAGTTGCTGGAGCTGCGCCAACACATCGTGCGCATGATTTCGTCCATGGCCGATCATGACAGTGTCGGTGACGGCCTGCGCGACTTGCCCGAAGTACTGCTGGCTTTCGCCGGTGCCCAAGGTGCCGCGGTCATATCCGCCGAACGTTGCGACCTGATCGGCAAGACCCCACCGGCCGCGCAGGTAACCGCCCTGGTGCACTGGCTATCGCAACGTGGCGAAGAGAGTGTGTTCCACAGCGACAACCTGCGCCGCGACATCGATGAACTGCCTGAGCTCGCAGCCCATGCCGGCGGCGTCCTGGCAGTGGCCATTTCACAGATCCACTCGCACTACCTGCTGTGGTTCCGCCCCGAGCAGGTGCGCACGGTAAACTGGGCCGGGCAGCCGAACAAACAGGTCGGGCCGCAGGGTAACCTGGACCCGCGCCACAGTTTCGAACGCTGGCAGGAAAATTTGCGCGGCTACTGCGAACCCTGGCACCCGCTGGTCATCGAGGGCGTTCAGGAGCTGCGCACGGCTGTGCTCGGCATTGTCCTGCGCAAGGCCGAGGAACTGGCGCAACTGGCCAGCGAGTTGCGCCGCTCGAACAAGGAACTCGAAGCGTTTTCCTACAGCGTGTCCCATGACCTGCGCGCGCCTCTGCGCCATATTGCCGGCTACTCCGAGCTGCTCGGCGAAATCGAGGGCCAGAACCTCAACGAACGTGGCAGGCGTTTTCTGCAACACATCGAGGAAGCCGCGCATTTTGCCGGAAGCCTGGTCGACAACCTGCTCAACTTCTCGCAAATGGGCCGCTCGGCCCTGCGCCTGTCCGAGGTCGACCTCAACACCCTGGTCGAGGCCATTCGCAGCGAACTCGCGCCCGATTACCAGAACCGCGAAATTGTCTGGGACATCGCCCAGTTGCCCAAGGTGATCGGTGACCCGGCGTTCATCAACATGGCCTTGCACAACCTGCTGGCCAACGCCATCAAGTACACACGTGGGCGCACCCCGGCGCGCATCGGCATCAGCGCCGTGCAACACCCGGGCGAAACCGAGATCTGCATTCGTGACAACGGCGTGGGCTTCGACATGGCCTACGCCAACAAACTGTTCGGCGTGTTCCAGCGCCTGCACCGCATGGAAGACTTCGAAGGCACCGGGATTGGCCTGGCCAGCGTGCGTCGCATTATCGAACGGCACGACGGCCGGGTCTGGGCCCATGGCAAGGTTGGCCAGGGCGCGACCTTCCACTTCACCCTCCCGCGCCACCCCGCAACCACCTGAGGCACCGCACCATCATGCTCAAACCCATCCTGCTGGTCGAAGACAACCCACGGGACCTGGAGCTGACGCTCCTGGCGCTGGAACGCAGCCAGTTGGCCAACGAGGTCATCGTGCTGCGTGACGGTGCCGAGGCACTTGACTACCTGCTACGACGCAATGCCTATGCCGAACGTGACGATGGCAACCCCGCGGTGCTGCTGCTGGACCTGAAACTGCCAAAAGTCGACGGCCTGGAGGTGTTGAAGGAAGTGCGCGCCACCGCCGAGCTACGCAGCATCCCGACGGTGATGCTGACCTCCTCGCGCGAGGAGCCTGACCTGCTGCGCGCCTACGAGCTAGGGGTGAACGCGTACGTGGTCAAACCGGTGGAGTTCAAGGAATTCGTCGCCGCCATTTCCGACCTGGGGGTGTTCTGGGCGGTACTCAACGAGCCGCCACCCGGCTCGCTGCGCCTGAACCGGCGTGGCAGCCTCTGAGGTGACCACGACGATGCAGCCAACACCACTGAAACTGCTGATGGTCGAAGACAACTCGATGGACGCCGAGTTGACCCTGATGCGCCTGGAGCGCAGCGGGCTGCATGTACAGGCACACCTGGTATTCGACCATACCGGTGTCGAACACGCCCTGCGCGAAGCGCCGTACGACCTGATCCTGTGCGACTGCGTGCTGCCGGGCTCGTCCGGCAGCGAAGTGCTGGCCATCGCCCAGCGCCTGGCTCCGGACATTCCGTTCATCTTCCTGTCTGGCATCTATGGCGAAGAACATGCGGTGGAAATGATCCGCCTGGGCGCCACCGACTATGTGTTGAAGAAGAACCTGCCGCTGCTGCCCAAGGCCGTGCGCCGGGCCCTGACCGAAGTGCAGGAGCGCCAGCGCCGGCGCCGCGCGGAAGAGGCACTGGCCGATGTCGAGGCACGTGCGCGCATCGCCATCGACGCCGCCGGCATGGGCACCTGGGACATGCGTCCGCAAGAAGGCCTGTTGTTGTGGGATGACCGCTGCAAGACCCTGTTCGGCTTGCCCGCCAGTACCGAAATGACCCTTGAGGTGTTTTACGCCGGCATCTACCCCGACGACCTGGCGCAGGTGCGTGAAGCCGTGGAACACGCCATGTGCCCGGAAAGTGGCGGCCATTACCGGGTCGAATTCCGCATCGCCCAACCCGCTGGCCTGGAACCGCGCTGGTTGCTCAGCAGCGGCCAGAGCCAGTTCGTCAACGACAAGTGCGTGCGCTTTTCCGGGGTGTTGCAGGACATCCACACCCAACGCCTGGCTACCCAGGCGCTGCGCCAGCTCAACGAGATGCTGGGGGAAAGGGTCGAGCGCCGCACCCGCGAGCGCGACCGTGCATGGGAGCTGTCGCAAGACTTGCTGGCCGTGCTCAACAAGGACCTGACCCCGGTCGCGCTGAACCCCGCCTGGGAAGCCAGCCTGGGCTTGTCCCGCGAACGTCTGAGCCAGTCGTCCTTGCTGTACCTGCTGCCCGAGCCCGACCAGGAACTGCTGCTCACCGAACTGGCGACGCTCGCCCATGGCCGCACCAGTGCCCGCTTTGTCGGGCGCATCCTGGATGCAGGTGGCCAGCAGCGCTGGTTGTCGTGGGTGGTGGTACCGGAAGACACCCTGCTGTACGTGGTGGCGCGCGACATCACCAGCGAGCGCGAGGCCGCCCTGGGACTGGCCGAAGCCAACGCCCGCCTGCGCGAGCAGATCGCCGAACGCGAACGTATCGAGGCCGCGCTGCAGCAGATGCAGCGGCTGGAGGCAGTCGGCCAGCTGACCGCCGGTGTGGCTCACGATTTCAACAACCTGCTGACGGTAATTCTCACTGGCGCCAGCTTCCTCGAGCGCGACCTGACCAAAGCCGACCTGGAAAAGGCCCGTGCGCGGCTCAAGCACATTCGCGAAGCGGGCGAACGCGGTGCCAAGCTGACCTCGCAGTTGCTGGCTTTCTCCCGCCGCCAGCGCCTGGAGCCGGTGGCGCTGAACCTCAACCGCACCCTGGCCGGCCTGGAGGAGTTGTTGCGCCGCACCTTGGGCGGCAATGTCTCGGTGCGCCTGGACCTGGAACCAACCCTGTGGCAGGCGCTGACCGACCCGACGCAGACCGAAATGATCATTCTCAACCTGGCGATCAACGCCCGCGATGCCATGCCCGACGGTGGCCAACTGACGCTGTCGACCCGCAACACCCGGATCGACGCCCACCCGCAGCGCCCGGAAGACCCGGACCCTGGCGAGTACGTGATGTTGAGCATCCGCGATACCGGCTGCGGCATGAGTGAAGAAGTGCTGGCCAAAGTGTTCGAGCCGTTCTTCACCACCAAGGATATCGGCAAGGGCTCGGGCCTGGGCCTGGCCCAGGTGTTCGGCTTTGCCAAACAGTCCGGGGGTGGCGTGCGCATCGATACCACGCTGGGGCGTGGCACGCAGGTGGCCGTGTATCTACCGGCAGTCAAGGGTGAAGCCTTGAGCGAACCGACGCCGTCACTGCTCAGCCACTCGGTAAGCGAATGCGGCCATAACCGCACCGTGCTGCTGGTGGATGATGACCATCTGGTACGCGACATGCTCGGAGATGTGTTGCGCCAGTACGGCTACCAGGTGCGCCAGGCGCACAGTGGCGAACAGGCCCTGGCCTTGCTGGATGGGCAGATCGACCTGCTACTGAGCGATTTCGCCATGCCCGAGTTCAACGGTGCGCAACTGGCACTGGCGGCACGCGAACGCTATCCGCAGCTGCCGGTGGTACTTCTCACCGGGTATGCGGAGTTGCAGGGGCTGGAGTTGCCAGGCAGCCTGGTGATCCAGAAGCCGGTACAGGCCGACGAACTGGCCCGCTTGCTGAACGAGATGCTTGGAACTGCCAGGTGACCGAACAGAGCCCAGGCAAAACACGCGGAAACGACAAAGCCCAGCGCTTGTCTTTCCAAGCACCGGACCGAGATACGTTTGAAACATGAAAATGGCAGGGGCGGCTGGATTCGAACCAACGCATGGCAGGATCAAAACCTGCTGCCTTACCGCTTGGCGACGCCCCTGTATCGGATGCAGCGTAAGCTGCTCTGACAATTCCAACTGAGTGACAACCGGGTTGTTGTCTTGGAATGCGCGGCACTTTAACAACAAACTTTCGTTCTGTGAACCCCCTGATGAAAAAAAATTACCAAAAAACAGCGAGTTAGTCATTTTCGCTGTTTGCGCGATGACCATCCGTCGTTTTCTGCCCGCTTGGCTTCAACACAATCGCATTCATTCCTTCCAATCAGATGAGCCATCTGCATTGACCAAGGAGGACCCCATGCCTGTCTCCCACGATCTTTACCAGGACTTGCACTACCCGCGCGAAATCGTCCAGCAACGCCGTCAGCAGGACAAGGCCCTGGACCGGCTGCTGGACGAGTACATGGACATCGACAACCAGGTGCTGGCCGCCGAGTCTATCTCGGCGGGCAACTTCGAGGATGAAGACCTGCGCCACCTTAAAGAACGCCGGCTGGCAGTGAAGTACATGATCGAACGCCAACTGGAGCGCAAGGCCTGAGCTAGCCCTCCAGCCTGGTCAGGGTCAGGGCGTCCGGCTCACCGTCATAGAACTGCACCAGCGCCAGCTGGAACAACGGGTTGTCGGGCGCGGCCCGGGCGAACAGGGTCAGGCACGAGCGCAGCTTGAGGTGGTCGGGGCTGCCAAGCACTTCACGGGCGCTCTTGTCACTGTGCCGCAGCAGAGCCGTCACGCAGGCTTGCAGGCGCGGGCCAAGCAGCGGATGAGCCAGGTAGGCGCGGGCCTCGTCGACGCCGGCCAGCGCATAGCGTTCGGCCATGGCGCTGTGGCCCAGGCCATCGAGCTGCGGGAATACGTACCACATCCAGTGACTGCGCTTGCGCCCGGCCTGCAGCTCCTCCATCACCTGGTCATACACCGGGTTCTGCGCCTCGACGAAGCGCTGCAGATCAAAGTCGGCGTGCATGCTCGCCCCTCCTCACTCTGGTTCCAGCCTTTACTGTACGCCTGCATGGCAAACCTATCTCGTCAGGCGATCAATGCCGCGCAGTTTCTGTATTAGTCAAAATGGCCGCCCTCGGGCAAGCTGCACGCTACCCCGCCATCGCCCAAGGAGCTTTGCTTTTGCCTGCCTGGATCCCAACCCCGCTACGCCAGCTTGGCCAACGCCTGCGCGGCGCCGCCACCAACCAGAGCGAACTGCTCGGCTGGTTCGAGGACAAGGCACACAGCCGCGGCTACCAGCTTAGCGACGGCCAACGCCGGGTAATCCACTGCATGGCCGAACAACTGGTGCAGCTCGAACGAGGTCAGCCGCGCAGCCTGTACCTGTACGGCCCGGTAGGCCGCGGCAAGAGCTGGCTGCTCGACGGCTTTTTCCAGGCCGTGCCGGTGCAGGCCAAGCAGCGCCTGCACTTCCATGACTTCTTTGCCCGCCTGCATCAGGGCATGCACCGCCACCGGGCGCTGGACAACGCATTGGGCTCGGCACTCGACGAGCTGCTGGGCGATTGCCGGGTGCTGTGCTTCGACGAATTCCATGTGCACGACATTGGCGATGCCATGTTGCTCACCCGCCTGTTCAACGCGCTGTTCGCCCGTGGTGTGTTCTTGCTGGTGACCTCCAACTATGCGCCCGAAGGGCTGCTGCCCAACCCGCTGTACCACGAGCGCTTTCTGCCGGTGATTCGCCTGATCAACAGCTCGATGGAAGTGCTGGAAGTGGGTGGCGACACCGATTTCCGCAGCTTGCCGGCCAACCGTGAGCATCAGCGCTTTACCCGGGGCCACTACGTCTGGCCGGGCAATGCAGCGCAGCGCCAGGCGCTGAATGTGCCCAAGCCGCAGCCGGTGATGCTGGAAGTGAACAAGCGCCCGCTGCGCGCACTGGCCGTGGATGGCCGGCGGGTGCTGCTGGGCTTTGACGACCTGTGCGAAAAGGCCACGGCAGTGATCGACTACCTGGTGCTGGCCGGGCAATACGATGAATGGATCATCGATGGGCTGGATGACTTGTCGGCATGTTCGCTGGCCGCGCAGCAGCGCTTCGTCAACCTGGTGGATGTGCTTTATGACCAGGATCGGCAGGTGCTGGTGATTGGCAAGCGGCCGCTGGAAGAAAGCCTGGGCGGGCCGCTTGCCGACCTGATGCGTACGCGCAGCCGGTTGGGGCAGCTGCATCAGGTAGGGCCCGACAGCTGCATTGGTTGAACCGGCCTCTTCGCGGGTAAACCCGCTCCCACAGGTATTGCACAATTCTCAAGGCCTATGACATTCCTGTGGGAGCGGGTTTACCCGCGAAGAGGCCAGCAAAGTCAAAACTTCAACCCGCCCTGGGCAGATCCGCCAGCACCGCCTCGATCTCCCCCAGCACCGCAGGGTCGTCCAGGGTCGAAGGCGGCACATAGTCCTGCCCATCGGCAATCTTGCGCAGCACCGCCCGCAGAATCTTCCCCGAGCGGGTCTTGGGCAAGCGCTTGACCAAGCGCACCCGGTTGAAGCAGGCCAACGGACCAATCTCCTCACGCACGCTGCCCACCAGCTCCACCAGCAACTGAGCCTCGGCAATGCCCTCGCCGTCCTTGAGCACTACCAGGGCCAACGGCACCTGCCCCTTGATCTCGTCGTGCACGCCAATCACCGCACACTCGGCCACCGCCGGATGACGCGCCACCAGGTCCTCCATCTCGCCGGTGGACAGCCGGTGCCCGGACACGTTGATCACGTCATCAGTGCGACCCATGATGTAGACGAAGCCGTCCTCGTCGAGGTAGCCACCATCGCCGGTGTGGTAATACCCCGGGTAGGTATGCAGGTAAGCCTGCAGGTAGCGCTCGTGGTCCCCCCACAGCGTCTGGCTGCAGCCAGGCGGCAATGGCAGCGCGATGACGATAGAGCCCTGGTGGTTCGGCCCCAGCAGATGGCCCTCTTCATCCAGCACGCGCACGTGGTAGCCCGGCACCGCCCGGTTGCTCGACCCCGGCTTCGCCGCGCTGCCTTCCAGCCCCACACATGGCGCGGTGACTGGCCAGCCGGTCTCGGTCTGCCACCAATGGTCATGCACCGGCTTGCCACTGACCCGCTCCAGCCATTCGTGAGTGCTGGAATCCAGTTTCTCGCCAGCCAGGAACAACTGGCGCAGCGAGCTCAGGTCGTGCTTGCGAATCAGTTCACCCTCGGGGTCTTCCTTGCGAATGGCGCGCATGGCAGTGGGCGCGCAGAACAGCGCGTTGACCTTGTATTGCTCCACCACCCGCCAGTAGGCCGATGCGTCCGGGGTGCGGATCGGCTTGCCTTCGTAGAACACCGTGGTGCAGCCGCTCATCAGCGGCCCATAGACGATCAGCGAATGGCCGACCACCCAGCCGACGTCGGAAATGCCCCACCATACATCGCCGGCCTGCATGCCGTAGATATGGCGCATGGCATAGCACAGCGCCACGGCGTTGCCGCCGTTCTCCCGCACGATGCCCTTGGGTTTGCCGGTAGTACCCGAGGTGTACATGATGTACAGCGGATCGCCCGCATTCAGCTCCACCGGTGGCACCGGTTCGGCGTTGGCCAATGCTGCCTGCCAGTCCAGATCGCGGCCAGGCTGCAACCGGGCACACACCTGCGGCCGCTGCAGCACCAGCACGTTACGCGGCTGATGCCGGGCCAGTTGCAGGGCACGGTCGACCAGCGGCTTGTATTCGATTACCCGGTCGAACTCCAGCCCGCACGAGGCCGTCAGCAGCAGCGTCGGCCGGGCATCGTCGATACGCAGGGCCAGCTCGTTGGCGGCAAAACCCCCGAACACCACGGAGTGCACCGCGCCAATTCGTGCGCAGGCCAGCATGGCCATGGCCGCCTGCGGCACCATGGGCATGTAGATGATCACCCCATCGCCCTTGTTTACCCCCAACTGGCGCAGCAAGCCGGCCAGGCGCGCCACCTCGTCACGCAGCTGGTGGTAGGTGTAGGCCTGCTGCACGCCGGTCACCGGCGAGTCATAGATCAGCGCCAGTTGCTCGCCACGGCCCTGCTCGATCTGCTGATCCAGGGCCAGGTAGCAGCTGTTCAGGCGGCCATCGGCAAACCAGCGGTGGGTGCCGTCGGCATTGTCTTGCAGCGTGAGGGCGGGCTTGCGGTGCCAGGCCAGGTGTGCGGCCTGTTCCGCCCAGAACGCGGCAGGGTCGGAAATGGAATGGGCATAGCTGTGCTGGTAGCTCATATCGAAAGAAACCCGGTACTTGTTGTTATTGAAGGGCGAAAATTGAGTATGGACCGCTACACCCGCGCCGCCATGGGACTAAAGTCACAACCGACCTGCAAATTTGCAGACAACGCGAAAACGCCCCACAACGGTGCAAAGTCTCTAGAATAGGCCACCCCCCCAAGCCACCGAGCAGCTCATGGATATCGATCAGGCCCGTACCTTCCTGGAAATCGTGCGTTGCGGCAGCCTGGTCGCCGCTGCCGAACGCCTGTACGTGTCACAGACGGCGATCACCGCACGGGTGCAGCGCCTGGAGCAGCAACTGGGCTGCCAGCTGTTCGTGCGCAGCCGCAATGGCGCCAGCCTGACCAGCGACGGCGAGGCATTCGTCAGTTACGCCAACCAGATGGTGCAAACCTGGGAAGCGGCGCGCCGCGACCTGCCGCTGCCCGAAGGCTGCCAGCAAGTGCTGCATGTGGGCGGTGAGGTGAGCCTGGGCAACCCGATGATGCTCGACTGGGTCAGTGCCCTGCACCGCGAGCTGCCCAGCCATGCCATCCGCAGCGAGGTGAGCGACGGCGAAGCGCTGCTGCGCAAGGTCGAGATGGGCCTGCTGGATGCCGCCCTGGTCTACCAGCCAACCTACGGCCCGGGCCTGCAGGTGGAGCAGTTGATGGAGGAAAAGCTGATCCGTGTGCGCCGGGTCGAGCGGCCAGACCCGTATATCTATATCGACTGGGGCGAGGCCTTCCGTCGCCAGCACGATGCCGCCCTGCCCGATTGCGCGCGCCCGGCGCTGAGCTTCAACCTGGGCCCGCTGGCCTTGCAGTTCATACTCGACCAGGGTGGCAGTGGCTACTTCCGCACGCGGGTGGTGCAAGCTTATCTGGACAGCGGTGTGTTCGAGCGGGTACCACAGGCGCCTGAGTTCACCTACCCGACCTTCCTGGTATACCCGCGCAAACGCGACAGCGAGGCCCTGCAACAGGCCTTTGCCATCCTGCGTCGGCTGGTGGCCGCCGGCGCCAGCGACTGGTCACAACGCTGGGACCCGATTATCTGAAGCCTCGGCCTTGCTGAGCAACTGGCGCTTGAGGCCGGCGATCAGGTCGGTCTGGGTGATCACCCCTACCAACTGGTCGGCATCGAGCACCGGCAGGCAATGCAGGCCCTGTTCACACAGCAAGGGCAGCAGGCGCTCCAGCGGGTGCTGGCTGCTGACGCTGATTACCCGGCGGCTCATCACCTGCTCCATGCGCACCGCCTTGCGGCCGAACAACCCGCGCCAACTGAAGCGGCCACGCTGCATGGCCGGGCCGACCAGGTCGCTGAGGCTGACGATGCCCACCAGCTTGCCCTGCTGCAGCACCGGCAGGGTTTTCAGGTGGTGGCTGGCCAGCATCTTCCAGGCCTGCTCCAGGGTGGTATCGGGTGTGGCGAACTGCACGTCGCGGGACATGACCGAGGCCGCGGTGATACCGCCGAGGCTGCGCTGCAAGGCGTGTTGCTCGGTGGCCAGGATGATGCGTTCCAGTTCGTCACGGGTGACGTCGACGAACTCGCCCAGCTCCTCCAGAGCCTGGTCCAGGTCTTCCCCACGGATGCCGACCCGCTCGCTGGGCAGCGGATCATGGGTGTGGTGCAGGTCCTTGCGCACTACCGCGCCTTTCGGGTAGCGCACGCCGGTGAGGCGGTTGTAGAGGATCGCCACCGTCACCAGGATCAGCGCGTTGAGCAGCACCGGCTCCAGCAGGTGGTCGCCCATGGCGGTCAGCCCCGGGTCGGCCAGCACCGCGCTCACCGCCACCCCGCCACCTGGCGGGTGCAGGCAGCGCAGCAGGCACATCACCAGGATCGAGATACCGAGGGCGGCAGCGGCCACCCACAGCTCCGGGCCAAAGCCCTGGCGCATGGCCAGGCCGACCGCGCCGGCCAGGGCGTAGCTGCCCAACACCGGCCAAGGCTGGGCCAACGGGCCGGAGTGCACGGCGAACACCAGCACGGCCGAAGCCGCAAGCGGGCCGAGCAGGTGCAAGGCAATGCTTGGGCCATAGACCATGCTGGTCAACCAGCCGGCAAGGAACAGGCCGAGCAACGCGCCGATACCGGCACGCAACCATTCTTTTGGGGGAATATTCAGGGGCGCCGGCAACAGCCGCTGCAGACGACTTTCGGAACGCGAGGCAGACATGTAAGTAATCGGGATCTTTGGTTTTTTGATTAAAAAGAAAGCCCAGCCGAGGTGGCCTGGGCCTCGTATTGCGAGTGCAATATCACAAGGGGCTCCGTCCGTGGAGAGATGGAAACCGCAGGGTTTCGTGGAGGGGATTTTGCCGGGTGGGGTGGGATTGGGCTAATTCAAAAAAATGTGGCTGTGCTGCAATTTTTTTGCAGTACTGATCTGGGGCTGCTGCGCAGCCCCGGCGTTATCGAGCCTTGCGCGGCAAGTCGATGCTTACCCGCAACCCACCCAAGGGGCTTTCCTGCAATGCCAGGCGCCCGCCCCAGGCCTCGACGATATCGCGCACGATGCCCAAGCCCAGGCCATGCCCGTCAACCTGCTCGTCCAGCCGCGAACCGCGTTCCAGCACCTGTTGCCGCTGGCCCTCGGGGATACCGGGGCCATCATCATCGACCCACACCTGGTAGCCTTCGTCATACGGCGCAATACCCAGCCGCACCTCGCTGTCGGCCCACTTGCAGGCGTTGTCCAGCAGGTTGCCGAGCAGCTCCAGGAAATCCTCGCGGTCCCACGGCAGCAGCAGCCCGGGTGGCACATCACTGGCCAGCAGCAGGCCATCGCCATGGATCATGCCCAATGTCCCCAGCAACCCCGGCAGCTCGACGTCGCAGTCGAACTGCGCGCCTGGCAGCGCATCCCCCGCCAGGCGCGCACGGTTCAGCTCACGCGCCAGGCGCTGCTGAATCTGCTCCAGCTGCTCGCGCATCTGCGCGCGAACATCCGGCAGGTCCTTCAGGCGCTCACTGGAGGCCAGGCTCAGCAACACCGCCAGCGGCGTCTTCAGCGCATGGCCCAGGTTGCCCAAGGCATTGCGCGAGCGGCGCAAGCTGTCTTCGGTATGACTCAGCAAGTGGTTGATCTGCCCCACCAGCGGCGCCAGTTCGCTGGGCACTTCGGCATCCAGCTGCGAGCGCTGGCCCTGTTGCAGCTGGGCGATCTGCTGGCGTGCCCGCTCCAGAGGTCGCAGTGAGCGGGTCACGGTGATGCGCTGCAGCACCAGCACCAGAATCAGTGCCACCAGGCCCATGCCCAGACCGATCTGCTGCAGGCGCCGGAAACCTTCGCGTACCGGCGAATAATCCTGTGCCACGCTGATCGAGATTTCCTGGCCCAGGCGCCGGTAGTCGGCACGCAGGGCCAGCAGTTGCTGGCCTTCCGGGCCGAGTTCGTGGCTGTCGGAAAGACCAGGCGCGGCGGGCTTGGGCATGTCCAGATCCCACAGGGAACGGGAACGCCAGGTGCCTTTATCGAAGTCGATGCGGAAGTAATAGCCGGAAAACGGCCGCTGGTAGGCGGCCGAGATACGCCGCTCATCCAGCTGCAGGCCCGAAGGCCCGCGCACCAAGGCCACCAGCAGGTTTTCGCTTTCCTTGCGCAAGCCGTTTTCCAGATAGCGCTGCAGGCCGACCTCGAACAGCCACAAGGTCAGCTGTGCCAGCACCAGGCCTGCCACCACCAGCACCGCCACCAGGCCCAGGCTCAAGCGCGCCTGGATCGACTTCATGCGGCGCTCCCGGCGTAGATGTAGCCTTGCCCGCGGCGGGTCTCGATGACGCTGCGGCCCAGCTTGCGCCGCAAGTGGTTGACGTGCACTTCCAGCACATTGGAGTCGCGCTCGGTTTCACCGTCGTAGAGGTGCTCGGCCAAGTGGCTCTTGGACAGGATCTGCTGCGGATGCAGCATGAAGTAGCGCAGCAGGCGGAACTCGGCGGCGGTCAGCTGGATATCCACGCCGTCACGGTTCACGCACTGGCGGCTTTCGTCCAGTTGCAGGCCGGCCGCTTCCAGCGTCGGCTGGTTGGCCAGGCCACGGGCACGGCGCAACAACGCCTGGATGCGCAACTGCAGTTCTTCGGGATGGAAGGGTTTGCTCAAATAGTCATCGGCCCCGGCCTTCAACCCTTCGATACGCTCGGCCCACGAGCCACGAGCGGTAAGGATCAGCACCGGCGTGGCCAGGCCGGCGGCACGCCACTGGGCCAGCACCTCCAGGCCCGGCAGGCCTGGCAGGCCAAGGTCCAGGATGATCAGGTCATAGGGTTCACTCTGGCCCTGGTACACCGCGTCGCGGCCATCGGCCAGCCAGTCCACGGCGTAGCCCTGGCGCTGCAGGCCGGCGGTCAGTTCATCGGCCAGCGGCACATTGTCCTCGACAAGCAACAGGCGCATTCAGTCGTCTTCCTCGTCTTTGAGCAGGGTACCGTTGCTGGCGTCGAGCTTGATTTCGCGCACCACGCCTTCAGCCGTCAGCAACTCGACTTCGTATTCGTAGCGACCGTCGTCTTCTTCCAGCTCGGCCTCCAGCAGGCGCGCCCCGGGGTGACGCCCCAGGGCGGTTTCCAGCAGATGCTCGAGCGGCAGGATGATGCCCTTCTGGCGTAGCTCCAGGGCTTCGTCCTGGTCCAGGTCGCGGGCAACGGCCAGGGAACACACGGCCAGCAGCGCCAGCGCGAGGTAGCGCGCCGGCCGCAGTAGGTGGGTCATCAGTTGTCCCGCTCGTCCTTCAGCACTTCACCGGTCTTGGCGTCCAGCGCCACGTCCCATTCGACGTTCTGCGCGTCACGCAGCTCGACCTTGTAGATATAACGGCCGTACTCGTCTTCAAGTTCCGAGTCGGTGACGGTGGCGCCGGGGTGCTTGGCCACGGCGGCGGCCTTGAGTTCGTCCAGCGACTTGACGGTCTTGGCATTGACCAGCTTGACCACTTCGTCGGGCTGCACGTCCTTGGCGATGGCGGAATGGGCGCCCAGGGCAAGGGCAGCGGCTACGGTGAACAGGGCAGTCATGTGTTTCATCGTTCTTCTCTCCTGAGAACTGTGCAAGTTGTCTACGGGGTTAAGATTAACCACCGGTCCTTAATTCAACCTGAAAACAACTGGCGGCATGATAGCGCAGGTCAGGCCGCTGTCTCGCCATCGCTGAATCCTGCCCGGTCCCTGTGGGAGCGGGCTTGCCCGCGAACACCGGCGCAGCCGGTGCCATACACCACGCTGCATGCTTCGCGGGGGACCTGCGCTCACAGGGTATCCGCATGAAGCCTTATAATGACCGCCAGCCGCCAAGAGACCCGCCATGAGCGCCATTCACATCAAGCACCCCGCCCTCACTTTCAAGGCTGGTCAACGTGCCCTGCGGCAGATCCGCGAGCGCGGCCTGCAGGCGGCCGATGTCGGTGTGCTGCCGGGTGCGGCGGGCGGACCCAAGCCGCTGGGCATTCAGGGCCTGGACCTGGCGCTGTTCGGTGAGTGGCTGCCGTCGGCACCTCGCCAACGCGCGTTGATCGGCGCCTCGATCGGCGCCTGGCGCTTCGCCAGTGCCTGCCTCGAAGACCCCGTCGCAGGCATCCGTCGCCTTGGCGAACTGTACACCGAACAGGATTTCGCCAAGGGCGTCACCCCGGCCGAAATCAGCCGCAGCTGCCAGCACATGCTCGATGAACTGCTGCAAGGCCGCGACGGCCAGCTGCTGGCCAATCCGCACTATCGCCTGAACATCCTGGTGGTGAAAAGCCATGGCCAGCTCGCCCACGACCATCGTGGCCGCCTGGGCCTCGGCCTGGGTTCGGTAATCGCCAGCAACCTGCTCGGCCGTTCGCGCCTGGGTCGGCACTTCGAGCGCATCATCCTGCACGACGGCCGCGCCACGCCGCCGCTCGATGCACTGACCGACTTCCCCTCGCGCTGCCTGCCGCTGGACCTGGCCAACCTGCGCCATGCCCTGCTCGCCTCCGGTTCCATCCCTATGGTCATGGAAGGTGTGAAAGATATCCCCGGTGCAGGTGCAGGCACCTACCGCGACGGCGGTCTGCTCGACTACCACCTCGACCTGCCCTACCGCGGCGACGACCTGGTGCTGTACCCGCATTTTACCGACAGGGTCGTGCCCGGCTGGTTCGACAAGGCCCTGCCCTGGCGCAGGGGCGATGCCACACGCCTGCAGAACGTGCTGCTGATGACGCCCTCGCCGCAGTACCTGGCGGCACTGCCTTACGGCAAGCTGCCCGATCGCAACGACTTCAAGCGTTTCATGGGTGATGCACCAAGCCGTAGACGCTACTGGTACAAGGCCATTGCCGAAAGCCAGCGGCTGGGCGACGAGTTGCTGGAGCTGATTGCCACCGGGCGGTTGCATGAACGCCTGCAAGCCTTGTAGCGGCCATGCTGGTAGACTGCGCGCATTATCGATTCACACAGAGTCATGCCAGCGTGGAAATTTTTAAAGAGTTCACATTCGAATCGGCCCACCGCCTGCCACACGTGCCTGCCGGGCACAAATGCGGCCGCCTGCACGGCCACTCGTTCAAGGTCGGCCTGCACCTGACCGGCCCGCTCGACCCGCACACCGGCTGGATCCGCGATTTCGCCGAGGTCAAGGCGATCTTCAAGCCGATCTACGAGCAGCTGGACCACAACTACCTGAACGACATCCCGGGGCTTGAGAACCCTACCAGCGAAGTCATCGCCAAATGGATCTGGGACCAGGTAAAGCCGCTGATGCCTGAACTGTCCAAGGTGCGCATTCATGAAACCTGCACCAGCGGCTGTGAATATACCGGCGACTGAAGCATCGTGAATGCCGGCCCTACGCGCTCATCGCAGGGGCCGGCGGCAACGCTCAGACCTCACCGTACTGGTGGGGAATGCTCAGGATTTCCATCGCGACGCGCCCGGCGTCACCTTTGTAGGTATTGAAAAACAGCGCGCCTTCACTTGCGTAACGCCGTAGGTTTTCACCATTTGGCGTAGACAACAGCACGTTGAAGCGGCGCTCACCTTCCTGCATTTCCGGCGCCAGGCCATCGATCGTCCATAACCGGGCGGAAGCGGGCTTGCGCAGGGCGCCTTGCGCTTCATCGGTTTCCCAGATCCCCACATAGCCCGACCAAGCGTTCGAATCCAGTGCCCAGCGGGCAATGTTCCATTTCCGGTCAGCAGGCCGGATCTCGTAATACAGGCGCTTGCCCGGCCCTGCACTGCCCTTGGTATAGGCACCGAACCAGAACAGTTCGAAGTAGCGCTGGCTCGGTGAAAGGTAATCGACCGGGTCGAGGCGTTTTTCCAGCACGCCGTTTTCCTCGCTCTGCAGATAGTGATCCCAGTGGCCTCGATTGCCCCGGCTACCGGTTTCTACCCACATCGCGGACAGCCGGTGTTTCTGATCGGCCCATGCCTGCGGCTCGATGCGCTGCGCCGAAGCTTGCCACCAGCAGCGGGCCAGGAACGTTTCTCGGGAGTTAAATAGGTATTCGCTCATGCTGACGCTCTCCGTCAGTTCAAAGAGCCTCTACGCTATGAACCCGGGCCTTCGCAAGGCAGAGGGAAGCTACTCACCCAAGGCCTTGTGCAGGAAGGCCGGCGCGATGTAACGCTGGTAATGCGCTTCGGACAAGAGGAAAAATTCGCGATCGATGGCATCACGCAGCTGCGGCAGCTCCCAGTCGCGGAACTCCGGCAGCAGCACCATGCCGTAAGCCTCCAGGTCGCGAATCATCCGGGCCCCGCGGGCAATCAGCTGGTACGCCCAGCAATATTCGGACTGCTGCTCGACAAAGCGGATGGAACGCTGCTCCAGTTGCTGGCGCAACAGGCCTTTGTCGAACACCTCCAGCTTGGCCATCATCACCTGCACCAGCAACTGCTCCAGACGCAGCCACACCGCGCGCTTCTGCGCATCGTCGTAGCCGTTCCAGTTGATCACTTCGTGGTGGAAACGCTTGCAGCCACGGCACACCGTGTCTCCGTACACCGTGGAGCACAGGCCGACGCAAGGGGTCTTGATGGACTTGTTGGACATGAAAAACAACAGCTTGGCGGTGGAACACGAGCCCATGTTAGCCCTTTGTCTAACCAGGGTCACTCGTTAAAGTCGTCATCGCCGCCTTACCTTCGGGCTTTTTTTGCCGTAGAATCACCCGGCCTTTTCAAAGGCAACAATGTCCGTTGGAAGCTGTTTTCAAAGCGTCACGAGCACAGTTCATCCGGTAGAACGGCGTTGGCCCGGGCCATGCATCCCTCGCATGCCCGTGCCAGCCCTCATCAGCTCCCCGTTCTGCTGGCGTAAAACTTTGAAAGCAGCTTCTGTAAGGATTCTTTGCGACTCTGGCTGGGCGGCCCACAAAGCCGTGGCAGCGCATGGGTGCATCGAATGCTGGATGAGCGTCCCGGACCCCCTTTAGGGACCACTGATGAGGGAAATAACTGTGCTTGAAGCCTACCGCAAACACATCGAAGAGCGTGCCGCCCTGGGCATCGTGCCCCAGCCGCTGAACGCCGAACAAACTGCAGGCCTGGTCGAGCTGCTGAAAAACCCGCCGGCCGGCGAAGAAGCCTTCCTCGTAGACCTGATCACCCACCGTGTACCGCCAGGGGTCGACGAAGCTGCCTACGTCAAGGCCGCGTTCCTCTCCGCCGTCGCCAAGGGCGAAGCCAAGTCGCCTCTGATCGACCGCAAGCACGCCACCGAACTGCTGGGCACCATGCAGGGCGGCTACAACATCGAAACGCTGGTCGCACTGCTGGATGACGCCGAACTGGGCGCCGTCGCGGCCGAACAGCTCAAGCACACCCTGCTGATGTTCGATGCCTTCCATGACGTGGCCGAAAAGGCCAAGGCCGGCAACGCTCACGCCAAGGCCGTGCTGGAATCGTGGGCTGCCGGCGAGTGGTTCACCTCGCGTCCGGCCATCGCCGACAAGTACACCCTGACCGTGTTCAAGGTGCCTGGCGAAACCAACACCGACGACCTGTCCCCTGCCCCGGACGCCTGGTCGCGCCCTGACATCCCGCTGCACGCCCTGGCCATGCTGAAAATGGCCCGTGACGGCATCGAGCCGTCGCAGCCTGGTTCGGTCGGCCCACTGGCCCAGATCGAAGCCGTCAAGGCCAAGGGTTACCCGGTTGCCTACGTCGGTGACGTGGTCGGTACCGGCTCCTCGCGCAAATCCGCCACCAACTCGGTGCTGTGGTTCTTCGGCGACGACATCCCGTACGTACCGAACAAGCGCGCCGGTGGCTTCTGCTTCGGCACCAAGATCGCCCCGATCTTCTACAACACCATGGAAGACGCCGGCGCCCTGCCGATCGAATTCGACTGCACCAACCTGGCCATGGGCGACGTCATCGACGTCTACCCGTTCAAGGGCGAAGTGCGCCGTCACGGTAGCGACGAGCTGGTCACCAACTTCGAGCTGAAAACCGAAGTGCTGCTGGATGAAGTCCGCGCTGGCGGCCGTATTCCGCTGATCGTCGGCCGTGGCCTGACCGAAAAGGCCCGCGCCGAACTGGGCCTGGGTGCCTCCGACCTGTTCAAGAAGCCGGAGCAACCTGCCGATTCGGGCAAGGGCTTCACCCTGGCGCAGAAAATGGTCGGCCGTGCCTGCGGCCTGCCGGAAGGCCAAGGCGTGCGCCCAGGTGCCTACTGCGAGCCGAAGATGACCACCGTCGGTTCCCAGGACACCACTGGCCCGATGACCCGCGACGAGCTGAAAGACCTGGCGTGCCTGGGCTTCTCGGCTGACCTGGTGATGCAGTCGTTCTGCCACACCGCGGCCTATCCGAAGCCGATCGACGTCACCACCCACCACACCCTGCCAGACTTCATCCGCACCCGTGGCGGCGTGTCGCTGCGCCCGGGCGACGGCATCATCCACAGCTGGCTGAACCGCATGCTGATGCCGGACACCGTGGGTACCGGTGGTGACTCGCACACCCGCTTCCCGATCGGCATCTCGTTCCCGGCCGGCTCCGGCCTGGTGGCCTTTGCCGCTGCCACCGGCGTCATGCCGCTGGACATGCCGGAATCCGTGCTGGTGCGCTTCAAGGGCAAACTGCAGCCAGGCATCACCCTGCGTGACCTGGTCCACGCCATCCCTTACTACGCCATCCAGAAGGGCCTGCTGACCGTCGAGAAGAAGGGCAAGAAGAACATCTTCTCCGGCCGCATCCTCGAGATCGAAGGCCTGAACGAGCTGACCGTCGAGCAAGCCTTCGAGCTGTCCGACGCCTCGGCCGAGCGTTCCGCTGCCGGTTGCACCATCAAGCTGCCAGAGAAGGCCATCGCCGAGTACCTGCAGTCCAACATCACCCTGCTGCGCTGGATGATCGGCGAAGGCTACGGCGATGCCCGCACCCTGGAGCGCCGCGCCCAGGCCATGGAAGCCTGGCTGGCCAAGCCTGAGCTGCTGTCGGCCGACGCCGATGCCGAATACGCCGAAATCATCGAGATCGACCTGGCCGACGTGAAAGAGCCTGTGCTCTGCGCACCGAACGACCCGGACGATGCCCGCCTGCTGTCTTCGGTACAAGGCGAGAAGATCGACGAAGTGTTCATCGGTTCGTGCATGACCAACATCGGCCACTTCCGCGCTGCCGGCAAGCTGCTGGACAAGGTCAAGGGCGGTATCCCGACCCGTCTGTGGCTGGCTCCGCCAACCAAGATGGACGCTCACCAGCTGACCGAAGAAGGCTACTACGGCATCTACGGCAAGGCCGGCGCGCGCATGGAAATGCCAGGCTGCTCGCTGTGCATGGGTAACCAGGCACGTGTGCAGACCGGTTCGACCGTGGTCTCCACTTCGACCCGTAACTTCCCGAACCGTCTGGGCGACGCCACCAACGTGTACCTGGCATCGGCCGAGCTGGCTGCTGTCGCGTCGATCATCGGCAAGCTGCCGACCATCGAAGAGTACATGCAGTACGCGAAGGACATCGACAGCATGGCTGCCGACGTTTACCGCTACCTGAGCTTCGACCAGATCGCCGAGTTCCGCGAAGCGGCAGCCAACGCCAAGATCCCGGTGGTTCAGGCGTAAGCTGAGTTATAGGATGTAAAGGAAAGCCCCGGCAGAAATGCCGGGGCTTTCTTGTTTCCACCTGTGCTGGCCTCTTCGCGGCTAAAGCCGCTCCCACATGGCCCCCACAGTTTTCGAGGGCTGCGCAAAACCTTGTGGGAGCGGCTTTAGCCGCGAAGAGGCCAGCACAGGCAACCTCAGATCACGAACAGGTCGACAAACCTGTGCACCGCCATCTGCTCCAGCTTCTGCTGGTCCTTGCACACATCCACGATCTCCCCACACCGCTGCCGCGCAAAGCGCGTCGCCAGGTTGTCCCTGAACTTGGCCTCCAGCAACGGTATGCCCTCTCCTCGCCGCCGACGATGCCCGATCGGGTATTCCACCACCACCTGCTCGGTACTGCTGCCATCCTTGAAGAACACCTGCAGCGCATTGGCGATTGAGCGCTTGTCCGGCTCCAGGTACTCACGACTGAAGCGCGGTTCCTCTACCACCTCCATCTTCTCGCGCAGGCGGTCGATGCTTGGGTGGTTGGCATGGAAGGCGTCTTCGTAGTGCTCGGCCACCAGGTGCCCGAAAATCAGCGGCACCGCCACCATGTACTGCAGGCAGTGGTCACGGTCGGCGGCATTGGCCAGCGGGCCGCTCTTGGAAATGATGCGGATTGCCGATTCCTGTGTGGTGATAACGATACGGTCGATTTCGTGCAGTCGGTTACGCACCAGTGGATGCAGGGTTACTGCGGCCTCGCAGGCGGTCTGGGCGTGGAACTCGGCCGGGAAACTGACCTTGAACAGCACGTTTTCCATCACGTAGCTACCCAAGTCTTGCGGCACCCGCAGCGCTTGCTGCTCGGAAGGTTTGAGTGCCAGGTCCTTGTTGGTGTGGCTGAACAGCACATCGTAGAACCCCCACTGTGGCGCGGTGAGCACGCCTGGCACGCCCATTTCGCCACGCAGGGCAATATCGGCCAGGCGCACGCCACGGCTGGAAGCATCACCGGCGGCCCACGATTTGCGCGAGCCGGCATTGGGCGCATGGCGGTAGGTTCGTAGCGCCTGGCCATCGACGAAGGCGTGGGACAAGGCTGACAGCATCTGCTCACGGTTGGCCCCCATCAGCCTGGCACACACGGCCGTGGAGGCTACCTTGACCAGTATCACGTGATCGAGGCCAACACGGTTGAAGGCGTTTTCCAGGGCCAGCACGCCCTGGACCTCATGGGCCATGACCATGGCTTCGAGCACATCGTGCATCAGCAGCGGCGCTTCACCTGCGGCCACGCGCTTTTGCGACAGGTGATCGGCAACCGCCAGGATGCCGCCGAGGTTGTCCGAGGGGTGGGCCCATTCGGCGGCCAGCCAGGTATCGTTGTAGTCCAGCCAGCGCACCGTGCAGCCGATGTCCCAGGCGGCCTTGACCGGGTCGAGGCGGTAGGCGGTGCCGGGGACGCGCGCGCCGTTGGGCACGACGGTGCCTTCCACCTGGGGGCCGAGCAGCTTGGTGCATTCGGGGAAGCGCAAGGCCAGCAGGCCACAGCCGAGGGTATCCATCAGGCAGTTGCGCGCGGTGTCCAGGGCTTCGGCGGATTCGACCCGGTACGTGAGGGCGTAATCGGCGAGGGTTTGCAGCACCCGGTCGTAGTCCGGGCGGGCGTTGAGGTCTACGTTGGCGCTCATATGCAGCTCCCTTCAGAATTGCCGGGGCTGCGTTGCAGCCCTTCGCGGGCTTGCCCGCTCCCACAGGTGCACCACAGCCTTCGGAACCTGCGATTACCTGTGGGAGCGGGCAAGCCCGCGAAGGGGCGCAAAGCGGCCCCAACGAACTAAAGCCGAGCGCCAGTGGTGCGTTAGAAGCTATCGCCAGGCACGCGAACCCAGCCTTCCATCAGCACGCGAGCACTGCGGCTCATGATTGCCTTGGTCACTGTCCACTCACCATTCACCTGGCGCGCCTCGGCCCCCACCCGCAGGGTGCCCGAGGGGTGGCCGAAACGCACGGCACTGCGCTCGCCCCCGCCTGCGGCGAGGTTGACCAGCGTGCCCGGAATGGCTGCCGCGGTGCCGATGGCCACCGCGGCCGTACCCATCATCGCATGGTGCAGCTTGCCCATCGACAAGGCCCGTACCAGCAGGTCGATATCACCCGCCTGCACCGCTTTGCCACTGGACGCAGTGTAGGTGCTCGGTGGCGCGACGAAAGCCACTTTGGGCGTGTGCTGACGCCCGGCAGCCTGGTCGACGTTGTCGATCAGCCCCATGCGCACAGCGCCATAGGCGCGAATCGTCTCGAAGCGCAGCAGCGCCTGCGGGTCGCCGTTGATGGCGTCCTGCAGTTCGGTGCCGGTGTAGCCGATATCCGCCGCGTTGACGAAGATGGTCGGGATGCCGGCATTGATCAGGGTCGCCTTGAACGTACCGACACCCGGCACCTCGAGCTCATCCACCAGGTTGCCGGTGGGGAACATCGCCCCGCCGTCGCCATCGTCGTCGGCAGCCGGGTCGAGAAACTCCAGCTGCACCTCGGCGGCCGGGAAGGTCACTCCGTCCAGTTCGAAGTCGCCGGTTTCCTGCACTTCACCTTCGGTGATCGGCACATGGGCGATGATGGTCTTGCCGATATTGGCCTGCCAGATGCGCACGGTGGCGATGCCGTTACGCGGGATGCGCGCGGGGTCGACCAGGCCGCTACTGATGGCGAACGACCCGACCGCGGCGGAAAGATTGCCGCAGTTGCCGCTCCAGTCGACGAAGGCCTTGTCGATACTGACCTGGCCGAACAGATAGTCGACATCGTGTTCGGGCTTGATGCTTTGCGACAGGATCACGGTCTTGCTGGTGCTCGAAGTGGCGCCGCCCATACCGTCGATCTGCTTGCCGTAGGGGTCGGGGCTGCCGATTACCCGCAGCAGCAGGGCATCGCGGGCCGGGCCGGGGATTTGCGCCTGCTCGGGCAGGTCTTGCAGGCGGAAGAACACGCCCTTGCTGGTGCCGCCACGGATGTAGGTGGCGGGGATTTTTACTTGCGGTACATGAGCCATGTTCAATTCCTGTCTTGCACAGCCCCTGTGGGAGCGGGTTCACCCGCGAAAGCGTCCGATCAGAAAACCATGTTGCATCTGCTGACGCATTCGCGGGTAAACCCGCTCCCACAGGGACCGCGCTGCTCTTGATTAGGCGGTCGCTTCGAGGAAGTCCTGGGCAAAGCGCTGCAGCACCCCGCCGGCCTCGTAGATCGACACTTCCTCGGCGGTGTCCAGGCGGCAGGTCACCGGTACCTCCAGGCGCTCGCCGTTGGCGCGGGTAACCACCAGGGTCAGCGTCGCCCGCGGCGTCCGCGCGCCCAGCACGTCATAGGTCTCGCTGCCATCCAGGCCGAGGGTCTTGCGATCGGTGCCCGGCTTGAACTCCAGCGGCAGTACGCCCATGCCCACCAGGTTGGTCCGGTGAATACGCTCGAAGCCTTCGGCGACGATCGCCTCGACACCGGCCAGGCGCACCCCCTTGGCCGCCCAGTCACGGGACGAACCCTGGCCGTAGTCGGCACCGGCAACAATGATCAGCGGCTGCTTGCGCTCCATGTAGGTCTCGATCGCCTCCCACATGCGGGTGACCTTGCCTTCCGGCTCGATACGCGCCAGCGAGCCCTGCTGCACGCTGCCGTCTTCCTTGCGCACCATTTCGTTGAACAGCTTGGGGTTGGCGAAGGTGGCGCGCTGGGCGGTCAGGTGGTCACCACGGTGGGTCGCGTAAGAGTTGAAGTCTTCCTCCGGCAGGCCCATCTTCGCCAAGTACTCGCCGGCAGCGCTGTCGAGCATGATGGCGTTGGACGGCGACAGGTGGTCGGTGGTGATGTTGTCCGGCAACACTGCCAGCGGGCGCATGCCGCGCAGGGTACGTTCGCCGGCCAGGGCCCCTTCCCAGTATGGCGGGCGGCGGATGTAGGTGCTCATCGGGCGCCAGTCGTACAGCGGCGCCACCTTTGGCCCGCGGTCTTCCTCGATGGCGAACATCGGGATGTACACCTTGCGGAACTGCTCAGGCTTGACCGCGGCACGCACCACGGCGTCGATCTCTTCGTCGCTGGGCCAGATGTCCTTGAGGCGGATCTCCTTGCCATCGACCACACCCAGCACATCCTTCTCGATGTCGAAGCGGATGGTGCCGGCGATGGCGTAGGCCACCACCAGTGGCGGCGATGCGAGGAAGGCCTGCTTGGCATAGGGGTGGATACGCCCGTCGAAATTGCGGTTGCCCGACAGCACGGCGGTGGCGTACAGGTCACGGTCGATGATCTCCTGCTGGATCACCGGGTCCAGGGCGCCGGACATCCCGTTGCAGGTGGTGCAGGCGAAGGCGACGATGCCAAAGCCGAGCTGTTCCAGCTCCTTCTCCAGCCCCGCCTCTTCAAGGTACAACTGCACGGCCTTGGAGCCAGGTGCCAGCGACGACTTGACCCAAGGCTTGCGGGCCAGGCCCAGCTTGTTGGCATTGCGCGCCAGCAGGCCTGCGGCAATCACGTTGCGTGGGTTGCTGGTGTTGGTGCAACTGGTGATGGCGGCAATGATCACTGCGCCGTCAGGCATCTGCCCCGGCACTTCTTCCCAGTTGCCGGCGATGCCTTTGGCCGCCAGTTCACTGGTGGCGACACGGGCATGCGGGTTGGACGGGCCGGCCATGTTACGCACCACACTCGACAGATCGAAGCTCAGGGTGCGCTCGTAGACGGCGCCGCCCAGGCTATCGGCCCACAGGCCGGTGGCCTTGGCATAGGCTTCCACCAGCTTGACCTGCTGCTCTTCGCGGCCGGTCAGGCGCAGGTAGTCGATGGTCTGCTGGTCGATGGCGAACATCGCCGCGGTGGCGCCATATTCCGGGGCCATGTTGGAGATGGTGGCGCGGTCGCCCAGGGTCAGGGCACGGGCACCTTCGCCGTGGAACTCCAGGTAGGCACCGACGACTTTCTGCTTGCGCAGGAATTCGGTCAGGGCCAGCACCAGGTCGGTGGCGGTGATGTTCGGCGCCAGCTTGCCAGTCAACTCGACGCCGACGATTTCCGGCAGGCGCATCCACGAGGCACGGCCGAGCATCACGTTCTCGGCTTCCAGGCCACCCACGCCAATAGCGATCACGCCCAGGGCGTCGACATGCGGGGTGTGGCTGTCGGTGCCGACGCAGGTGTCCGGGTAGGCCACGCCACGGTCGTTGTGGATCACCGGCGACATCTTCTCCAGGTTGATCTGGTGCATGATGCCGTTGCCCGGCTGAATCACGTCGACGTTCTTGAACGCCTTCTTGGTCCAGTTGATGAAGTGGAAGCGGTCTTCGTTGCGGCGGTCTTCGATGGCGCGGTTCTTTTCGAAGGCCTGCGGGTCGAAACCACCGCACTCGACGGCCAGCGAGTGGTCGACGATCAGCTGCACCGGCACCACCGGGTTGACCTGGGCCGGGTCGCCGCCCTTGTCGGCAATGGCGTCACGCAGGCCGGCGAGGTCGACCAGCGCGGTCTGGCCAAGGATATCGTGGCACACCACCCGCGCCGGGAACCATGGGAAGTCGAGATCGCGCTTGCGCTCGATCAGCTGGCCCAGCGAGGCGTCGAGGGTGGCCTGGTCGCAACGGCGCACCAGGTTTTCGGCGAGCACGCGAGAAGTGTAAGGCAGCCCGTCGTAGGCGCCGGGCTTGATCGCCTCGACCGCCGCGCGGGCATCGAAATAGTCCAGGTCGGTGCCTGGCAGGTGCTTGCGGAATGCAGTATTCATCATGGAATCAGGCTCGGTCACAGGATTCGGAAGGTTTCACCGCCCCCGTGGGAGCGGGCGTGCCCGCAAATGCGTCAGCAGGTGCAATGCGGTTGCCAGTACGGACGCATTCGCGGGCAAGCCCGCTCCCACAAGGGAAACGGGTTGCCTCTCTATATCTAATCAGCGCTGGTCGATCGGCACGAACTGGCGCTGCTCGACACCGACATACTCGGCGCTCGGGCGGATGATGCGGTTGTTGGCGCGCTGCTCGAAGACGTGCGCCGCCCAGCCGGTCAGGCGCGAGCAGACGAAGATCGGGGTGAACAGCTTGGTCGGGATGCCCATGAAGTGGTACGCCGAGGCATGGTAGAAGTCGGCGTTGGGGAACAGGCGCTTCTGCTCCCACATGGTCTTGTCGATGGCTTCGGAAACCGGGTACAGCACCTTGTCGCCCACTTCGTCGGCCAGCTGCTTCGACCAGCCCTTGATCACCTCGTTGCGCGGGTCGGACTCTTTGTAGATGGCATGGCCAAAGCCCATGATCTTGTCCTTGCGCTCAAGCATGCGCAGCAGCTCGGCAGTAGCTTCCTGCGGGCTCTGGAAACGCTCGATCAGCTCCATCGCCGCCTCGTTGGCTCCACCGTGCAGCGGGCCGCGCAGCGAGCCGATGGCTGCGGTGATGCAGGAATACAGGTCGGACAAGGTCGAGGCACAGACGCGTGCGGTGAAGGTGGAAGCGTTGAATTCGTGCTCGGCGTAAAGGATCAGCGAAACGTTCATCACCTTGACGTGCAGGTCGCTGGGTTTCTTGCCGTGCAGCAGGTGCAGGAAATGCCCGCCGAGGGTGTCTTCGTCGCTGGTGCAGTCGATGCGCACGCCGTGGTGGGTGAAGCGGTACCAGTAGCACATCACCGCCGGGAACAGCGCGAGCAGGCGGTCGGTCTTCTCGCGCTGGGCTTCGAAGGTCAGCTCCGGTTCCAGGGTACCGAGCACCGAGCAACCAGTGCGCATCACGTCCATCGGGTGGGCGTCGCGCGGGATGCGCTCGAGCACTTCCTTCAGCGCCTGGGGCAGGTCACGCAGGCCCTTGAGCTTGCGCTTGTAGTCGGCCAGTTCGGCCTTGCTCGGCAGCTCGCCGTACAACAGCAGGTAGGCGACTTCTTCGAATTCGGCACCGGCGGCCAGGTCACGCACGTCGTAACCTCGGTAGGTCAGCCCGGCACCGGCCTGGCCCACGGTGGACAATGCGGTCTGGCCGGCCACCTGGCCGCGCAGGCCTGCGCCACTGAGTACTTTTGCTTCGGCCATGGTGTTTCTCCTTTCTTGAACTTGTTATGGAAGTCTGGCTAATCGTTGAAACCTGTGCCGGCCCCTTCGCGGGTAAACCCGCTCCCACAGGGTTCCACAGGTATCGAGCATCACGCCGTACTTGTGGGAGCGGGTTCACCCGCGAAGAGGCCAGCCGCTCCAATGCAAATCTTTGACCTTCAGCCCTTCTTCTGGGCAAACAACGCATCGAGGCTCTGCTCGAAGGCGTGATAACCAATGGCTTCGTAGAGCTCCATGCGGGTCTGCATGGTGTCGATCACGTTCTTCTGCGTGCCGTCACGGCGCAGCGCGGTATAGACATTCTCGGCGGCTTTGTTCATGGCGCGGAAGGCCGACAGCGGGTACAGCACCAGCGACACGTCGACCGAGGCCAGCTCTTCGGTGGTGTACAGCGGCGTGGCGCCGAACTCGGTGATATTGGCCAGGATCGGTGCCTTCACCCGGTCGGCAAAGGTCTTGTACATCTGCAGCTCGGTAATGGCTTCCGGGAAGATCATGTCGGCACCGGCCTCGACGCAGGCGGCGGCGCGGTCCAGCGCGGCGTTCAGGCCCTCGACGGCCAGGGCGTCGGTACGCGCCATGATCACGAAGCTGTCATCGGTACGGGCATCGACTGCGGCCTTGATGCGATCGACCATTTCCTGCTGGCTGACGATCTCCTTGTTCGGGCGGTGGCCGCAGCGCTTGGCGCCAACCTGGTCCTCGATATGGATGGCGGCAGCGCCGAACTTGCTCATCGAGCGCACGGTGCGGGCGACGTTGAAGGCCGAGGCACCGAAACCGGTGTCGACATCCACCAGTAGCGGCACGTCGCACACGTCGGTGATGCGACGCACGTCGGTGAGCACATCGTCCAGGCCGCTGATGCCCAGGTCCGGCAGGCCCAGCGAACCGGCGGCGACGCCGCCACCGGACAGGTAGATGGCCTTGAAGCCGGCGCGTTTGGCCAGCAGGGCATGGTTGGCGTTGATGGCGCCAACCACCTGCAGCGGATGTTCAGCGGCAACGGCGTCGCGGAAACGCTGACCGGGGGTGCTCTTCACAGTCATTTCTCACCTCGTGGGCTGTTGTTGTGGGCGTCCAGGTAGTGACGCTCGATATTGCGCTTGGACGCGCCGATGTGGCGGCGCATCAGGAGTTCGGCCAGCTCGCCGTCACGGTCGGCGATGGCGTCGAGAATGCGGTGGTGTTCGGCAAAGGCCTGACGTGGCCGGTTGGGCGTGGCCGAGAACTGGATGCGGTACATGCGCACCAGCTGGTACAGCTCGCCGCAGAGCATCTTGACCAGGGTCTGGTTGCCGCTGCCCTGGATGATCCGGTAATGGAAGTCGTAGTCACCTTCCTGCTGGTAGTAGCCCTGGCCGGCCTGGAAGGCGGCATCGCGCTCGTGGGTATCGAGCACCCGGCGCAATTCGTCGATGTCGGCCTGGCTCATGCGTTCGGCGGCCAGCCGGCAGGCCATGCCCTCCAGCGATTCGCGAATTTCATAGAGCTCGATCAGTTCGACGTGATTGAGCGAAACCACCCGTGCCCCCACATGCGGCACGCGCACCAGCAGACGCTGGCCTTCGAGGCGGTGGATGGCCTCGCGCAGCGGCCCGCGGCTGATGCCGTAGGTGCGCGCCAGCTCCGGCTCGGAAATCTTGCTGCCGGGGGCGATATCGCCCTTGACGATGGCCGCCTGGATACGCCGGAAGACGTTTTCGGACAGGGTTTCCGTTTCGTCTGTCAGCACCGGACTGGAGGTGGATAGGTCCTGCATATTGTCGACACCTTGCAAATCTCTTTGCCAGAAATTAGCTAATTCGGTCACAGCAGTCAAAGACAAAATGAATATTGTCGACAATCGTCTAAGAGCGAACTAACGCCGGCCCGCCGCTGTCAGATCGCGCACCGCTGGCGTCAAGACGCCGGCGTGATAGAATGCCGCGCCTCCGTTGGAGTATGGATAGCCTGTCTGTCATCCATTCATGCTGTTGACAGATGAACGAGGAAGCTTGCGCAGTCGCTGCCAGTCGCCTTGCCCTGAACACGGCTCTGAACATGGCTTTGAAAACAGCCCCGAACCTTGCACTGCACCGCGCCAGGATTATGAGACTTACACCCGCATTATTGCTGCTCTGCCTCACCCTGCTGCCGGCCCTAGGCCAGGCCGCAGGCAAGACCGTGTACGGTCTCAACGAATATGCACGCCTGGGCGACCTGGACCTGGAAGTGGCCGCCAAGCTCGACACCGGCGCCAAGACCGCCTCGCTCAGCGCTCGCGACATCAAGCGTTTCAAGCGCAACGGCGAAAGCTGGGTGCGCTTCTACCTGGCCATCGACGCTGCCCATTCGCACCCTATCGAACGCCCGCTGGCACGCGTAAGCAAGATCAAGCGCCGGGCCGGCGACTATGATGCTGAATCGGGCAAGGCCTACACCGCACGCCCGGTCATCGAACTTGAAATCTGCATGGGCCAGGCCATGCGCACCATCGAAGTCAACCTCACCGACCGCAGCGCCTTCCAGTTCCCGCTGCTGATCGGCTCCGAGGCGCTCAAGCACTTCGACGCGCTGGTCGACCCAAGCCTTAAATACGCGGCCGGCAAACCTGCCTGTGCCACCGACGCTCCCAAAGCAGAGTAATCCCGATGCGCTCTCTTACCCTCCATCTGAAAGTCCTGATCACCGTGCTGGTGCTGTTGGGCGTGGCGGTCACGGCTTATCAGATCTTCGTACTCGGCATCCCGGTAACCGAGGATGAAACCGACGATTTGTGGAACATCGACGCCAAGGTCGAGTTCGTGGCCAGCACCAAGGACCCGGTCAAGGTGCAGATGTTCGTGCCACCGTTGAACCGCGACTACGTCAGCCTCAACGAGAGCTTCATCTCCAACAACTATGGGGTGAGCGTCAACCGTGCCGACGGCAACCGCAAGGTCACCTGGTCGGCCCGCCGCGCCAGCGGCAACCAGACCCTCTACTACCGCCTGGTGCTGACCAAGCGCTACAGCAACGAGAAGACCACGATCAAAGGCCCGACCTTCCGTGACAGCCTGGCCGTGGAAGGCCCCGAGAAGATCGCCGCCGAGGCCCTGATGGCGCCGATCCGCCAGCACTCGGCCGACGTCGAGACCTTCGTCAGCGAGACCATCAAGCGGGTCAACAACCTCAACGACGACAACGTCAAGCTGCTGCTGGCCGGCGACACCACGACCATGAAGAAGGCCCAGGTCATCGACCTGCTGCTGTCGATCGCCCACGTACCGATGGAGAAGGTGCACACCATCCGCCTGGTGGCCGACACCCCGCAAACCCCGGAACTGTGGCTGCGCAGCTTCAACGGCACCGACTGGCTGTACTTCAACCCGGACACCGGCGAGCAGGGCCTGCCCAGCGATCGCCTGCTGTGGTGGACCGGTGACGACAACCTGATCACCGTCGATGGCGGCAAGAAGGCCAACGTCACCTTCAGCATGAACAACAGCGAGATGAACGCCATCCGCCTGGCCAAGCTGACCGACGAGAATACCGACGCCGACTTCCTCGAATATTCGCTGTACGGCCTGCCGCTGCAAACCCAGCAAACCTTCATGATCATGGTGATGATCCCGATCGGTGTGCTGGTGATTCTGGTGCTGCGCAACCTGATCGGCCTGCAGACCCTGGGCACCTTCACCCCGGTACTGATCGCCCTGGCCTTCCGCGAGACCCAGCTGGGCTTCGGCATCATGCTGTTCACGGTCATCACCGCGCTGGGCCTGTCGCTGCGCTCGTACCTGGAACACCTGAAACTGCAGATGCTGCCTCGCCTGTCGGTGGTACTGACCTTCGTCGTGGTGCTGATTGCCGCCATCAGCCTGTTCAGCCACAAGCTGGGCCTGGAGCGCGGGCTGTCGGTCGCGCTGTTCCCGATGGTTATCCTGACCATGACCATCGAGCGCCTGTCCATCACCTGGGAAGAACGTGGCGGTGGCCATGCCATGAAAGTGGCCATCGGCACCCTGTTCGCAGCTTCCCTGGCACACCTGTTGATGATGGTGCCGGAGCTGGTGTACTTCGTGTTCACCTTCCCCGCCGTGCTGCTGATCCTGGTGGGCTTCATGCTGGCAATGGGCCGCTACCGCGGCTACCGCCTGACCGAGCTCGTGCGCTTCAAGGCATTCCTGAAGAAGGCTGACGCCTGATGTTTGGCCTGATCAAAACATGGAAAGCCCTGGAGGCCCGGGGCATCATGGGTATCAACCGGCGTAACGCGGACTACGTACTGAAGTACAACAAGCGCCACCTGTACCCGATCGTCGACGACAAGATCATCACCAAGGAGCGCGCCCTGGCGGCCGGCATCCATGTGCCGGAAATGTACGGCATCATCGAGACCGAGAAAGAGATCGAGAAGCTCGACCAGATCATCGGCGGGCGCAGCGATTTCGTCATCAAGCCGGCGCAGGGCGCCGGCGGTGACGGCATCCTGGTGATCGCCGACCGCTTCGAGGACCGCTACCGCACGGTGTCGGGCAAGATCATCAGCCATGAGGAGATCGAGCACCAGATCTCGAGCATCCTCACCGGCCTGTACTCGCTGGGCGGGCACCGCGACCGCGCGCTGATCGAGTACCGGGTCACCCCTGACCAGATATTCAAGAGCATCAGCTACGAAGGCGTGCCGGACATCCGCATCATCGTGCTGATGGGCTACCCGGTGATGGCCATGCTGCGCCTACCGACCCGCCAGTCCGGCGGCAAGGCCAACCTGCACCAGGGCGCCATCGGCGTGGGTGTCGACCTGGCCACCGGCGTGACCCTGCGCGGCACCTGGCTGAACAACATCATCAGCAAGCACCCCGACACCACCAACGCAGTGGATGGCGTGCAACTGCCGAACTGGGACGGCTTCATGAAGCTGGCCGCCGGCTGCTACGAGCTGTGCGGCCTGGGCTACATCGGTGTCGACATGGTGCTGGACCAGGACAAGGGGCCGCTGATTCTAGAGCTCAACGCGCGCCCTGGCCTGAACATCCAGATCGCCAACGATTGCGGGCTTACCCAACGTACCCATGCGATCGAGGCGCACATCGAAGCACTGGCCAAGGATGGCATCAGCGAAGATGCCGAACAGCGCGTGCGGGTGTCGCAAGGCTTGTTCGGGCACGTGCATCCGCGCTGAAAATGCCGGGGCCGCTTTGCGGACCATTCGCAGCACAAGGCTGCTCCTACAGGATATAGCGTAAACCTGTAGGAGCAGCCTTGTGCTGCGAATGGGCTGCAAACAAAATGCTGAATGTCGCACCAGTGCTAGGCGCTTTACCTGCACAGGTCTACAATCGCCCTCCTCGCTTTTACATCGCCGTCCACACTGATGCCGACCTGTACGCTCCACCCCCTGCCCTACCAGCCCGACCCTGCCGCCTACTTCGCCCGCCTGCGCCAGGTCCCCGGCGCGATCCTGCTGGACAGCGCCCGCCCCGGCGCCGAGCGCGGCCGCTTCGACCTGATCAGCGCCTGGCCGCTGCAACACTTGCAAGCACAACCCGGCGAAGAGGGCCGTGCCTTCCTCCAGCGCCTGCGCGCTGGCCTGGCGCAACTGGGGCACGCGCAGTTGCCCGAAGGCAGCGAGCTGCCTTTCGCCGGCGGCCTGATCGGCTACCTGAGCTACGACTTCGGCCGCCGCCTGGAGCACCTGCCCAGCCTGGCCATGGACGATCTCGGCCTGCCAGACGCCCAGTTGGGCCTGTATGCCTGGGCGCTGGTCACCGACCACCAGTGCGCGACCAGCCAACTGGTGTTGCACCCGAGTCTTTCGGGCAGCGAACGCGAACGCTTGATCGACCTGTTCGAGGGTGTCGACAACGCAGAGAGCGGCAGTTTCCAGCTACTTGCGCCAATGGCCGGCGACCTGCTGCCCGAGCAGTACAAGGCGGCCTTTGACCAGGTGCAGCGCTACATCCAGGCCGGCGACTGCTACCAGATCAACCTGACGCAGCGCTTCCGCGCGCCCTGCCAGGGCGACCCGTGGCACGCTTACCAGGCCCTGCGCAAAGCCTGCCCCACCCCCTTCTCCGGCTATCAGCAACTGGCCGACGGCAGCGCCCTGCTGAGTTTTTCGCCCGAGCGCTTCATCCGCGTCAGCCAGCGCCAGGTGGAAACGCGGCCGATCAAGGGCACCCGACCGCGCGCCAGCAATCCTGCCGAAGACGTGCGCAATGCCGAGGAGCTGCTGCATAGCCCCAAGGATCGCTCGGAAAACCTGATGATCGTCGACCTGCTGCGCAACGACCTGGGACGCACCTGCGAGATAGGCTCGGTGAAGGTACCGGAACTGTTCAGCCTGGAGAGCTATCCCAACGTGCACCACCTGGTCAGCAGCATCACCGGCCGGCTGGCCAGCGACAAGGACGCCCTTGACCTGATCGGCGACAGCTTCCCCGGCGGCTCGATCACCGGCGCACCGAAGATCCGCGCCATGCAGATCATCGATGAACTGGAGCCGGCGCGCCGGGCGCTGTACTGCGGGTCACTGCTCTACGTGGATGTGCGCGGCGAGATGGACAGCTCGATTGCCATTCGCAGCCTGCTGGTCAAGGGCGGACAGGTTAGCTGCTGGGGCGGCGGCGCGGTGGTGGCCGACTCCGAGTGGCAGGCCGAGTATGAAGAGTCGATTGCCAAAGTGCGCGTGCTGATGGAGACCTTGCAAGGCTTGTGAGCGGGCGAGCCCGCGAAGCAGCCGCTACCGACTCCAAGTCCGTCTACCCCGCCATTTTTTGTTACCATCACCTTACTACGAGCGCACAGCGCCACAGCCACGATGGAAACCGCCTGATGAGCCAACCCTTCGACGTCGCCGCCCTGGCCGCGACCTATGCCAACAAGTCCCCGCAGGACATCCTCAAGCTTGCCTTCGAGCACTTTGGTGATGACCTGTGGATCTCCTTCAGCGGCGCCGAGGACGTGGTGCTGGTGGACATGGCCTGGAAGCTGAACAAGCAGGTCAAGGTATTCAGCCTCGACACCGGCCGCCTGCACCCGGAGACCTATCGGTTCATCGACCAAGTGCGCGAGCAGTACAACCTGCCGATCGAAATCCTCAGCCCCGACCGTGCCAAACTCGACCCGTTCGTCAAGGAAAAGGGCCTGTTCAGCTTCTACAAGGACGGCCACGGCGAGTGCTGCGGCATCCGCAAGATCGAGCCGCTGCGTCGCAAGCTGGCCACCGTCAGCGCCTGGGCCACCGGCCAACGCCGCGACCAGAGCCCGGGAACCCGCAGCCAGGTGGCGGCAGTGGAAATCGACAGCGCCTTCTCTACCCCCGAGCGTACCCTGTACAAGTTCAACCCGTTGGCGCAGATGTCCAGCGAGGAAGTGTGGGGCTATATCCGCATGCTGGAGCTGCCGTACAACAGCCTGCACGAGCGCGGCTTCATCAGCATTGGCTGCGAGCCATGTACCCGCCCGGTGCTGCCTAACCAGCATGAGCGCGAAGGGCGTTGGTGGTGGGAAGAGTCGACGCAGAAGGAATGCGGGTTGCACGCTGGCAACCTGATCAGCAAGGCTTGAGGTAGCCGGGGCTGTTTCACAGCCCCAGCATGCCGGAATCAGTGCACCGGCAGTTCGACGCCTTCGAACAGCTCTTCCAGCTCCTGCTTGTTATGGCACTGAATGGCCTTGGCCATCACTTCACGGGTCAGGTGAGGGGCGAACTTCTCGATGAAGTCGCACATGAAGCCGCGCAGGAAGGTGCCACGGCGGAAGCCGATCTTGGTGATGCTGGCTTCGAACAACTCGCTGGCATCCAGTGCCACCAGGTCGCTGTCGAGCTTGGCGTCCACGGCCATGCCGGCGACGATACCCACGCCCAACCCCAGGCGCACATAAGTCTTGATCACGTCGGCGTCTGCCGCAGTGAACACCACCTTCGGCGTGAGGCCACGGTGGTTGAAGGCCTCGTCCAGCTTCGAGCGCCCGGTAAACCCGAATACATAGGTGACGATCGGGTATTCAGCCACAGCTTCCAGGGTCAGCTTCGGCAGCTTGGCCAGCGGGTGACCTTGCGGCACCACCACGCAGCGGTTCCACTTGTAGCACGGCATCATGATCAGGTCGCCGAACAGCTCCAGCGCTTCGGTGGCGATGGCGAAGTCGACGGTACCGTCGGCGGCCATCTCGGCAATCTGCATGGGCGAACCCTGGTGCATGTGCAAGGACACTTCCGGGTACTGCTTGATGAAGCTGCTGATCACCGGCGGCAAGGCGTAACGCGCCTGGGTGTGGGTGGTGGCGATGGACAGCGTGCCCTTCTTCTCGTTGGAGAACTCCTGGGCAATCTGCTTGATGCTTTCGACCTTGCGCAAGATTTCGCCGGCGGTCGTGATGATGCGCTCACCGGCCGGGGTGACGCGGGTCAGGTGCTTGCCGCTGCGGGCAAAGACTTCAACACCCAGTTCATCCTCGAGCAGGCGGATCTGCTTGCTGATACCTGGCTGGGAGGTATACAGGCTTTGCGCCGTCGCGGAGACGTTGAGGTCATGGTGCGCCACTTCCCAGATGTAGCGCAGTTGTTGAAGCTTCATAGGTTCCCCTCGGTTCAGCGATGAGTCCGCGGCAGCAGGCGGCGACGATATATAACTATATTAGTGGTTCTGGAAATAAATCTAGAACTATTTTGTTACATACCTATCGAAATGGCCTACAGCCATCTTCATGCTTTCCTACGCCCCAAATGCTGCGCCAACGGCACCATGTACACCGGCACTGGCGACAGCTGCAGCAGCCGTACCGCCGTGCGCCCCAATGGCACATCCACGCCGGCACCAGCACTGTGGCTACCGAAAATCAGCAAGTCGACGCTCAGCCGCTGCGCCTGCTCAAGGATCACCTGCGCCGGGTCGCCCTGGCGTACCCGCACAGCCTTGATCACCGCCAGGTCGGCCTCCTCGCCCAGCTCGTCGCGAAAGTTTTCCAGCACACGCTGCTCGATGTTGGCCATCACCGTGTTCACCCCCTGGCTGTGCAGTTGGTCGAGCGTCTGTTCATCGAGGTAGCTTTGCAGGAGAGATTCAGCGAACTGGCCCATGGGCTCTACCGCGTGGATCACATACAACTCGGCGCCGAATGTGCGCGCCAGCGCCAGCGCGTGCTGCATGACAAAAGGGGCGTAGACACCGAGGTCGGTGGCGTACAGCATGGAGTGGATCATTCGACCTCCTCGACTGCCGCTGCGGCAGAGCAAGCTTCAGCTTAGCAGCGCGCCGGACACACGCTTTGCCGTCTGGCGCGCTGCCGGCGAGGGCTGCAGAGCCCCGGGCGCGGGCGAAGCCGCCCTCAGCGGGGCTGCTCGCCACGGTTGATGAAGGCCAGCGCCTGGTACAGCATCTCCATCCGCGGCAAACGGCAGCCTGCCGCACGCGCCTGCGCCAACGGCTCGGCATAGATGGCCTGTAGCTCCAGCGGGCGCTTGTGGACATGGTCGTGGTACATGCTGGGCCAGTAGTCGGGCATGCGCTCGGTCACCTGGAACAGGTGCTCGGCATACCCCTCAGGCAACACATGGCCACACGCCGCCGCGCCCTGCACCACCTCGGCCATCAAGGCCTGGATCAAGGTGCGGCTATGGCTGTCCGCCATCAGCGCCGTGGTGCTGGCGGCGAGCAGCACCGACAGGCCGTTGTAGGGCACGTTCCACACCAGCTTCTGCCAGCGCGCCAGGGCCAGGTCGGGCATGGCCTGCGAGTCGATGCCCGCCGCCTGGAACAGCCCCACGCCTTCATCGACCAGCGCGCTGCCGCCATCGCTGGCCGGCCCACTGTGGTAGCCAAGATTGACCGCCCCCAGGGCCTGGTGCCGGATCACACCGGGCGCCTGGCGGTTGACGCAGATGAAACACAGGCCGCCAAGCAGGTGCATGTCGCTGCGCAAGGCCGGGCGCAACTGCGCCTCCACGCCCAGGCCGTTCTGCAGCAGTACCACCTTGGCACCCGGCGCGGCCGCCTGCACGATCAGCGGTGCCAACTGGTCATTGCTGGTGGCCTTGGCCCCCACCAGCAGCCAGTCGCAGGGTGGCATTTCGGCTGCACTGGCATACGCCTGCACCTTCAACTGCACGGTGCCATGCACGGCACTGTCCAGCGCCAACCCCTGCTCGCGGACAACCTCGTACTCGCTGCGCAGCAGAAAATGCACATCGAAGCCGGCCCGGGCCAGCATCAACCCATAGAAGCCGCCGATGGCGCCACTGCCGATGATGCCGATTCGTGGTGTGTGCGGATGCATGCCGATCTCCAGGTAAAGGTCAGCCCTCTTTTTACACAGGTTGCGCAGCGCTGGGCAGCCTCTGCGTGGCAAACACCTGTCATCTCGGAAAAACCCCACACAGACTGGGCCCAGCCCATTGTCGCGCCACCTGTAACGCGCTAAGGTTCGGCTCCCCGCTGCGATTATTCTTGCTGCTGGGCCGCACGGGGATAGTTGGCGGCCGGCACCGTGACCTGACGAGTAACACGATGGCTGATTTACCGATCGATGACTTGAACGTTGCCTCCAACGAGACCCTGATCACCCCCGATCAGCTCAAGAAGGAAATCCCCCTCAGCGCCAAGGCCCTGCAGACCGTGACTGCCGGCCGTGAAGTGGTGCGCAATATTCTCGACGGCAAGGACCATCGCCTGTTCGTCGTGGTCGGCCCCTGCTCGATCCACGACATCAAGGCCGCCCACGAGTACGCCGAGCGCCTGAAAGTGCTGGCCGAGGAAGTGTCTGACACGCTGTACCTGGTAATGCGCGTGTATTTCGAAAAACCGCGCACCACCGTCGGCTGGAAAGGCCTGATCAACGACCCGTACCTGGATGACTCGTTCAAGATCCAGGATGGTCTGCACATCGGCCGCAAGCTGCTGCTGGACCTGGCCGAAATGGGCCTGCCGACCGCCACCGAAGCGCTCGACCCGATTTCCCCGCAATACCTGCAGGACCTGATCAGCTGGTCGGCCATCGGCGCTCGCACCACCGAATCCCAGACTCACCGCGAGATGGCTTCGGGCCTGTCCTCGGCAGTCGGCTTCAAGAATGGCACCGACGGCGGCCTGACCGTTGCCATCAATGCCCTGCAGTCGGTGTCCAAACCGCACCGCTTCCTCGGCATCAACCAGGAAGGTGGCGTGTCGATCGTCACCACCAAGGGCAACCCGTACGGCCACGTGGTACTGCGCGGCGGCAACGGCAAGCCGAATTACGACTCGGTCAGTGTCGCCCTTTGTGAGCAGGACCTGGCCAAGGCCAGGATCAAGGCCAACATCATGGTCGACTGCAGCCACGCCAACTCCAACAAGGACCCGGCCCTGCAACCGTTGGTGATGGAGAACGTCGCCAACCAGATTCTCGAAGGCAACCAGTCGATCATCGGCCTGATGGTCGAGAGCCACCTGAACTGGGGCTGCCAGTCGATTCCGAAGAACCTGGACGAGCTGCAGTATGGCGTGTCTATCACCGATGCCTGCATCGACTGGTCGGCGACCGAGAAGACCCTGCGCAGCATGCGGGCCAAGCTGAAAGATGTGCTGCCGCAGCGCAAGCGCGGCTGACGCGATAAAGAGAGGGGCCGCTTCGCGCCCCATTCGCGGCACAAGGCCACTCCTACAGGAAATCGCATAACCCTGTAGGAGCGGCCTTGTGCCGCGAATGGGGCGCAAAGCGGCCCCGCTTTTTTTTACGGAATCAGACCTTGCTCGAATGCCGCTGCTGGCGCTCCATGTAGCGCTCCACGTACGAGCAGGACGGGATCACCGTGTAGCCCATCTGTTCCGCGTACTCCAGGGCCCGTTCGGTCAGGGCGGCAGCAATCCCGCGGCCGCGCAGGGCGTTGGGTACGAAGGTGCGATAGATGTCCAGCGTCTGCTTGCCCAGATCCATGTACGTCAGATAGGCACGATGACCGTCCACGTTGGTCTCGAACTGATGACCGGCCTGGTCATGGTGGATGGTCAGCGCTTCGCTCATCACTACTCCTCGCAGGTCTTGTCGGCAGACCCATACCTTAACCGATGGTGGTTTATCCGGCACAGAATCCTCTACGCCACCTGTTGCCCACTTCGACCACTGGACGATTGCAATCGTTCGGATCCTCTGGCACTCACAAGATAGTAGGCGCCGCGGGCGGGATTGCTCAAGGTGGTGGCGGTTAAAAATGGCTGGAATGCAGCCAGAGCGACTCTTGCTTGCACGCCAACGGCCACCGGATGTACTAGGGCTTAAGACGCTGAACGACAGTTAAAGTCACCGCTAGTTCAACAAAAAAGTTCCCGTACTACAAACGCTTGCGGTCCCTGCACGTTTTTTTCACAGGCGTGTCGCAAATCTTGTCGGAAAGGCGTCAAGCAACATTTTTTTTGCAGTTCTTGCGCTTAGTCAGTTTACTTACTACAAGTAATGGGTACTATGTACGCCGGCCAGTTTCTCTTTTCCGAGAGATGGCTATTTAATAGAAAGTCCTTGAAGGGGAACACGATGAACAACGTTCTGAAATTCTCTGCTCTGGCTCTGGCCGCAGTTCTGGCTACCGGTTGCAGCAGCGTATCCAAAGAAACCGAAGCTCGTCTGACTGCGACTGAAGACGCAGCAGCTCGCGCTCAAGCTCGTGCTGACGAAGCCTACCGTAAGGCTGACGACGCACTGGCAGCCGCTCAGAAGGCTCAGCAGACCGCTGACGAAGCCAACGAGCGCGCTCTGCGTATGCTGGACAAAGCCAGCCGCAAGTAATAATCCTCACGGATTGTTATGGAGCCGACCCACTTGTGGGTCGGCTTTTTTATTGCCTGCGCACAAGGCAAACGCGCCAGGCAGAAACGAAAAGGCCTGCACTAAGGCAGGCCCGGGTATGTCGCAATAACCTTACTGCAGTTCGGGCGGAATGCTCGAAACCATCGGCGCGCCACCCTGGCTTTCGGTCGGCACGGCAATTTCGACCGGCATGCCATCTTCCGCGGCCACCACGTCACGCACCATGTCCCAGTTCATGCGCAGGTTATTGGCCAGGTCTTCACGCTTGAGCAAGGCGTTGATGACTGCAGTGTGTTTATCGACCACCGACGGATTACCCTGGTCGTCCAGCGGCGTGTGTGCCTCCAGATAGACCTTGCCGCCACTGATACCGAACTTGTAGGGCTCGTTGATGATGCGCACCGGCGTCCCCACCGGCACCATCTTCGACAGTTCCAGCACATTGTTGTTGAGCATGCGGAAACAACCGTGGCTGGTACGCATGCCAATGCCGAACTTCTTGTTAGAGCCGTGGATCAGGTAGCCCGGCACCCCGAGGGTGAACTTGAACGGCCCCAGCGGGTTGTCCGGACCGGCCGGCACCACGCTCGGCAGGATATCGCCGTCAGCCGCGTGCTCGGCGCGGATCGACGCTGGCGGGGTCCAGGTCGGGTTTGGCGTCTTGGCGGTGATCTTGGTGTTGGCGATCGGTGAACCCCAGCCTTCACGGCCAATGCCCAGCGGGAAGGTATGCACCACATTCTGCCCTTTCGGGAAGTAGTACATGCGGTATTCGGCCAGGTTGATGACGATGCCTTCACGCGGGCCAGGCGGCAGGATGTAGCGGGTGGGCAGGATGATCTCGGTGCCCGCTCCTGGCAGCCATGGGTCTACGCCCGGGTTGGCAGCGATCATTTCCAGGTAGCCGAGGTCGTTGGCAGTGCCGATATCGGCGAACGTGTCCTCGTACTTTGCCTTGATCACCTGCACCTGGCCGATGATGTCTTCACCGGGTGGTGGCAGTGGCAGCTCCAGCGCAGCAGCGGGGCCTGCTACCAGCAGGGCGGCCAGGGACAGGCTACGGGTGACGGCAGGAAAGCGCGGCAACATCCGGTAAATCCTTCGAAAGGTGGGTCAAGAGAATCGATTGTACACCCGCGCCGATGCAAGCGGGAGGCATTGGCACCATGCAAGCGTTTCAGATGATGAAAGGTGCGCTGTTCAGCCGCCCTGCAGTTCCGGCCACACCGGGCGCATGCCGCGCCGCTGCGCATCTAGAATGGCACGGCACAGGTCGCACAGGCGGCCGTCGCGGTAGATCGAGCGCGGCACCCCCGACCAGCGCGGTTGCGCCGGCAACAGGCCACCGCACAACGTGCGGTCAGCCGGTACGCCCAGCTCGAGCTGGCGGGCCACCAGGTGGACGCGGATTTCCTGGCAGGCAAACAGGTCGAGCTGCTCATCAGGCTCGATCAGTTGGTAGGCGTACAGGGACCAGGCAGGGCGCGGCATCGGTGGCACTCGAAACGGGGGGCGCAACATTAGCCGAAAGCCGGCGCCGTTTAAAGCGTCACAGCAAGGGTTTTATCGCCGGCCAGGCATTTTCCAGCAGGCGCTGCTGGGCGGCCTGGGCCGGGTGAATACCATCCGCCTGCATCAATTCCGGCACGCCCCCTACCCCCTCGAGGAAAAACGGCACCAGCGGAACCTGTTTCTCTGTCGCCAGCCGTTCATAAACCTGGGCGAAGGCAGTGGTGTAGCGCAGGCCATAATTGGGTGGCAGGCGCATGCCCAGCAGCACCACCTTGGCACCGGCCTTGCGCGCACTCTCGATCATCGAGGCAAGATTTTGTTGCAATTGCGCTGGCGGCTGCCCGCGCAGGCCGTCGTTGCCGCCCAGTTCCAGCACCACCAGGCTCGGCTTGTGTGCTGCAAGCAGCGCCGGCAGCCGCGCCTGGCCACCGGCACTGGTGTCACCGCTGATCGATGCATTGACCACTTTGTCGTCGAAACCTTCGTCCCGCAGGCGGGTCTGCAACAGGGACACCCAGCCCTGGCGGGTATCCAGGCCAAAACCGGCGCTGATACTATCGCCGACAACCAGAAGTGTTCCCGCCGCCGCGCTCTGGGCCAGGCAATACAGGGCCAGACCGGCACTCAACCACCACACTCGCATCGGATTCTCCATGGGCCCCAGCATTCTCGTTGCGCAGAACCTTAGCAAAGTGGTCCCCAGCGCGGAAGGTGACCTGACCATCCTGCACGCGCTGTCTCTCGACCTGGCCCAGGGCGACAGCCTGGCCATCGTCGGCGCCTCGGGCTCGGGCAAGTCGACCCTGCTCGGCCTGCTCGCCGGTCTCGACCAGCCCAGTGCCGGCAAGGTCATCCTCGCTGGTCACGACCTTGGGCCGCTGGATGAAGACCAACGCGCACGGGTGCGCGCCGAACATGTGGGCTTCGTGTTCCAGTCGTTCCAGCTGCTCGACAGCCTCAATGCCCTGGAGAACGTCATGTTGCCCCTGGAACTGGATGGCCGCCGCGATGCCCGCGAACACGCGCGCACTTTGCTCGAACGGGTCGGCCTGGGCAAGCGCCTGAGCCATACCCCGCGCCAGCTTTCGGGCGGCGAACAGCAACGGGTGGCCATCGCCCGCGCCTTCGCCGCGCAACCGGCAGTGCTGTTCGCCGACGAACCTACCGGCAACCTCGACAGCCACACCGGCGAGCGCATCAGCGATCTGCTGTTTGAACTGAACAAGGAGCGCGGCACCACCCTGGTGCTGGTTACCCATGACGAACGCCTGGCCCGGCGCTGCCGCCGCCAGATCCGCCTGGATGCGGGCCGCCTGGTGGCCCCGGTGGAGGCCTGATGAACCACATGCCGCTGTCCCGCCTGTGCGGCCTGGCCCTGCGCCAGTTGCTGCGCGACATCCGCGCCAGCGAAGTGCGCGTGTTGTTCTTCGCCCTGCTGGTGGCGGTGGCGGCGAGCACTGCCATCGGCTATTTCGGTGCCCGCCTCAACGGTGCCATGCAACTGCGTGCCAGCGAGTTCCTCGGTGCCGACCTGGTGCTACAGGGCAGCGCCCCGGCCCGCGACCAGCAGATCGAGACCGGCAAGGCACTAGGCCTGCGCCACGCCCAGGTGGTCGAATTCACCAGCGTTGTCGGCGGCGACAACGGCATCCAGCTGTCCAGCGTCAAGGCTGCCGATGGTGCCTACCCGTTGCGCGGGCAAGTGCGCAGCGCCGCGGCGCCGTATGCCGCAGAAACCCCGGGCGGCGGCCCGGCACCCGGCGAAGCATGGGTCGAACCACGCCTGCTGGCGGCACTGGGGCTGAAGGTTGGCGACAGCATCGACGTGGGTATGAAAACCTTGCGCATGAGCCGCGTGCTGACCTACGAACCGGACCGCGCCAACAACTTTTACAGCCTTACCCCTCGGGTAATGATGAACCTGGCCGATCTGCCGGCCACCGGCGTGATCCAGCCGGGTAGCCGGGTTACCTACCGCGACCTGTGGCGCGGCGATGCCGAAGCGTTGGCCCAGTACCGCGAGGCACTGAACAAGGACCTGGCCGCCAACCAGCGCCTGCGCGACACTCGCGATGGTAACCAGCAGGTTGGCGGCGCCCTGGGCAAGGCCGAGCGCTACCTGAACATGGCCAGCCTGGTGGCCGTGCTGCTGGCAGGCGTCGCCGTGGCCCTGTCGGCCAGCCGCTATGCCGCACGCCGCCTGGACGCCAGCGCCCTGCTGCGCTGCCTGGGCCTTTCGCGCCGCCAGGCGCTGGGCCTGTACTGCCTGCAATTGGCCATGCTCGGCCTGGTCGCAGCGCTGGCCGGCGCCCTGCTCGGCTGGCTGGCCCAACTGGGCCTGTTCCGCCTGCTGCACGGCTTGCTGCCAAGCGTGGTACCTGCAGGCGGCATCGTCCCGGCCATGGCCGGCATCGCTACCGGGCTGGTGGCCCTGGCCGGTTTCGCCCTGCCGCCAATCGCCGCGCTGGGCCAGGTGCCACCGCTGCGCGTGCTACGCCGCGACCTGCTGCCGATACCGCCCAGCAGCTGGCTGGTGTACGGCGCGGCGCTGTTCGCCCTGGGCCTGATCATGTGGCGGCTGAGCCTCGACCTGCTGCTCACCTTCGCCCTGCTCGGTGGCGGCCTGGTCGCCGCGCTGCTGCTCGGCGGCCTGCTGCTACTCGGTTTGCGCAGCCTGCGCGAGTTGCTGGGCGGGGCCCCACTGACCTGGCGCCTGGGGCTGGGCCAACTGCTGCGCCACCCCATGGCCGCTGCCGGCCAGGCCCTGGCCTTCGGCCTGATCCTGCTGGCCATGGCCCTGGTCGCCCTGCTGCGTGCGGAACTGCTCGACACCTGGCAAGCGCAGCTGCCCAAGGATGCACCCAACCATTTCGCCCTGAACATCCTGCCGGATGACCGTGAGCCCTTCGCCCGCCACCTGCAGCAGGTCAATGCAACCTCGGCGCCGCTGTACCCGGTGACACCTGGCCGACTGGTGCGTATCAATGAGCAACCGGTGCAGCAGGTGGTCAGCAAGGACTCGGCAGGCGAACGTGCCGTGCAGCGCGACCTCAGCCTGACCTGGGCGGCCGAACTGCCCGAAGGCAACGCCTTGACGGGTGGCAACTGGTGGCAGGCGCTGCCCGCCGCAGATGAAATCCCCGGTGTGTCGGTGGAGGCGGAACTGGCCAGCAGCCTGAAGCTGCAACTGGGTGACCTGCTGACCTTCGACATCGGCGGCCAGCAGCGCCAGGCACGGGTCAGCAGCCTGCGCAGCGTGCACTGGGACAGCTTCCAGCCGAACTTCTACATGATCTTCCAGCCCGGCACGCTGCAGGGGCTGCCAACCACCTATCTGACCAGCTTCTATCTGGCAGCGGGCCATGACCTGGATGTGGTGGCGCTGTCACGGGCATTCCCGGCGGTGACCATTCTGCAGGTGGACGCCTTGCTCGATCAGTTGCGCAGCATCCTGGCCCAGGTGACCCTGGCGGTGGAGTACGTGTTGCTTTTCGTGCTGGCGGCCGGGCTGGCGGTACTGTTCGCCGGCTTGCAGGCAACGCTGGACGAGCGCATTCGCCAGGGGGCCTTGCTGCGTGCACTGGGCGCGGCGCGGCCACTACTGGTCAGGGCACGGCGGATCGAGTTCGGCTTGCTGGGTGCGGCCAGCGGCTTGCTGGCCGCGGTCGGGTGCGAGCTGATTACCCTGGTGCTGTACCGCTACGCCTTCGACCTGCAATGGAGCCCGCATGTGTGGCTGTTGTTGTTGCCGCTGGCAGGGGCGCTGTTGGTGGGTGGTGCGGGGGTGCTGGGAACGCGGCGGGCGTTGAATGCCAGCCCGTTGGCGGTGTTGCGCGAAAGTTGAGGGTTGCCTGTGCCGGCCTCTTCGCGGGCTTGCCCGCTCCCACCACGCCGGCACAACCTTCAAATGCGGTGGCAAACCTGTGGGAGCGGGCAAGCCCGCGAAGAGGCCGGCACAAACAACATCAATTTATTGGCCGTAAGTGATGCTGTTCACGTACCAGGTCGCTTCACCGGTAGGCGTGTGCACCACCACCTCGTCACCCTCCTCCTTTTTCAGCAGGGCACGAGCCATGGGGGAGTCGATCGAGATGTAGTCATTGCGCCCATAGATCTCGTCATAACCGACAATACGAAACTTCATGGTCTCGCCCTCATCGTTCTCGATCTCTACCCAGGCACCGAAGAACACCTTGCCCTCCTGCTGCGGCGAGTAAGCCACCACCTTCACATCTTCAAGACGCTTGCGCAGGTAACGCACCCGACGGTCGATCTCGCGCAGCAGCTTCTTGTTGTACTGATAGTCGGCGTTCTCGCTGCGGTCACCCAGCGATGCCGCCCAGGTTACCTTCTGGGTGATCTCCGGGCGGTACACCCGCCACAGGTGGTCCAGCTCTTTCTTCAGCGCCTCATGGCCTTCCGTGGTAATGATGTTGGTGCTCAACAGCGCGCTCCTCAGCGGCGGGTAATCAGGCCTTGGCGCGCGATACGGGTGAGGTGGCCGATGATTTCGGCGGCCTCGTCCGGCGCCGGGGCCTGGATCACAGCCAGGTCGAAACGGTCATTGCCATACTGCGCGAGGTGGCAGCCGGTATCGGCGAACTGGATCAGAAATGCACGCGCCTGGCCCTTGCGCCGGGACAGGCCTTCAAGGTGACGTAAAAGAGTGGGTTGATGCTGGCCGCCGAGCAGGATGCGCGGTGTGCGGGAAACCTGGCTGGCAGGCAAGGGGCTCAAACAGACACTGGTACGTGGGCAACTCATGGAGCTTCTCTCCGCCTCGCGAATCCCGCTGGGCAGCGGTGGGAGGCGTCACCGAACCAGCGCTTTAGCGGTATTTCGGATGACCCGGAGGTGGGCTTCCTGCGCCCCGCAAGTAGCTGTTTAAATCGGCGCAGTCGGTATGCTAGAGCTACAAGCGGCAAGATACAAGCCTCAGGCCGAAAGTGATCGGCCTGGGCTTGTATCTTGGCGTATGCGGTATCAGCGAGCGATCAGGCGGTCCAGCGAGAAACGGCCAGCGCCTTCGATCAGTACCGCGACGGTACCGGCCAGCAGGGCCAGGCCGAACTCATAACCGTTGTTGGACATGAACAGGCCGTTGCCGATGTGCACCGAGAGGATCGCCACCACCAGGGTCACTGCCAGCACCAGAGCCGCGGGGCGGGCCAGCAGGCCGATCACCAGGGCCAGGCCGCCAAAGAACTCGGCACTACCGGACAGCAGCGCCATCAGGTAACCCGGGGCCAGGCCGATGCTCTCCATCCATTGGCCGGTGCCTTCCAGGCCATAGCCGCCGAACATGCCGAACAGTTTTTGCGCACCATGCGCGATGAAGATGATGCCGAGCAGGATACGGATGACGCTCAGGCCAGCGCCGGCGCGGGTGGAGAACAGGGCGTTGAGGGTAGCGTTGTTCATGTCGAAATCTCCTTGAAGCGGGAAAGTTGTGTTGGGATGGGCGCCATCATAATCGATTCAATAGATATGAAAATCGCAAAAAACCCAACATAACAATCGACAAAATCGATTTATCAGCGCTTCGCCACACGCTCCAGCGCAGCACGCTCCCGATTGAACGCTACAAAGTACTTGTTGACGCTATTGACGAAGTTGACCGGCCCCATGCCCACCTGCTCCATGGCGATGCGTTCGGTCTGGAAGAACCACTGATCGCCATTCAGCCCACGCCGCCGCGCTTCGGCGCGCATGGCCTGGACCCGCTCGGGCCCCAGGTTGTAGGCCGCCAGCACGAAGGCCATGCGCTCGCGTTCGTTGATTCTGGCACTGGCAAAGAACTTGCGCCGAATCAGCGCCAGGTAACGGGCACTGGCCTGGACATTGCCATCCACCGTGGCGGTGTTGCTCACCCCCACGCGCTGCGCCGCCGACGGAGTAATCTGCATCAGGCCATGGGCCCCGCCGGTGCCGCGCGCTGCCGGGTCGAGCGTCGATTCCTTGAAGGCCAGTGCGGCAAGGTTGAGCCAATCGATCTGCTGCGCCTCACCGTGTTTCTGCAGCACCGCACGCAGCGCGGTCAGGCGCTGGCGATTCCTGCTGGCCAACGGGTCGTGTACCCGGTACTGGCGGCGGTAGATGCGCTCGAACGCGGCGTCCTGGTTGTCCGGCGCGCGGTAACCCTGCAGAAAGCGATCGACCGTGGCCAGCAACTGCGGCGCATCGGGCCCCACATACCAACGCATGGCTTGCGGCGCCCCCATTTTCACGCGGCTGTCCAGGCGCAGGCGCGGCATCACCCGGGCCCAGCGCCGGGCGATCGGCTGCTCGACCACGGTCAGGTGATAGATGCCAGCCTGGACCATTTCCAGCACATCCTCCACCGCCAGGGTCGAGTCGACCCACTCGACCTTGATCGGCGCGCGCTTGCGCAGCGCCAGCTGCTGGTTGACCTGCTGGATCAACGGGCCAGCGGCACTGGCGCTGGTCAGGACCACGGTACGCCCGGACAACTGCTCGACATGGCTGAAGCTGCGTTCGCCCCTGCGCCCCACCAGCAGCAGCGGCACCTGGTCGAGCACCGGCGCACTGCTGCTGACCCCGCGCACCACGCCAGGGTCGAGCAGCTCGCCCGGCGCGGCCAGGTCGCCCTCGCCACGGGCCAAGGCGCCCAGCAGCTGCTCCTTGGCCCGAGGGATCAGCTTGAGCTGGATCTCCTGGCCGTCAGCGGCGCGGGCATTGAGATAGTGCTCCAGGGCACGCAGGCGATAATACTCGATGCCGACCGGCTCACCCTTGACCTCACCAGAGCTGTTGCGGCTCTGGTTGACCAGCACCCGTAACACCTGGCTGGTGCGAATCTGTTGCAGGTCACGGACCTTGGTCGGCGGGATGCTCTGCTGCGGCCCTGGCGCGCGCGCGTGGGCGGGTCCTGTCAAGGTCAGCCCAAGCGTCAGCAGGAAAATGAGCCAGCATCGCTGCATGCGAAGTCGTGTCCGTGGTCGGTGGGCGGCATCCATGGGGTTGCACCGCCGGGAGAGAAATGACGGTAAAAGACCATGGCAACAGCATGAAGTTCTTGGTTTTTTCAGAAAACACGGTTTTTGTTATGCTGGCCGACCCGCGGCACGAGGTAGCACCATGCAACTGATCGATATCGGCGTCAACCTGACCAACAGCAGTTTCCACGACCAACAGGCGGCAATCGTCGAGCGCGCCCTTGAGGCCGGGGTCACGCAGATGGTGCTGACGGGCACCAGCCTGGCGGTCAGCGAACAGGCGCTGGAACTTTGCCAGCAACTGGATGCCGGCGGCGCGCACCTGTTCGCCACGGCAGGCGTACATCCCCACGATGCCAAGGCCTGGGATGCCGGCAGCGAGCGCCAGTTGCGCCAGCTGTTGAGTGAACCACGTGTACGCGCCGTGGGTGAATGCGGCCTGGATTTCAACCGCGACTTCTCCCCTCGCCCACTCCAGGAAAAAGCCCTGGAGGCACAGTTGGCGCTGGCTGCCGAGCTGCGCCTGCCGGTGTTCCTGCACGAACGCGACGCCAGCGAACGCCTGCTGGCGATCCTCAAGGATTACCGCGACCACCTGGCCGGCGCAGTAGTGCACTGCTTTACCGGCGAACGCGATGCGCTGTTTGCCTATCTGGACATGGACTTGCACATCGGTATTACCGGCTGGATCTGCGACGAACGCCGTGGCACCCACCTGCACCCGCTCGTGGGCAACATTGCCGAGGGGCGGCTGATGCTGGAGAGCGATGCGCCTTACCTGCTGCCGCGCAGCCTGCGGCCCAAGCCAAAGAACGGGCGCAACGAACCGGCGTTCCTGCCGGAGGTGTTGCGCGAAGTGGCCTTGCACCGGGGTGAGTCGGCCGAGCATACGGCGGCGCATACCACAGCGACGGCGCGGGCGTTTTTCCAACTCCCCTGAACCTGTAGGGGCCCTATCGCCGGCAAGCCAGCTCCCACATCGATCGCATCGACTTCAAGCCATGTGCAGTACCTGTGGGAGCTGGCTTGCCGGCGATGAGGCCTGTACAGGCAGTACAAATTAGTTGTCCCAAGAAAACCTATTACAGGCGCAGGAATTTTCTTGATACACATCAAGAAAGGGCTTGGCTTGCGCAGGCACAATGATGGCACCTTGCCAATATTGTTTCCGCTCAACTCAGAGAAGACCTGCCCATGGGTGCCTGGCTTAGCAATGTTTCCCTGAAGTACAAGTTCTGGGCCGTCAACGCGGTGGCCTTTGTCACGACCTTGCTGCTGGTGCTCTATGCCGTACACCTGGAGCAGCGCGCACGCGCCGAGGCCGCGCAGGCCCAGGCAGCTGCACAGGCACAACTGCTGGCTGCATGGCCGGCCGGCCAGCCGCTGCCCCGCCCGGCCAACGTCATCAGCTGGTCCGCCGGGCAAACGCCCACCTTCGCGGGCGAACCCCTCGAGGCCCTGCGCGATGCCCAAGGCTGGGTCGAGCTGCCCGCCGCCCGGCTCTTGGGCGACAACCCGCTACAAGGCGCGCAGGTACTGCGCAACGGCGATCAGCAAATGGCCGTGCTGGCCCAGTCGCCAAGCCTGCGCCAGGTGTTCTTCGACCGCTTCAGCAACTACGCGGTATGTGTACTGATCCTGATGCTGGCCATGCTCGGCGCCTCGCAGCTGCTGATCCGCTTTCTGCTCAGCCAGCTCAACACCCTCAAAGACGTGATGCTGCACGTGGAAAAAACCGGCGACCTTTCGGCCCGAGTGCCGCTGGCCTGTGGCGACGAGGTCGGCCAGATGGCCGGGGCCTTCAATGCCATGCAGGCGACCTACCATCGCGTGGTCAGTACCGTCGCCCACACCGCTGCGCAACTGGACTCCGGCGCCGCTCGCCTGGCCGCAAGCATGAGCGACGTGCGCCACGGCATGCTCGGCCAGCAGAGCGAGACCGACCAGGCCGCTACCGCCATCAACGAAATGTCGGCTACGGTACACCACATCGCCCAGCATGCTGGCGCCACCCGTGACCTGTCACAAACAGCCGACACCCTGGCCGGTAGCGGCCAGGAGGTGGTCAGCCGGGTTCAGGATTCGATTTCCGGGTTGTCCAGCGGCGTGCAGCAAACCGCCGAGATGATCCGCCAACTGGCCGAAGACAGTCAGAAGATCAATGGCGTGGTCAGTGTGATCCACAGCATCGCCGAGCAGACCAACCTGCTGGCCCTCAATGCTGCCATCGAAGCCGCGCGCGCCGGCGACCTGGGCCGCGGCTTTGCAGTGGTGGCCGATGAAGTGCGCAACCTGGCCAAGCGCGTGCAAACCTCCACCGACGAGATCACCACCATGGTCTCGGCCCTGCAGTCTGGCACCCGCGATGCAGTGGAGTTCATGCAGGAAAGCTCGTACAAGGCCGACGACTGCGTCAGGCAGGCCCAGGAGGCCGGCGAAGCACTGGCCGAGATTACCGGTGCCGTGGCGCAAATGCGCGAAAGCAACACCCAGATTGCCGTGGCAGCCGAGCAGCAAAGCCAGGTAGCCGAAGAAATGAACCGCGCCGTAGTGAGCATCCGTGATGTCACTGAACAAACCGTGCAGCAGACCGTGGGCTCGGCGACCACCAGCAGCGAACTGGCAACCCTGGCCGGTGAACTGAACAAGGCCATTGGCCAGCTCAAGCTATAGTCACCATAGCCAGCCTCGATTGGCTCCCTCCTGGAGGCCGCACTAAGCTTTGGGCATGACCGAGAGGAAATGCCCATGAGCAAACGCCTGCCCAACCTGCCCGCCTGGCAATGGCGCGGCTACCACCACAACCACCGCCACCCGACCAACCTGGTGCTGCACCTGATCGCCGTGCCGTTGTTCATTCTTGGCGCATTGCTGATTCTGTCCGGGCTGTTCGGCCTGGATCCGGGCCAGATTGCCGTTGGCGTCATTGCATTGATTGCCGGCCTGGGCCTGCAGCGCCAGGGCCATCGCCTGGAAGCCGAGCAACCCGAGCCCTTCGCCAACCGCAAGGATGCCGTGCAACGCCTGCTGACCGAGCAGTTCATCACCTTTCCACGCTTCTTGCTGAGCGGGGCCTGGTGGAAGGCCTGGCGGGAACGGCACAAGCATCGCCATTGATGCTCCAATCACGCACAAACTTTTGCAGGAGCGGCCTTGTGTCGCGAAAGGGCTGCGCAGCAGCCCCGGATTTACAGCTTCGCCGTGAAGATTGCCAGGGCCGCTTTGCGGCCCTTTCGCAACACAAGGCCGCTCCTACAGGAAAGCGTGCAGGCCGGCACGTATCTGCTAGGCAAACACGGTAACCGTCTGCCGGCTCAAGGCCAGCAACTCGCCCTGCGCCGTCCTCAAGGCAGCAGCGGCATGCCCATAACCATCCCGCGCATATTCGGTTTCCACGCAATAGTGGCACCAGTCCAGGGTCGACAACTGCGCCGTGGGCTGCATGAATTCGATGGTCCAGGTCAACGTACTGCCGGCAGCAGGCTGCTTGAGAAAAGGCATCAGGCTCGGCGGCCAGGCATCGACCAACGCCAGCAGGTGTGCCTCGTTGACCGGCTCTTCGGCCACGCCGCGCAAACGTACCCAGCCGCCCATCTGGCGCGACTGATTGCCACTGAACGGCAACCCGCCCACCGTCCAGCGCAAGGCCACATGCTGCATGAACTCCGGGGTAACGCCTTTGATATGGGGTAGCTCGGAAGCGGCCTCTTCGAGCGCTTTCATTTCCGTGGCCGGCAACGCCGGTACATCGACCACCGACGGCCGCCCTGCACCGAAATTACCCTGCACCAGGGTTACCACCTGGCCGTTTTGAATGGCACGCCCCAGCAAGGTGCTGACGGCTTTGCCTTCACGCAGCGCCTCCACCTCGAAGCGGATCGGCACATCCGCCGCGGCCGGCGCCACGAAGCTGATGGCCAACGAGCGCACGGGGCGGCCATCGGAGATTTTCTGGCGCATGGCTTCATATACCATGGCCGCCATCAGCCCGCCGAAGGCTGCGCGGCCCTGGGCCCAGCTGGGCGGGATGCTCACCGCATCGGGGTTGGCCCGCACGGCGTCGAGCAGTTGGTTGAAATTCATTGGCCGGTCCTGCCTGCTGCGAAAGGGTCTGCCCATCCTAGCCAGCAAACCCTTGCCGATCAGCCCGCATATCGGTCATTTTTCGGGCTTTCGCCGCTCCAGCGCCTGCTGCAATGCCGCCAGCGTCAAATCCGAATGGCGCTCGGCCTCGTGCAATTCCTGCTCCCAGGCAACCTTGCATGGTGCCAGGTCGGCATGCTCGCGCGCCTGCAACAACCATTGCAGGCGGTCATGCCAGTCACCCAGGTCGCCCTGGGCCTGCTTCAGCAAGCGCCGCAATTGCTTGCCCGCATGGTCGAGCTGCGGGTAGGCCTCGTCGCCATAGCGCGCACGCTTGATCAGCAAGCGCAGGCGGTGGCGATCGTGGGCCGGGTCCTGCAACGCTTTATGCAACTTGCGCCACTGTTTGACCAGGCGTTTGTCGACACGCTTTTCCAGCCCCTTGACCAACCCTTCGCGGCCGGCTGCGCGCAGGAACAGCGGAAACGCGTCGACAATCGCCAGCACCCGGGTCAGCTGCGGGCTGGCGGCAACACTGGCGAAGGTCCTGTCACGGCCTTCCAGGCGCAGTTGCCCGGCCTGGGCAAAACCACGCCCGATCAGCTCAGCCGCCAACACCTCACGGTCACGCAGCGGCGTGGTCAGGGTACCCAACGACTTGGCGGCGTCCTCGAGTTGCTCGACCCCTGGCAACCCACGCAGTGGCCGCAGCAGGCTGCGCAGGCGCCGCAGGGTGGTGCGCAGGTCATGCAAGGCCTCGCTGTCGGTATCGGCAGCCAGGCGTTCGCGACAGGCCAGCAGGCGCACCTGCAAGGCCACTATCTGGGCAACCACGTGATCGAGCATTGCAGACATTGAAAGACGCTCCTTGGTCAGCGCCCGGCGCGAGACTCACGAATGTAGAAACGGGCCTTTTCGGCTTTTCTGGTACAACTTTCATAACCTTCGAACTGCTGCTGGGTCTTGGCACCGGTCAGCAGCGACAAGGCCTTGGAGTAACTCACGGCACCGGCAAAGCCTTCGGCCTTGGCCAGGTCCAGCTCCTTCCAGGCGGCATCCAGTTGGGTCGCGCAACTTTCGCGATAGGCCGTCTTGCCCGCGCAGCCAGCAAGGGCCAAGGCGATCAGTGGAAGGCAGATCCAGGCTTTCATCGGTAATACCTCAATGGAAAAAAATGTAGGCTGTTCGACGCCCCGGCAGCTGAAAAGTGCCCTGCCCAGCCAGCTTGGCCCAGCCAGTTTTATTACAGTAGCTTAGCGCGATGCACATTGAAGCACAGGTGGCGATGGGTGCATTGTAGAACCATGGTTGCACTGGCCGGGGAATGTTCATGAGCAAACGCGTGGCACTGGTACTGGGTTCAGGTGGAGCCCGGGGGTATGCACACATCGGCGTGATCGAGGAAATCGAGCGCCGCGGCTACGACATCGCCTGCATCGCCGGCTGTTCCATGGGCGCGGTGATCGGTGGCATCTATGCCGCCGGCAAGCTGGAAGACTACCGCAACTGGATCGAGAGCCTCGACTACCTGGATGTGTTGCGCCTGGTCGATGTCAGCTTTCGCCTCGGCGCAATTCGCGGCGACAAGGTGTTCGGGCAAATTCGCAAGATCGTCGGCGAGATCAACATCGAGCAATTGCGCATCCCCTACACGGCGGTTGCTGCCGACCTCACCAACCAGCAGGAAATCTGGTTCCAGGAGGGCTGCCTGCACCAGGCCATGCGCGCCTCGGCAGCCATCCCCAGCCTGTTCACCCCAGTGATGCAAGGCAACCGCATGCTGGTCGACGGCGGCATTCTCAACCCACTGCCGATCGTGCCAGTGGTGTCCAGCCACTGTGACCTGATCATCGCGGTCAACCTCAACGCCACCAACCAGAAGCAGTACCAGTTACCGGTGATCGAGCGCCCGGCGGCGTTCAAGATGCGTTTCGATGCCCTGCTCAGCTCGCTAGGCTCGCGCTTGCCGTTCCGACGCAAGCCGGCCGAGGAGTTGATCCGCATCGAGCAGGAAATCGTCGCCGAAGGGCTGGCGCAGCCGAACCCGTGGCTGGCCGATGCCGCCGACCCGGAAGGCCAGCAACCGGCGGCGGCACCGGAACGCGAAGGTGCGCCGAAGTCGGCGACCGGTTCGTTCATCATCGACAACGTGGGGCCCGCCTCACTGCTGGACCTGATCAACCAGAGCTTCGAGGTCATGCAGACCTCGTTGGCGCAATACAAGATCGCCGGCTATCCACCGGATGTACTGATCAACGTGCCCAAACGGGTGTGCCGGTTTTTCGAGTTCTACAAGGCGCCGGAGCTGATTGCCTTGGGGCGGGAAATTGCTCGGGATACGCTGGATAGCTATGAAGGGGTGAAGCGCTAGGCCTTGTGCTGCTTGTGGCGGCCTCTTCGCGGGCTCGCCCGCTCCCACAGGTTCACCGTGGGAGCGGGCAAGCCCGCGAAGAGGCCGGCACAGACAACAGAAACGAAACAGGCCGCTCAAGGCGGCCTGTTCGTTCATGCATCCATCACCTTAGTAACGGGTGATGTCCGCCTTGGCTTCCAGCTGCTTGCGGTACGCCGCGAAGTCCTGCTGGCCAGCACGCGACGCGAGGTAGCGGCGGATCTGCTGCTTCTCTTCGTCGGTGGCAGCAGCACCTTCGTTGACGCCCTTGAGCTGCAGAACCACCAGGCTACCGTCACGCAGCACCACGCTGCCATATACCGGCTTGTCCTTGGCCTGCGGCTTGCCCAGGCGGAACAGCGCCTGCAACTCGGCCGGGTCTATACCGTCCTCGCCGCGGGTAACTGCTTCATAGGCCTTCCAGCCCTGCCCTTCGTGCACACTGCCCGCTGCGATAGAACCGTCACGCAAGCCGGCAATCAGCTTGTCCGCCTTGGCCTTGAGCTCGGCAGTTGCCTTCTCCTTGGCCAGGTGTTCGCGAATGTTCTTGGCCACGGCGTCCAGCGGCAGTTGCTCCGGCTTGCGGTGCTCCTTGACGCGCAGCACCACGGTGGTTTCCGGGTCGAGCTCGATGGCGGTGCTGTTGGCACCCTCCTCCAGCACTTCTTCGGAGAATGCGGCCTGCACTACGGAACGGTTGGCAGTGATGCCTTCGCCACCCTCGCGGCCGAAGGCTGCGGAAGTCTGCACCTTCAGGTTCAGGTCCTGGGCCGGCTGGGCCAGGTCGGAAGCCTCGTAGGCGGCATCCTGCAGTTGCTTGCTGGCATCGACGTAACGCTGTTCGACCAGCGGGATCTTCAGGTCACGTGTCAGCTTGTCCTTCAGGCTGGCAAAGCTCGGCACCTCAGGTGCCTGCACACCCAGCAGCTTGATCAGGTGGTAGCCGAACTCGGTGCGCACCGGCGCCGAGACCTGGCCATCCTGCAACTTGTACAGCGCATCCTCGAACGCCGGGTCGTAAACGCCCGGGCCAGCGAAGCCAAGGTCGCCGCCGCTATTGGCCGAACCCGGGTCCTGGGAGAACTCCTTGGCCAGCGCGGCAAAGTCTTCACCCTTGGCCAGACGCTGCTCGATCTCTTCAGCGCGGGCCTTGGCCTGGGCGTCGGTGACCTTGTCGTTGACCTCGATGAGAATGTGCGCGGCATGGCGCTGCTCGGCAAGGTTGGCGATTTCCTTATCGTACTGGGCCTTGAGCTCCTCGTCGGTCACCTTGACCTGGTCGAAGAACGCCGACTTCTTCAGCTCGATGTAGTCGATCACAACCTGGTCTGGCGACATGAACTCCTTGGCATGCTGGTCGTAGTGCGCCTTGACCTCTTCATCGCTGACCTTGACCGCGGCCGGGTCGGCCTTGAAGGTCAGGGAAGCGAAGTCGCGGGTCTGCTTCTCGAGGCGAGCAAAGGCATCGACCTGCTGGTCGGTGACGAAGCTGCTGCCGGCCAGGCCGGTGCGCAGCTGGCCGATGAGCATTTCTTCGGCGAGCATGTCGCGGAACTGCATGCGGCCATAGCCCATCTGGCGAATGACCTGGTCGAAACGGTCGGCACTGAACTTGCCGTCCACCTGGAACTCCGGTGTCTGCAGGATCACCTGATCCAGTGCGGCGTCGGAGAAGGCGAATTTGGCATCTTCGGCGCCTTGCAGCAGCAGCTTGCGGCTGATCAGGCCCTTGAGTGCCTCTTCACGCAGCATTTTGTCGTCCAGCAGCGCCGGGTCGAAATCCTTGCCCAACTGTTGCATCAGCTGACGGCGCTGCATGTCGGCCGCCTGGCTCAGCTCGTTCTGGCTGATGGTCTGGCCGTTCACCTTGGCGGCGTCCTGGCTATGGGTGGCGGCCTGGAAAATGGCTTCGAAGCCGGTCAACGCCATCAACACGACGATAAGGCCGATGATGGTCTTGGCAATCCAACCTTGTGAATTGTCCCTGATATTTTGCAGCATGCGTCCCCCAGAAACGGCTGTACCACTGCGTCGACAACCGCGGAGCGTGGGTAGAAACCTGATAAAAGAAAGGCGCATCCGAGGATGCGCCTTTTCTTAGCAAACGTGTCAGGCGGGAAGGTTCACCTCCCGCCATCACCGTGCTCGGATCTGGCCAGGCCAGATCCGGCTGAAAGAGACGACTTAGTTGACGGCGTCTTTCAGGCCTTTGCCAGCCTTGAAACCTGGAACCTTGGCGGCTTCGATCTTGATTGCCTTACCGGTTTGCGGGTTGCGGCCGGTGCGCTCAGCACGCTCCTTGACCGAGAAGGTACCGAAGCCAACCAGTACCACATCGTCACCTTGCTTCAGGGCGCCGGTGACGGATTCGATGACTGCGTCCAGCGCACGGCCGGCTACAGCTTTCGGGATGTCAGCAGATGCGGCGATAGCGTCAATCAGTTCCGACTTGTTCACTCTAAGTCCCCTTATTTCTCTATTGAGTTTGTTTCTAAGTATGTAATGAAAAGCTTATGAAACGTGCGCTGGGTGGCCTGATGACAATAGCGTGCCGCTTTATAGCAAGGCCCCGAAAAAACTGTCAAGGAAAGCCCCCCAGCCAAAAACTACTAGTGCGTGCTGATTCTTTCCTTAGCATCGCCGTCGCGCTTTTCATCTTTCGCGACAATCTCCGGAGCCACATCTGGCAAGGGCTCCGGGGCGTATTGCAGCGCAATTTGCAGGACTTCGTCAATCCATTTGACCGGTTTGATCTGAAGATCCTGTTTGATATTTTCCGGAATCTCCTTCAGATCGCGAACATTCTCCTCGGGAATGATCACCGTCTTGATCCCGCCGCGGTGTGCCGCCAGCAGCTTTTCCTTCAACCCGCCAATCGCCAGCACCTGGCCACGCAGGGTGATTTCGCCGGTCATGGCCACATCGGCACGTACCGGAATCTGCGTCAGCGCCGACACCAGCGCGGTGCACATGCCGATACCGGCACTTGGGCCGTCCTTCGGCGTGGCGCCTTCAGGCATGTGGATATGCACGTCGTGCTTCTCATGGAAGTCGGCGGCAATCCCCAGACTGCGAGCGCGGCTGCGTACCACGGTCTGCGCGGCGGTGATCGACTCGACCATGACATCGCCCAGCGAGCCGGTCTTGATCAACTGGCCCTTGCCGGGGATGACCACGGCTTCGATGGTCAGCAGTTCGCCGCCCACCTGGGTCCAGGCCAGGCCGGTGACCTGGCCGATCTGGTCCTTCTGCTCGGCCAGACCGTAGCGGAACTTGCGCACGCCCAGCAGGTGCTCCAGCTGCTCGCTGGCCACCTTGACCTTGACCTGCTTCTGCCCGGTATGTTCCTTGACCACCTTGCGGCAGACCTTGGCGATTTGCCGCTCCAGGCCACGCACACCGGCTTCGCGGGTGTAGAAACGAATGATGTCGCGAATCGCCGAGACATCGACTTCCAGCTCGTCCTTCTTCAAGCCATTGGCCTTGACCTGCTTGGGCACCAGGTACTTGACCGCGATGTTGATCTTCTCGTCCTCGGTGTAACCCGGCAGGCGAATGACTTCCATCCGGTCGAGCAGCGCCGGCGGAATGTTCATCGAGTTCGAGGTGCACAGGAACATCACGTCCGAGAGGTCGTAGTCGACCTCCAGGTAGTGGTCGTTGAAGTTGTGGTTCTGCTCCGGGTCGAGTACTTCGAGCAGTGCCGAGGCCGGGTCGCCACGCATGTCGCTGCCCATCTTGTCGATTTCGTCCAGCAGGAACAGCGGGTTGCGCACCCCCACCTTGGTCATCTTCTGGATCAGACGGCCAGGCATGGAACCAATGTAGGTACGGCGGTGGCCACGGATCTCGGCCTCGTCACGCACGCCCCCCAAGGCCATGCGCACGAACTTGCGGTTGGTGGCAGCGGCGATCGACTCGGCCAGCGAGGTCTTGCCGACGCCGGGCGGGCCGACCAGGCACAGGACCGGGCCGCGGATTTTCTTGACGCGCTTTTGCACGGCGAGGTACTCGAGGATGCGCTCCTTGACCTCTTCCAGGCCATAGTGGTCGGCATCGAGGATTTCCTCGGCCTTGGCCAGGTCCAGGCGCACCTTGCTCTGAGCCTTCCACGGCACCTGCACGAGCCAGTCGAGGTAGGAGCGGACCACGGTGGCCTCGGCAGACATCGGCGACATCTGCTTGAGCTTGTTCAGTTCGGCCTGGGCCTTGGCCAGTGCGTCCTTGGGCAGGCCAGCGGCTTCGATGCGCTTTTTCAGCTCTTCGACTTCGTTGTGGCCTTCGTCGCCATCGCCGAGCTCTTTCTGAATGGCCTTCATCTGCTCATTCAGGTAGTACTCGCGCTGGCTGCGCTCCATCTGCTTCTTGACCCGACCACGAATGCGCTTTTCGACCTGCAGCAGGTCGATTTCGGCATCCAGCAATGCCAGTACGTGTTCGACACGGGTCGGCAGGTCGACGATTTCGAGAATTTCCTGTTTCTGCTCGATCTTCAGGGCCATGTGTGCGGCCATGGTGTCGACCAGGCGCCCTGGCTCTTCGATGCTGTTCAGCGACGACAGCACTTCTGCAGGGACTTTCTTGCCCAACTGCACGTACTGCTCGAACTGCGACAGCAGCGTGCGCACGAATACTTCCGACTCGCGCTCGGCGGCATCGGCTTCGTCGATCAGGGAAACTTCGGCACGGATGTGCCCTTCTACTTCGCTGAAACGCTCCACGGCGCCGCGCTGCTCACCTTCGACCAGCACCTTGACGGTGCCATCGGGCAGTTTCAGCAATTGCAGCACGGTGGCAACGGTACCGACGCGGTACAGGGCATCTTCGCCCGGGTCATCGTCGGCCGGGTTTTTCTGGGCCAGCAGGAGAATCTGCTTTTCGCCCGTCATCGCTGCCTCAAGGGCTTCGATGGACTTTTCGCGCCCCACGAACAGCGGGATAACCATGTGCGGGTAAACAACGACATCGCGCAATGGCAAAAGAGGCAAGTCGAGGGTGGTCTTCATGATTTCGCCTCTACAGCGGCCTTGTGGCCGGAAACCGGTGGAAATGATGCTTGGACCTAATGTGGGGGCACGCCTGGGAAATTACAAGCGCTAGCGCAGGAAAAGCAGAAAGGGGCCCGTAGGCCCCCTTCTTGCTTGCACCGTCAACCGGCCGTTGCCTGGATCAGGCGTCCGGCGCGGCCTTGGCTTGCGGCTCGCTGTTCTCGTAGATCATCAGCGGCTGCGAGGTGCCATCGATGACGCTCTCGTCGATCACCACCTTGCTGACATCCTTCTTCGAAGGAATCTCGTACATGGTGTCGAGCAGCACGCCTTCGAGGATCGAACGCAGGCCACGGGCGCCGGTCTTGCGCTCCAGGGCTTTGCGCGCCACGGCCTTGAGCGCATCGCTGCGGAACTCGAGGTCGACGCTTTCCATCTCGAACAGCTTGGCATACTGCTTGGTCAGGGCGTTCTTCGGCTCGGTGAGGATCTGCATCAGCGCAGCCTCGTCCAGCTCGTCGAGGGTTGCCAGTACCGGCAGGCGACCGACGAACTCCGGGATCAGGCCAAACTTGACCAGATCGTCCGGCTCGACCTCACGCAGGGACTCGCCAACCTTCTTGCCCTCTTCCTTGCTGCGGACTTCGGCGCCAAAACCGATGCCACCCTTGGTGGAACGGTTCTGGATGACCTTTTCCAGGCCGGAGAAGGCGCCACCACAGATGAACAGGATATTGCGGGTGTCGACCTGCAGGAATTCCTGTTGCGGGTGCTTGCGGCCACCTTGCGGCGGAACCGAAGCAACGGTGCCTTCGATCAGCTTCAGCAGCGCCTGCTGCACGCCCTCGCCCGAAACGTCACGGGTGATGGACGGGTTGTCCGACTTGCGCGAGATCTTGTCGATTTCGTCGATGTAGACAATGCCCATCTGGGCCTTTTCCACGTCGTAGTCGCACTTCTGCAACAGCTTCTGGATGATGTTCTCGACGTCTTCACCCACGTAACCGGCTTCGGTCAGGGTGGTGGCGTCAGCAATGGTGAACGGTACGTTCAACAGGCGTGCAAGGGTTTCGGCGAGCAGGGTCTTGCCCGAGCCGGTCGGCCCGATGAGCAGGATGTTGCTCTTTCCGAGTTCGACTTCGTCACCCTTCTTGTCACGCTGGTTCAGGCGCTTGTAGTGGTTGTACACCGCTACGGCAAGCACCTTCTTCGCGCGTTCCTGACCAATGACGTACTGGTCCAGGATACCGCTGATTTCTTTCGGCGAAGGCAATTTGTGCGCGCTGCTCTCGGCCTGGGCTTCCTGCACCTCCTCACGGATGATGTCGTTGCACAGGTCGACGCACTCGTCGCAGATAAATACCGAGGGCCCGGCAATCAGTTTGCGCACTTCGTGCTGGCTTTTGCCGCAGAAGGAGCAATAAAGCAATTTGCCGCTGTCCTCGCCGTTACGGGTGTCAGTCATTCGATCGATCCAATCCGGTAGGCTTGCAACACAAGATGAAGGCAATTGCGGGCTTTTTCAAGTCCGCAGGTAGGCGCTTTCCGCGCCCACCTGCTCTGGCACCCCGGTTCAGGAGGCCAGTTGCCGCTTGTCGTAGACCGAGTCGATCAGGCCGTACTCGGCCGCGCGCGAGGCGCTCATGAAGTTGTCACGTTCGGTATCGCGCTTGATGGTCTCGAGATCCTGGCCGGTGTGGTAAGCCAGCAGCTCGTTCAGGCGGGCCTTGATATTGAGGATTTCCTGGGCGTGGATCTCGATATCGGTGGCCTGACCCTGGAAGCCGCCCAGCGGCTGGTGGATCATCACGCGCGAGTTCGGCAGGCAGTGACGCTTGCCCTTGGCACCTGCAGCCAGCAGGAAGGCGCCCATGCTGCAGGCCTGGCCGATGCAGATGGTCGAGACGTCCGGCTTGATGAACTGCATGGTGTCATAGATCGACATGCCGGCGGTGACGGAACCGCCCGGCGAGTTGATGTACAGATGGATATCCTTGTCCGGGTTTTCCGCTTCAAGGAACAGCAGTTGCGCGACGACGAGGTTGGCCATGTAGTCCTCTACCGGGCCAACCAGGAAGATCACACGCTCCTTCAACAGGCGCGAGTAGATGTCGTAAGCGCGTTCGCCACGGGCGGACTGCTCGATAACCATCGGGACCAGGCCGCCTGCGGCCTGGATGTCAGAGCTCTGCTGAATATAAGAATTGCGGGACATGTCCTGCGCTCACTCCCAAATAGTCATGGCTTGAATACGCACAAGCCAGCTCGAAGGCTGGCTTGTGGGGGTTTCCTACGAGAGAAGCCTGTTACTCAGCGGCGGCTGGAGCCTGTGCTGGTTTAACGGCATCTTCGTACGAGACCGACTTGTCGGTCACAGTCGCTTTCTGCAGAACAGTATCTACAACTTGTTCTTCCAGCACAACCGAACGGACTTCGTTCAGTTGCTGGTCGTTCTTGTAGTACCAGGCGATGACCTGCTCAGGCTCCTGGTAAGCCGAAGCCATTTCTTCGATCATTTCGCGAACCTTGCCTTCGTCCGGCTTCAGTTCGAACTGCTTGACCACTTCGGCCACGATCAGGCCCAGGACCACACGGCGCTTGGCTTGTTCTTCGAACAGCTCGGCTGGCAGTTGCTCAGGCTTGATGTTGCCACCGAACTGCTGAACAGCCTGCACGCGCAGACGGTTGACTTCGTTTTCCAGCAGGGCTTTTGGCACTTCGATCGGGTTGGCGGCCAGCAGGCCGTCCATGACCTGGTTCTTCACCTTGGCCTTGATGGCCTGGCGCAGTTCACGCTCCATGTTCTTGCGAACTTCGGTGCGGAAGCCTTCCAGGGTCGATTCCTTGATGCCGAACTGGGCGAAGAACTCTTCGTTCAGCTCTGGCAGCACAGGCGCGGCAACGCTGTTGACGGTGATGGTGAACTCGGCAGCTTTGCCAGCCAGGTCCAGGTTCTGGTAATCCTCAGGGAAGGTCACGTTGACAACGCGCTCTTCGCCAGCCTTGGCGCCAACCAGGCCGTCTTCGAAGCCCGGGATCATGCGGCCGGAGCCCAGTACCAGCTGGGTGCCCTTGGCCGAACCACCGGCGAACACTTCACCGTCGACCTTGCCGACGAAGTCGATGTTGACCTGGTCGTCGTTCTGCGCGGCGCGCTCGACGGCCTCGAAACGGGTGTTCTGCTTGCGCAGCACTTCCAGCATGTTGTCCAGGTCGGCGTCAGCCACTTCGGCGCTCAGGCGCTCGACGCTGATCGACTCGAGGCCGGCAACGGTGAATTCCGGGAACACTTCGAAGATGGCGACGAATTCCAGGTCCTTGCCCTTTTCGAAGGACTTCGGCTCTACTGCAGGGGCGCCAGCCGGGTTCAGCTTCTGCTCGACGATGGCTTCGTAGAAGGAAGCCTGGACCAGGTCACCGAAAGCCTCTTGACGGGCATCGGCTTCGAAACGCTGACGGATCACGCTCATCGGCACTTTGCCCGGGCGGAAGCCGGCAACCTTGGCGCGCTTGGCAGTCTGTTGCAGACGCTTGTTGACTTCGTTCTCGACGCGCTCGGCCGGAACGGCGATGGTCATGCGGCGCTCGAGAGCGGAAGTGTTTTCAACAGAAACTTGCATGGATATTCCTCGTTGCACAGACGTTAGCCGGCGTTAGCCCGACTCCAGAATCAAGGGCAAGCATTCTAGTGAGTCGCGCAGCAGAAGTCACCCCACTCGGGACGACGGGAAACCACGCCGGTCGATTAACTTTCAAGGCCCGCACGCCATGGCGCAGGGCCTGCTTCAATAGGGGCCGCACGACGCCCGGGGCGACCTGCGACCGAAATACCTTGTCAAACAACTGCCACGACCGAATTCGCTTCCCTTATTCAGGGTCGATCTCGTTGAACTGGCAGTACTCCTCCCATTCCATCCCCAGCGCCTCGGCGACCTCGCGATGCGTCTCCAGGCGCATGGCCTGCAGCTGCTCGGGGGTTTCGGCGATCAGTTGCAAGGCCAACTCCCAAGGCTGGACCCCCTGCTCCTCGGCCGCACCCTCGAACGCCCACTCGATCTGCTGGGCCTGCTCGCGCGCATCCAGACCGCGGATCTCTTCCAGCAGCTGCGGGTTGGCCTCGGCAAAGCGCTGTAGCGCCAGGGCCTGACGGGCTTCTTTTGCGATCATTGGGTTGTTCCTCTGCCGGCCAGCTGGGCCGGTGTTTCAACCGGCTGAAATCTAACAGCTTTTATTGGGGTGTCACCAGAGGATTGCAAGGGGCGGGATGCGATTTGGCCGGGAGGTGGTTCGCCAGGGCATTTTCAGCGAGTTCGCCATGACATTTTCAGCGCCTCCTGTGAGATCGAGCGCCGCGCGGGCGGCGCTCGATCTCACAGGCGCCAGAACACCCAAGACATGCACGCCACAGCCAACCCAAAACAAAAAGGCGCCCAATCTCACGATCAAGGCGCCTTCGAAAAATATGGGGTGGACGATGGGAATCGAACCCACGACAACTGGAATCACAATCCAGCGCTCTACCAACTGAGCTACGCCCACCATATTGCAGTCTTGCGATGTTGCGGTACAGCCCTACAGAAGCATGGTGCGGACGAAGAGACTCGAACTCTTACAGCTTGCGCCGCTGGAACCTAAATCCAGTGTGTCTACCAATTTCACCACGTCCGCGTAACGCTTAAAACAAAGGCGCCAGATGCTATCGAGGCGCCTTTGAAGAATATGGGGTGGACGATGGGAATCGAACCCACGACAACTGGAATCACAATCCAGCGCTCTACCAACTGAGCTACGCCCACCATATCGCATTACAGCCTACTTGCTTGCCAAAGCTGCCTAATGGCGCACCCGGCAGGACTCGAACCTGCGACCATCCGCTTAGAAGGCGGATGCTCTATCCAGCTGAGCTACGGGCGCTTAAGCTTGAAGCCTAACCGAACGAGACATTAACAGGTAACTGCTAAACCACTCATTCTGCCCGACTTCGCCAACCAGTGCTAGGCTGTGCCCGACAAGTGCGGCGAATCTTATAGGCGGGCCTGATAGTCGTCAACACCTTTCTCAAAAAAATTTAAATTATTTAAGGGCTTAGGGGATTTGCCCGACCACCCGCCTTTGCCCTTGGCCCGTGTCGTGCGAGAATACGCCCTCTTTAATTGTTTCCTTCTCGATGGTTAATCACGCGTCTATGACTGCACACCTAATCGATGGCAAGGCGATCGCCGCCAGCCTGCGCCAGCAGATCGCTCAACGTGTCGTGGAGCGTCGCCAGCAAGGCCTGCGTACGCCGGGCCTGGCGGTGATCCTGGTCGGCACCGACCCCGCCTCCCAAGTCTATGTCTCGCACAAGCGCAAGGACTGCGAAGAGGTCGGCTTCATTTCGCAGGCGTTCGACCTGCCCAGCGAAACCACGCAGCAGGCCCTGACCGAGCTGATCGACCGCCTCAATGACGACCCGGCCGTCGACGGTATCCTGCTGCAGTTGCCACTGCCGGCACACCTGGACGCCTCGCTGCTGCTCGAGCGCATCCGCCCGGACAAGGACGTGGACGGCTTCCACCCGTACAACATCGGCCGCCTGGCCCAGCGCATCCCGCTGCTGCGCCCGTGCACGCCGAAGGGCATCATGACCCTGCTGGAAAGCACCGGCCAGGACCTGTACGGCATGAACGCGGTCATCGTCGGTGCGTCCAACATCGTTGGCCGCCCGATGGCCATGGAGCTGCTGCTGGCCGGCTGCACCGTGACCGTCTGCCACCGTTTCACCAAGGACCTCGCCGGCCATGTCGGCCGCGCCGACCTGGTGGTAGTAGCCGCAGGCAAGCCGGGCCTGGTCAAGGGTGAGTGGATCAAGGAAGGTGCCATCGTCATCGACGTGGGCATCAACCGCCAGGAAGACGGCAAGCTGGTCGGCGATGTGGTCTACGAGACCGCCCTGCCCCGCGCCGGCTGGATCACGCCGGTGCCGGGCGGCGTCGGGCCGATGACCCGGGCATGCCTGCTTGAAAACACGCTGTATGCGGCAGAAGAGCTGCACAAGTAATACCGCGTGATATGAAAACGGCACCTCTGGCAGGTGCCGTTTTTTTTGCCCGTAAACCATGCACTGGGTTTACCGGCCTCTTCGCGGGCTTGCCCGCTCCCACAGGTACTGCGCGCGGGGTACCCGTGGGAGCGGGCAAGCCCGCGAAGAAGCCGGCGCGGTACTCAGCCGATCACTTTCTGGCCGCCTCCCACGACTTCAGCAGTTCGTTGTAGCTGACCGTTTCGCCCTTGGGCTTTTCGTTGGCCAGTTTCGGTTTCGGCGCCCCGGGCTGGTCGAACCAGTACTGGGCGTCCTTCTCCGGGTTCAGCTTTGGTGCGCAGGTGGCCTGGGCGTTGGACCGCTGCAAGCGTTCCATCATCCGGTCCTGGTCACGGGCCAGGCCGTCCAGCGCTTCCTGCGGGGTCTTTTCGCCGCTGGCCACTTCGGCGATGTGGCTCCACCACAACTGCGCCAACCGCGGGTAATCCGGCACGTTGGTACCGGTCGGCGTCCACTGTACCCGCGCCGGGCTGCGGTAGAACTCCACCAGCCCGCCCAGCTTGGGCGCCAGCTCGGTCATGGCCTGGGAGTTGATATCCGACTCACGAATTGGCGTGAGGCCGACGATGGTCTTTTTCAGCGACACGGTCTTGGAGGTGACGAACTGGGCGTACAGCCAGGCCGCCAGGCGTTGCTTCTCGGGGGTGGACTTGAAGAAGGTCCATGAACCGGTGTCCTGGTAGCCCAGCTTCATACCCTCCTCCCAGTACGGCCCCTTCGGCGAAGGCGCCATGCGCCACTTCGGCGTGCCGTCGGCATTCACCACCGGCAAGCCGGGCTTGGTCATGTCGGCGGTAAACGCGGTGTACCAGAAGATCTGCTGGGCGATGTTGCCCTGGGCCGGCACCGGGCCAGCTTCGGAGAAGGTCATGCCCTGGGCTTCCTTGGGCGCATAGGCACGCATCCAGTCCACGTACTTCTGGGTGGCATAGACAGCAGCCGGGCCGTTGGTGTCGCCGCCTCGGGTCACGCTGGACCCCACCGGATGGCAGTCCTCGACGCGGATGCCCCATTCGTCCACAGGCAAGCCATTGGGCAAACCTTTGTCGCCGCCACCGGCCATGGAGAACCAGGCATCGGTGAAGCGCCAGCCCAGCGACGGGTCTTTCTTGCCGTAGTCCATATGGCCATAGACGCGTTTGCCGTCGATTTCCTTGACGTCTTCGGTAAAGAACTTGGCAATGTCCTCGTAGGCTGACCAGTTAACCGGTACGCCAAGCTCGTAACCGTACTTTTCCTTGAATCTGGCCTTCAGCTCGGGCCGTTCGAACCAGTCGGCGCGGAACCAGTACAGGTTGGCGAACTGCTGATCGGGTAGCTGGTAAACCTTGCCATCCGGCGCGGTGGTAAAGGAAATGCCGATGAAGTCCTTCAGGTCCAGGGTCGGCGAGGTGTAGTCCTTGCCCTCATTGGCCATCAGATCGGTGATCGATTCCACCTTGCCGTAGCGAAAGTGCGTACCGATCAGGTCGGAGTCGTTGACCCAGCCGTCATAAATGTTCTTGTCCGACTGCATCTGTGTCTGCAGCTTTTCCACCACGTCGCCTTCCTGCAGCAGGTCGTGGGTCAGCTGGATACCGGTGATCTCGCTGAAAGCCTTGGCCAGCACCTTGGACTCGTATTCATGGGTGGTGATGGTTTCCGATACCACGTTGATCTTCATGCCACGAAACGGCTCGGCAGCCTTGATGAACCACTTCAACTCGGCCAGCTGCTGCTCAGGGGTAAGGGTCGAAGGCTTGAACTCGCTATCGAGCCACTTCTTTGCCGCGTCTTCGTACTGGTCGGCCCAGGCTGTGCCCTGCACGCTGGCCAGTACCAGCAACGCGGCCAGGGTCAAATGTCGCCTGTTGTACTTGTTGTCGAACATTGTGATCTCCCGTTTCAGTTAACCCACAGGGCCGCTCGCTCAGCCCCAGCGCAGTACCACCACCAGCCACGCCAGCGACAGCAGCGAGGCCACCCACAATGGCCACTCGCTGACGCCAACCACCAGCAAATGCAGGTAGGCGCTGGCCAGCAGGCCGATGAACAAGCGGTCGCCACGGCTGGTGACTAGCGGCAGGAAGCCGCGCCGCTCCACGCAGGGGCGGCGCAGTTCGAGCAGGGTCATGCCCAGCAGCAGCACGCCGACGGCGGCGAAGAACAGCGCCGTCGGCAAGGTCCAGGCCATCCACTCCATGCTTTGCCCTCCTCATACCCGGCCCAGGGCGAAGCCCTTGGCCACGTGGTTGCGCACGAACCAGATCACCAGCATGCCCGGCAGGATGGTCAGTACCCCCGCCGCCGCCAGTACGCCCCAATCGATGCCCGAAGCCGACACGGTACGGGTCATCACCGCAGCGATCGGCTTGGCATTCACCGAGGTCAGGGTGCGCGCCAGCAGCAGCTCGACCCAGGAGAACATGAAACAGAAAAACGCCGTTACGCCGATGCCGGAACCAATCAGCGGAACGAATATCTTCACGAAGAAGCGCGGGAAGCTGTAGCCGTCGATGTAGGCCGTTTCGTCGATTTCCTTCGGCACACCGGACATGAACCCTTCGAGGATCCACACCGCCAGCGGCACGTTGAACAGGCAGTGGGCCAGGGCCACGGCGATATGGGTATCGAACAGGCCGATCGACGAATACAGCTGGAAGAACGGCAGCAGGAACACCGCCGGTGGCGCCATGCGGTTGGTCAGCAGCCAGAAGAACAGGTGCCGGTCACCGAGGAAGCGGTAGCGCGAGAAGGCATATGCCGCAGGCAGCGCCACCAGCAGCGAAATCAGCGTGTTCAGGCACACGTAGTACAGCGAATTGATGTAGCCGCTGTACCAGCTGGCATCGGTGAAGATCACCCGGTAGTTGTCGAGCGTGAACGCCTGTGGCCACAGCGACAGGCCGCCGAGGATCTCGGTGTTGGGCTTGAACGACATGTTCAGCAGCCAGTAGATCGGCACCAGCAGGAAGAAGAAGTACAGCAGCAGGGCCAGCGATTTGCGCTTGCTCATGGCCTAGTCCTTGTCGGCATGGGTCATGGCTGTGTAGAACAGCCACGACACCAGCAGGATGATCAGGAAGTACACCAGCGAGAACGCCGCCGCCGGACCCAGGTCGAACTGCCCCACGGCCATGCGCGTGAGGGTCTGGCTGAGGAAGGTGGTGGCATTGCCGGGCCCGCCGCCGGTCAGCACGAAGGGCTCGGTGTAGATCATGAAGCTGTCCATGAAGCGCAGCATCACCGCGATCAGCAACACGTTCTTCAGCTTGGGCAACTGAATATGGCGGAACACCGCCCAACCCGAGGCGCGGTCGATGCGCGCCGCCTGGTAGTACACATCGGGGATGGCGCGCAGCCCCGAATAGCAGAGCAACGCCACCAGCGATGTCCAGTGCCACACGTCCATCACCAGCACGGTCAGCCAGGCATCGAACGGGTCGCCGGCGTAGTTGTAGCTGACCCCGAGCCTGGCCAGGGTGGCACCGAGCAGGCCGATGTCGGCCCGGCCGAAAATCTGCCAGATGGTGCCGACCACGTTCCACGGGATCAGCAGCGGGATGGCCATGACGATCAGGCACACCGAGGCCATGCGCCCTTTGGTCGGCATGGTCAGGGCAATGGCGATGCCCAGCGGGATCTCGATCAGCAGCACGCACGCGGAATAGATGAACTGGCGCAGCAGCGCATCGTGCAGCGCCGGGTCGCGTAGCACCTGGCGATACCAGTCGGCGCCGACGAAGTAACGGTTGGACTGGTCGAAGATGTCCTGCACCGAGTAGTTGACCACCGTCATCATCGGCACCACCGCACTGAAAGCCACCAACAGAAACACCGGCAGCACCAGCCACCAGGCCTTGTTATTCGGCACCTTGTTCATGGCCCGGCCTCCAGCAGCACATCGTCCAGGTACAGCATCAGCCACTGCGCCGGCAGGCTGACCCAGGCCTGGGCCACCGGCAGCGGGCGGTCCTCGCCCAGGCGCGCCTTGAGCGCGACACCGCCCAGTTCGAGGGTGACAATACGGTAGGTACCCAGGTCTTCGACATCCAGCACCTGTGCCGGGTAGGCGTCATCGAACGGGCTGTCCCACAGCTGCACGAACTCCGGGCGGATGCCCACCTGCAAGCGCCCGCCCGCGTTCGCTGCCAGGCGCTGGCGCAAGCCGTCGGGCAGTTGCAGGTGAATATCGCCGAATACCACCCCGTCCGCTTCGGCGCGCACCTCGATCAGGTTCATCCCCGGGCTGCCGATGAAGTAACCGACGAAGGTATGCCGCGGCCGCTCGAACAGTTCGCGCGGAGTACCGAACTGGACAATGCGCCCGCCGTGCATCACCGCGATCTTGTCGGCGAACGTCGAGGCCTCCAGCTGATCGTGGGTGACGTAGATCATGGTGATGTTGAACTGCTCGTGGATCTGCTTGAGCTTGCGCCGCAGTTTCCACTTCAGGTGCGGGTCGATCACCGTAAGCGGCTCGTCGAACAGGATCGCCGACACGTCATCGCGCACCAGGCCACGCCCCATGGAGACCTTCTGCTTTTCGTCGGCACTGAGGTTGCGCGCTTTCTTGCGCAGCACGGCCGACAGGTCGAGCACCTCGGCAATCTCCTCCACCCGGGCCTGCACCCGGGCTTCGTCCAGCCCTTGGTTGCGCAAGGGAAACGCCAGGTTGTCGAACACCGTCATGGTGTCGTACACCACAGGAAACTGGAACACCTGAGCGATGTTGCGTGCCTGCGGTGACAGCTGATTGACCGGTTTGCCGTCGAACAGCACCTCGCCGTGGGACGGTGTCAGCAGCCCGGAAATGATGTTGAGCAAGGTTGACTTGCCGCAGCCCGACGGCCCGAGCAAAGCGTAGGCACCGCCCTGCTCCCACACATGTTCCAGCGCGTGCAGGGCGTAGTCCGCCTCGCTGGCAGGCTGGCGGCTGTAGCTGTGCGCCAGTTGGCGCAGGCGAATTTCGGCCATCACCCTCTCCTTGTCTGGCGCAGCCCCGGGGCCTGCACCAGCGCCCCGACGCTGTCGAACACGAACAGCTTGTGGGTGGGAATGAACACGCGGATAGGCGTATCCACCTGGTATTCGTGCACCCCCGGCAGGTGCAGGATCATGCGCCAGTGTTCGTTGCGCACATGCAGGAAGGTCTCTGAGCCACTGATCTCGGCCAGTTCCACGAGCACCGACAATTCCAGGTCATCGTCATGGGCCGGCACCAGGCTGATGTGGCTTGGCCGTACGCCAAAGCGGTAGTCGCCCTCGGCAAGCGCCTGCAAGTCGGCATTGCGGGCAAAGTGCACGGCCTGGGCCAGGCTCACATCGTTGCCACTGATATGGCCAGGCACCAGGTTGATCGGTGGTTCGGAAAACAGCTCGGCAGCCAGCACGCTGCCCGGGCGCTGGTAAACCTCGGCGGTAGGCCCGCTCTGGACGATGCGGCCCTCATGCACAAGGGTGGTAGTGCCGCCCAGTGCAAGCGCCTCGTTGGGCTCGGTGGTGGCATACACGGCAATGCAGTGGCGCGCCGCGAACAGCTCGCGCAGCTCCTGGCGCAGGCCCTCGCGCAGCTTGTAGTCGAGGTTGACCAGAGGCTCGTCGAACAGGATCAGGGAGGCATCCTTGACCAGCGCACGGGCCATAGCCGTGCGTTGCTGCTGGCCACCGGACAACTCCAGCGGCAGGCGCTGCAGGTAGGCTTCGATACGCAGCATCTCGGCGGTTTCCTGCACCCTCCGGCGGATCTGCGGCTCGGCCATGCGAGCCTGGCGCAGCGGAGACGCAATATTCTCGTACACGCTGAGGGTCGGGTAATTGATGAACTGCTGATACACCATCGACACATTGCGCTGGCGCACCGGCACGCCAGTCACATCCTGGCCATCCATCAGCACCCGCCCCCGGTCCGGGCGGTCGAGCCCGGCCATCAGGCGCATCAGGCTGGTCTTGCCGGCCAGGGTACGGCCCAGCAGCACGTTGAACGAGCCGGGCTCGAAACGCAGTGAGGCATCGACGATCCAGGCCTGGTTGTCGACGCTGCGGCTGACCTGTTCCAGCACCAGAGACATGGCATGGCCTTCTTGTGGTTATTGTCTGCCAGGTAGAGCCAGTTTCGTGCCAGTTGCACCGCGAGCGTCTGGCCCGGGGCCGGCAGGCAAACTCCGGCCAATCGCAGGTTCACAAGTGAACACAAACACTGAACAACTGAACACTTGCCGGTTTGACATTGAACAACCGTGCACAACACTGAACAGCGGTCGGCTCCATGACAACAATCACACAGGACAGACCCATGGCCGCATCCGCTTCACCGCATGCCCAACTGATCCAGGCCTCCTGGGCCCGCTGCCGCGACTACGGCCTGCAACCCCAGCACGCCCCGGACTTCGACTGCCTGACCCACGCCGAGCTCAGTGCCCTGCTGGAGCGGCGCCAGGCCCTGCTGCGCCTGACCCGCGAAGCGGTGCTGCCGCAATATGCGCACCTGCTGGGCAATGCCAGCTACCTGGTGATGCTGGCCGATGCCAGCGGCTGCCTGCTCGACAGCTGGGGCTCGCGGCGTTTCATCGAGCCGCGCCAGCAGCATGGCTTCAGCGCCGGTGCCCACTGGCACGAGCGCGGCGTCGGCACCAATGCCCTTGGCACCGCGCTGGTCTGCGCCGAGGCGGTCCACGTGGGCCAGGACGAGCACTTCCTGCGCCAGAACCGCTACATGTCCAGCGCCGCCGCGCCGCTGTTCGATGCCGAGCGGCAGCTGGTCGGGGTGCTCGATGTCGCCAGCGACGGCTACCTGCCCGCCAGCCAGACCCTGGGCCTGGTACGCATGATGGGCCAGAGCCTGGAGAACCGCCTGATCCTCGCCGAGCATGCCGACAAGCACACGCAACTGATCTTCAACAGCGCTTCCGACAACCTCGACAGCCCGTGGGCCGGCCTGCTGGTGTTCGATGAGCACGGGCAGGTGCTGGCCGCCAATCACCGCGCCGACACCCTGCTCGGTGGCAACCCGCTGCAGCAGAACATCGCGCAACTGTTCCAGTTGCCTTTGCAACAGCTGCTCAGCCATCCGCGCCAGCAGCCCTTCGCCCTGCAAGCCATCGGGCGCAACCGCTTTCATTGCCAGTGGCAGCCACCGCGCGAGGCCCGCGGCCGCCACGCCCCCGGCAGCACCGAACCACGCCTGGAGAAAGCCTTGGCGCAAGCCGGCCTGCTGCTGGAAAAGGACATCCCGGTACTGGTACAGGGTGAAACCGGGGTCGGCAAGGAGGTATTCGTCGATACCTTGCACCGGGCCAGCAGCCGGGCCAGCCAGCCGCTGGTCGCGGTCAACTGCGCGGCGATCCCGGCCGAGCTGGTGGAATCGGAGCTGTTCGGCTACGACAAGGGCGCGTTCACCGGCGCCCACCAGAAGGGCAATCCGGGGCTGATCCGCAAGGCCCATCACGGCATCCTGTTTCTCGATGAAATCGGCGACATGCCGTTGCCCACCCAGGCCCGGCTGCTGCGCGTTCTGCAAACGCGCAGCATCCAGCCATTGGGCAGCGGCGAGCCGGTGGCGGTGGATATCCGCGTGGTGTCGGCAAGCAACCGCGACCTGGCCGAAGAGGTGCGCGCCGGGCGCTTTCGCCAGGACCTGTATTACCGCATCGCCGGGCTGGCAGTGGTGTTGCCGCCGCTGCGCGAGCGCAGCGACCGCCGGCAGCTGATCGAACAGTTGCATGCCCGCTACCGCGAACCCGGGCAGCCCGCGCGGCTGCCTGCGGCGATTATCGAGCTTTTCGATCAGCACCCCTGGCCGGGTAATGTGCGCGAACTGGTGAGTGTGCTGCAGGTGGCGCTGGCCTTGGCGGGTAATGGGCCTGTCGGCCTGGAACACCTGCCTGCGGGTTTTCTCGCCGAGTCACAGGTGCCGGTGCCGGTTGCGAGCGAAGAGGCAGACCTGCAGACACTGGTGGAGCAAGCCAACGGCAACCTGTCGGCGGTGGCGCGCGGGCTGGGGATCAGCCGCACCACGCTGTACAAGCGGCTGCGTGAGCGATGATTGTCGTGGCCTGCGCTGGCCTCATCGCCGGCAAGCCAGCTCCCACCCGACCGCGCTGACCTCAAGCCATGCGCAGTACCTGTGGGAGCGGGCAAGCCCGCGAAACAGGCGACGCGGTGGATGGCACGGGCTTCGCCCGTGTTCGCGGCGGTTCGACGCCTCGACACGCCCGCTCCCACAGGTACGGCGTTGCTCTCGAGGCCTGTGATATTCCTGTGGGAGCCGGCTTGCCGGCGATAGGGCCGGTACAGGCACCCACAGCCGATTCGGCTGCCCACGCCGCGAAATCAGCCAAAGCCGCTGCTGCCACAGCCCATTACAGCCATCTTTACCTCCCCACCCGCCGCACAATGAAACCAGAGCCCACTCTGGAAGCGTCGCCGCAGGGAGACCCCCATGACCCGCTACATCGATGTGCAAGACCTGGCCCGCCTGGTGAACCGCAAAGGCCTGCCCACATGCCTGCTGGAAATGGCCGAGTACATCCGCCAGGACTACCAGCGCTGGCCCGCCTTCGAAAAATGCGCCCGGGTGGCCAACCATTCAGCGGACGGCGTAATCGAGCTGATGCCGGTCTCGGACGCCAGCCTTTACGCCTTCAAGTACGTCAACGGCCACCCGAAGAACACCCGCCATGGCCTGCCCACGGTGATGGCCTTCGGCGCCCTGGCAAGCGTCGATACCGGTGCACCGTTGCTGCTCAGCGAAATGACCCTGACCACCGCCATTCGCACCGCGGCCACCTCGGCCCTGGCCGCCTGCTACCTGGCGCGCGAACACAGCCGCAGCATGGCGTTGATCGGCAACGGCTCGCAGAGCGAGTTCCAGGCCATCGCCTTCAATGCCCTGCTGGGCATCGATGAGATCCGCCTGTACGACATCGACCCGGCCGCCTCGGCCAAGCTGGTCGCCAACCTGGCCGATCGCCCCGGTCTTAAAGTGAGCATCGCCAGCTCCGTGGCCGAAGCGGTGCGCGGGGCCGATATCGTCACCACGGTGACCGCCGACAAAGCCTACGCCACCATCCTCACCCCGGAGATGATCGAACCGGGCATGCACCTGAACGCCGTGGGCGGTGACTGCCCGGGCAAGACCGAACTGCACCGGGCGATTGTCGAGCGGGCCCGGGTGATCGTCGAGTACGAGCCGCAGAGCCGGGTGGAGGGCGAGATCCAGCAGATGCCGGCGGACTCGCCGGTGACCGAGTTCTGGCAGGTAGTTGCCGGGCAAGCCAAGGGCCGCGAGAGCGCCGAACAGGTAACGCTGTTCGACTCGGTGGGGTTTGCCCTGGAGGATTACTCGGCCTTGCGCTATGTGCTGGATAATGCGCAGGCACTGGGTATCGGCACGGACATCGGGCTGGTGCCGGTGCTGGAGGATCCGAAGGATTTGTATGGGTTGTTGCAGCCGCGGGTGGTGGAGCTGCGGGCGGTGTCCACAGCTGGTTCCGTCTGCGCGTGACCCGGCCTATTCGCGGGCACGCCCGCTCCCACAGAGACCGCGCTATATTTGAACCTTGCGAAAATCCTGTGGGAGCGGGCGTGCCCGCGAATGAGGCAGATGGAGATTGAGGACGCCCACTCGATAAGCGCCTAACCTGTTCGATGCCCTCACTGAAAGAAGCCCAAGCGCATGGACACCAAGGACGCCAACGCCCACCCCCTCGACCGCATCGACGAAGCGATTATCGACACCCTGCGCCACGATGGCCGCATCACCTTCGAAAAACTCTCCAGCCTCGTCCACCTCACCCCGCGCCCCTGCCTCGAGCGTGTACGCAAGCTGGAGCGCCGTGGCGTGATCCGCGGCTACGGGGCAATCATCGATCTGCAGAAGGTGGCGCCCGGGGTGTCGCTGCTGGTGCTGGTCGCCCTGTCCAACCAAAGCGGGCGTGCCGCGCAGAAGGCCTTCGAAGCCACCCTGCGCAACTGCCCGGAAGTGCACGAATGTCAGCTGATCAGCGGCCATTTCGACTACAGCCTGCGCCTGCGCTGCCGCGACATGGAACACTACCGCCTGCTCAGCGAAAGCTGGATGAACGACGCCACCTTGCACATCGACAAGCTGGTGGCGCACCCGGTGCTGGCCGAGGTCAAGCCAATGGCGCGCTGACGTGCGCTCAAGGGTCGCGCCATTGCGCCGGCTGCCGGTAGGCCTGGGTCCAGGCCTCCACTGCACTGGCCGGCATCGGCCGAGCAATGCAGTAACCCTGCGCCAGCTCGCAACCCAGGCCCATCAGCACCCGGCCGTGCTCGACGCTCTCCAACCCTTCGGCAATCACCTCCCGGCCAAACGCACGTGCCAGGCCAATCACCGCCCTGGTCAGCGCCAGGTCGTCCTGGTCATGCAGGATGTCACGCACGAACGACTGGTCGATCTTGATCGTCTGGGTCGGCAAGCGCTTCAGGTAGCTCAGCGACGAATAGCCGGTGCCAAAGTCGTCCAGGGAGAAACGCACACCCAGCGCGCGGCAGGCATCGAGGCAGCGGCTGACATGCTGCAGGTTGTCGATGGCCACCGACTCGACAATTTCCAGGTCCAGCCGCGCCGGGTCCACCTCCGGATACGCCGCCAGCAACTGCTGCAAGCGCTCGGCAAAGTCACTGCGCTGCAAGTGCCGTGCGGCGATATTCACACTCAGTGACCACGGCTGCCCCTGGCGCTGCCAGGCCTGCAGCTGGTCCAGCGCCTGGTGGAGCACCCACTCGCCGATTTCCACGATCAGGTCGGTCTGCTCGACCCAGGGCAGGAAATCACCAGGCGGCACCAGGCCACGGCCTGGCCGCTGCCAGCGCAACAGGCCCTCGAAACCCAGCACCTGGCCGCTGCGCAGGTTGACCTTGGGCTGGTAATACAGGCACAGCTCGCCGTTGAGCAGGGCCCGGCGCACCCGCGCCACGGTCTGATGGGTAGCCTTGAGCTCCTGCTCCTGGGACACGTCGAACAAGTAATAGCGGTTACGCCCACGCTGCTTGGCCACGTACATGGCCTGGTCGGCATGGCGCACCAGGGTGTCGGCGTCTTCGTCATCCTGCGGGTACAGGGTCACGCCGATGCTGGCGCTCAGCGACAGGCGGTGTTCGCGCACCACATAGGGCGCCGCCAGTGCGCCCAGCACCCGGCGCAACGCCGCATGCAGCTGGCGGTCTTCGTCGACGTCGCGCAGGATCAGCACGAATTCGTCCCCAGACAGCCGGGCCACCGCGTCACCACCGCGCAGGATGTGCTTGAGCCGCTGCGCCACCTCGACCAGCAGCAGGTCGCCAATGGCATGCCCGTAGCCGTCGTTGACCGCTTTGAAACCATCCAGGTCGAGCATGCACACCGCCAGCGGAATGTCTTCACGGCGCGAGTAGGCCAGGGCCTGGTTCAGCAGGTCGGACAAGTAGGCGCGGTTGGGCAGGCCGGTGAGTACGTCGTGGCCCACCCGCCATTGCAAGGCATGCAGCAGCTGGCGCTTCTCGGTGACGTCGAAACGGATCGACACGTACTTGCGCACCTGGCCGGTAAGCGGGTCGACCAGCGGCACCATGGTGCTATCGACCCAGTACAGCGAGCCGTCCTTGGCGCGGTTGCAGATTTCGCCCTTCCATACCCGGCCGGCGGCCAGCGCCCGCCACATGCCAACGAAGAACTCCGGCTCGTGCAGGCCTGAGTTGAGGATGCGGTGGTTGGCGCCCAGCAGCTCCTCGCGGCTGTAGCCCGAGATGCTGCAGAACTGCTGGTTGACGTAGGTGATGGTCCCACGCAGGTCGGTTTCGGAAAAGATCGCGGCCGCGTCCACGGCCGCACGATAGATGTCATCCATAAAGCATCCTGCCTTAGCGGTTGAAGCGCTCCACAAGGGCGCGCAATCCGGCGCATACCTCTTCCAGTTCGGCGCCGCGCGAGGCGGCAGCGTTGGCGCTGTGGGCGCTGTGCTGGGCAATGCCGGCCACACCGTTGATCTGCCGTGAAACGTCTGCGGCCACTGCCGACTGCTGCTGCGAGGCCGTGGCCATCTGCTGGCTCATGTCGCTGATGCGCTGCACCGCGTCACGAATGCCATGCAGCGCCTGCCGGGTTTCCTGCACCTGGGCAACGCCCTGCTCGGCGCCGTCGATGCCCTGGCTGGCGATCGCCACGGCTTCTTCGGCACCACTGCGCAAGGCATCGATGATGGCCTGGATATGCAAGGTCGACTGGCGGGTCTTGTCGGCAAGTGCCCGCACTTCGTCGGCGACCACGGCAAAGCCGCGGCCCTGTTCACCCGCGCGGGCCGCCTCGATGGCCGCATTGAGCGCCAGCAGGTTGGTTTGCTCGGCAATGCCGCGGATCATCCCGGTGGCCTCGGCGATAGCACCGGTCTGACCAGCCAGGTGGCTGACCGCCTGGTTGATCCCGGCCACGGTGCCGGCCAGGGTGCGAATCGCCGCGCCACTGGCATCGGCCACCTGGCTGCCCTGCTCGGCCAGCAGATGCGCGGTGTGGGCCTCGGCGGCGGTAAGCTGCACATGCCTGGCCACGTCACCGATGGACGCTGCCATCTGGTTCATGGCGGTGGCGCTCAGGTCGGTTTCCGCACGCTGCTCCAGCAAGGCTACCTCGGTACTGTGTGACAACTGCCCGGCATCATGGGCGGCCACGGCCATTTGCGCCGCGAGGTCGCTCAACCGGGTCAGCGCGGTTTTCAACCGTGCCTCTTCACTGATCAGCATCATTTGCAGTTGCCCGGCGGCACCGGGCAAGTCGCTGTAGGTCAAGGCCGCGATGGGGTCGGCGAACGTGCCGGCAGCCCCTTGCACAACCTGCTGCATCTGCCGCCCGAAGGCATTGCGCGCCCACAGGCCGTAGGCCACCAACAGGCCCACGGTCAGCCCCTGCCCCACCAGGCCTGGCCACAGCTGGTTGGCGCCCAGCGCCAGCAGCCCACTCGCCAGCGGCAAGGCCAGGGCCTGCGCCAGCAACCTCAGCCGACGTGGCCACGGCAACACCGCCTGGCCATTGCGCAAGCGCGCATACAGGGCCTCGGCACGGGCCACCTGCTCGCGCGTGGGGCAGACCCGCACCGACTCATAGCCAACCACCCGCCCGGCTTCGAGGATGGGCGTGACATAGGCATTGACCCAGTAGTAGTCGCCGTTGCGGCAGCGGTTCTTGACGATGCCCATCCAGCTCTTGCCGGCTTTCAGGTAACGCCACATCAACGCGTACACCGCCGGCGGCATGTCCGGATGGCGCACCAGGTTGTGCGGGCTGCCGATCAGTTCGGCCTCGCTGTACCCGCTGATGGCGGCGAATTCAGGGTTGCAGTAGGTGATCAGGCTGGCGGTGTCGGTCGCGGAAATCAGCCGTTGATCAGGTGGGAAACGTTGCTCGACCGGGGTGACCGGAAGGTTGAGACGCACAATGAGACTCCATTCATATAAACGCCAGGAGTCTGCTTGCGGGCGATTTTAAGGATGAACACCCCGCAATCTGCCCTTTAGTGACTTCCCGGTCGGGCGCGGATTCTACGAGGTCAGCCACATAATGCAAATAAACCTTACGAATCATGGCGTTATCGAAAATATCGACGTCGGCATGGCGCCTGGCAAGCGGCTTGCAGTAATCCCCAGGCACTGGCCAAAGCCTGATCTGATTCATGTGCGTAGTCCCTGTGGGAGCGGCGGTTCGCCTGCGAACGGCGTTCCCAGCCCATGCACCGAACTAGAGCTCGGCAGGCCGAATTGCTCCGTAACTGGTCAGACCGGTAAGGCCAAAAATCCTTGCATTGTCGATTTTTTCGCGCTTTCATGGCTTCGCGCTGAACAAACCGGTAAGACCACAATAATTAAGTCCTGCGCTCTTTCGCCCCGTGCGGCTACTGAAGCAAGGACACCGATCAGAGATCCCTCCCATGCTCAAATGGTGCTCGCGTTCGATCTTCCTGCAAGTCGTGCTCGGCCTTGCCCTCGGCATCGCCTGCGGTCTCAGCTTCCCTGACCTTTCCCTGCAACTCAAACCCCTTGGCGACGGCTTCATCAAGCTGATCAAGATGCTCATCGGCCTGATCGTGTTCTGCGTGGTGGTCAGCGGCATCTCGGGCGCCGGCGACCTGAAAAAGGTCGGGCGTATCGGCCTGAAGTCGGTGATCTACTTCGAAGTGCTGACCACCCTGGCGCTGGTGATCGGCCTGGTGTTCGCCTTCACCAGCGGTATCGGCAGCGGCGCCAACATCCACCTGGACCAACTGTCCAGCGCCGACGCCAGCAGCCTGGCCGAACGCGGCCAGCACATCCACGGCGCCACGGCGTTCTTCATGGACCTGATCCCCACTTCGGTGATCGGCGCCTTCGCCGACAACAACATCCTCCAGGTGCTGCTGTTCTCGGTACTGTTCGGCAGCGCGCTGAACCTGGTGGGCGACTCCGCAGCCGGCATTTCGCGGCTGATCAACGAACTGAGCCACGTGATTTTCCGCATCATGGGCATGATCGTGCGCCTGGCCCCCATCGGCGTGTTCGGCGCCATCGCCTTCACCACCAGCAAGTACGGCCTGGAATCGCTGCAACACCTGGGTGGGCTGGTGGCGCTGTTCTATCTGACCTGCGCCGGCTTCGTACTGATCGTGCTGGGCACGGTCATGCGCCTGTCAGGCCTGAAGCTGCTGCCACTGATCAAGTACCTGCGTGAAGAACTGACCATCGTGCTGGGCACCGCCTCGTCCGACGCCGTACTGCCACAGATCATGCGCAAGCTGGAGCACCTGGGCATCGGCAGTTCCACCGTCGGCCTGGTGATCCCCACCGGCTATTCGTTCAACCTCGATGGCTTCTCCATCTACCTGACCCTGGCCATCGTGTTCATTGCCAACGCCACCGGCACGCCATTGGCAATGACCGACCTGCTGACCATCCTGCTGGTGTCGCTGGTGACGTCCAAGGGCGCTCACGGCATCCCGGGCTCGGCGCTGGTGATCCTTGCTGCTACCCTGACCGCCGTGCCGGCGATCCCGGTGGTCGGCCTGGTATTGGTACTGGCGGTGGACTGGTTCATGGGCATCGGCCGGGCGCTGACCAACCTGATCGGCAACTGCGTGGCCACCGTGGCCATTGCCCGCTGGGAGAAGGACATCGACCTGGAACGTGCGCACAACGTGCTCGACGGCAAACCCGGCTTCGCCCCCGCGCCACGCAAGCAGCCCAACCCCCATCAACAGGAATTCTGAGCGAACGTGGCCGGCACTGGTGCCGGCCCTTCCAGGAGCGCACCGTGATCAGCTCATCGACCGTCGTCAACTCAGTGGTGGAAAAACTGCGCCAGGCCCTCGCCCGCGGCCAATGGCGTACCGGCGACATGCTGCCAGGCCAGCGCGAGCTGGCCGAACAACTGGGCATCAGCCGCCCCAGCCTGCGCGAAGCGGTGACCGTGCTGGAAACCCTGGGCCTGGTGCGCTCGCTGCCGGGCAAGGGCGTGCTGGTGCTGGATGCCGACGCTGCCGCCCAGGAACCGGGCCTGGACAGCAGCACCGCCGCCAGCCTCGCCGACGTGCTGGAGCTGCGCTATACCCTTGAACCTTTCATTGTCGGCCTGGTGGCGCAGTCGGCCAACAGCCAGGACATCGGCCAGCTGCGCCTGACCCTGATGGACATGCGAGAGGCACTGGAAGCCGATGACAGCGAAGCCGGCGTCAGGGCCTACATCGCTTTCCATGAAGCACTGTTCGCCCTGACCACCAATCCGATCTTCCAGAGCGTGGTGCAACAGACCGGCAATGCCCTCAAGCAGAGCGCCGACATGCTGCGCAATTCACCAGAGCACCTGGCCGCTCGGCTGAAGGAAAACGAAGCGGTGGTGCGCGCCATACGTGAGCGCAGCAGCGCCCAGGCCAGTGCGCAGATGCGCCAGCACATCCTGGCCGAAGGGCTGCGCATGGGCATCCCGCTGAACATCCCGGACGAACACCCGCATCCATGACCCAAGGAGAGCGACCATGAACGCCGCCCCCCACCTGCCAGCCCTGCTCGCGGCCGGCGAAACCCGCCTGTCGGCCGAGCAGATCTACCCGCGGCTGTTCGATGCCATCCTCGAACAGCGCCTGCCGCCTGGCAGCCTGTTGCCCGAACAGGCGCTGGGCCAGGCCTTTGGTGTCAGCCGTACAGTGATCCGCCGTGTGCTCGGGCGCCTGTCCGACCAGCAGGTTGTGGTGCAGCGCCCCAGCCACACTGCGCATCTGGCCGCGCCCGACCCGGAGCAGGCACGCCAGGTGCTCAGCGCCCGGCGCCTGGCTGAAACAACGCTGATCACCCTGGCCGCGCAACGCGCCCGGCCGGTGCAGATTCGCCAGCTGCGGCAATTGGTGGAACGTGAGCGCCAGCACCATGAAAACGGCGAGCGTTGCGCGGCGATACGCCTGGGCGGCGAGTTTCACCTGAAACTGGCGCAGGTGGCCGCCAATGCGCCACTGGCGCGTTTTCTCAATGGCCTGGTGCCGATGACCTCGCTGATCATCGCCCGCTACGAAGCCCCGTGCTGCGACCACTGCGCGTGGGAGGAACATGCAGCGATCATCGATGCCGTGGAGCATGGCGATGCCGAGGCGGCGCTGGGGCTGATGCACAAGCACCTCGACCGCCTGGAAGAAAAGCTCGACCTGGAATGACCGACTCAAGCTGACGCCCCCCTTGTAGGAGCGGCCTTGTGTCGCGATGGGGCGCAAAGCGGCCCCAGGATTTCAGCTGTGCAGCAGAAATTGCCGGGGCCGCTTTGCGGCCCTTTCGCGACACAAGGCCGCTCCTTGTATGTTGTGTCTGGCCTAGCGGGAGAGGTTATTCTCGTCGGGCTGAAGAAGCACTTCCGGGGAGGCCGATCGCTCCTGAAGGCAGGTATTGCCCC
>NZ_NEJR01000049.1:0-846 GCF_002113165.1 Pseudomonas sp. B19(2017)
GTGTAGGTGATGACGCCACCTTCGGTCACCGACGGGGTCGCCGTCAGGGTCGCAGTGGTGGTGTCGACCGAATCGTTGATGGTGGTCTGAGCCGGGGTCGGGTTCGGCGTCAGTTGCTCGAAGTTACCGCCCGTGGCGCTTTCGATGGTGACGCTGACGGTCGAGCCGTTGTTGTAGACGTCGTTCGCCGGGGTCTCAAAGTCGACGCTGCCCTGGGTCTTGCCCGCTTCAACAGTGATGGTCTGGCCGTTGGATAGGGTCACAGTCACCGGCGTCTGCGCCGGGTTGCTCAGGGTCACCGTGTAGGTGATGACGCCACCTTCGGTCACCGACGGGGTCGCCGTCAGGGTCGCAGTGGTGGTGTCGACCGAATCGTTGATGGTGGTCTGAGCCGGGGTCGGGTTCGGCGTCAGTTGCTCGAAGTTACCGCCCGTGGCGCTTTCGATGGTGACGCTGACGGTCGAGCCGTTGTTGTAGACGTCGTTCGCCGGGGTCTCAAAGTCGACGCTGCCCTGGGTCTTGCCCGCTTCAACAGTGATGGTCTGGCCATTGGACAGGGTGACAGTCACCGGGGTCTGCGCCGGGTTGCTCAGGGTCACCGTGTAGGTGATGACGCCACCTTCGGTCACCGACGGGGTCGCCGTCAGGGTCGCAGTGGTGGTGTCGACCGAATCGTTGATGGTGGTCTGAGCCGGGGTCGGGTTCGGCGTCAGTTGCTCGAAGTTACCGCCCGTGGCGCTTTCGATGGTGACGCTGACGGTCGAGCCGTTGTTGTAGACGTCGTTCGCCGGGGTCTCAAAGTCGACGCTGCCCTGGGTCTTGCCCGCTTCAACAGTGATGGTCTGG
>NZ_NEJR01000050.1:0-840 GCF_002113165.1 Pseudomonas sp. B19(2017)
GCTGGTCGGCCCGCTGGTATTGCCGGCCGGGTCCTGGGCCACGGCGTTGATCACCGTGCCGTTGGCCAGCGGCGTACCGGGCGTGAACGACCAATTGCCGCTGCCATCGGCGGTAGTCTGGCCGATCGGGTTGCCGACGCCGTCGGTGAGGATGACAGTTGCGCCAGCTTCGGCAGTACCGCTGATTTCCACGCCGTTGCTCGGCTCGACCACCGGTGCGGGCGGCGCAACGCCGTCCACGGTAATCACCGCCGGCGCACTTTCGGTCCCACCAGGGTTGCGCGCCACCGCGTTGACCACGGTGCCATCCGGCAGCGGTACGCCAGGGGTGAAGCTCCAGTTACCGCTGCCGTCGGCGGTGACCTGGCCGATCGGGTTGCCGTTGCCATCGGTGAGGATAATGGTGTTGCCCGCATCGGCGGTGCCGCTGATCACCGAGCCGTTGCTCGGATCGACCTGTGGAATCGACGGCAGCGACGAGTCCACCGTAGTGCTTCCAGGGGTGCCAGTGTTGCCGGCGGCATCGGTCGCCGTAGCGTTGACCACGGTGCCATTGGGCAGAGGCGTGGCAGGTGTGAACGTCCAGTTGCCGCTGCCGTCAGTGGTGACTCCGCCAATGGGATTACCGCTACCGTCGGTGAGCGTCACGGTGCTGTTCGGCTCGGCAGTACCATTGATCACGGTGCCGTTGCTCGGGTTGACCACTGGCGCGGCCGGGGCCAGCGAGTCGACCGTGGTGCTCGACGGAGCACTGGTGTTGCCGGCCGGGTCGGTTGCCGTAGCGTTGACCACGGTTCCATTGGCCAGTGGCGTGCCGGGGGTGAAGCTCCAGTTGCCGCT